>JAKUTH010000046.1 GCA_022448085.1 Pseudomonadales bacterium | reverse complement strand
GTAGAACATTCTACGAATAGTATTTAACTTACTGTTATATGAGTATTTTATACCTATTTTATTAGAGATAAAATGCGTTTTGAGGCGTCTTATTGGGCTGTATATGAACCACCGAGTCTCTGACGTAATTTTGCTAACAATCGCCGTTAACGAGGGCGGTTTGAGGTCCTCGGGTTAGGATCAGACACAGTTACGCCAAGACATTGAAGAGGTATTAGTGTGGGGCGTGCTTCGGATCAGAAGGGTCGTGCCAAATCTGGTTCAGAGGGTTTGGTAGGAGACGCGGCCTTTACGACTCGTGTATTTCCCCCGGTCGACCCATTGTCGATGCGATTTAGTGTTCGAATTTCTTTCTAACGGTGTTCCTCCTAATATGACAAGGCGGGACACGTTGGAACCGTATTTTTTAACAATGAAGACGACGGTTAACACATGAAGCCCGAAAAACTCTCCTTCAACTTCAAAGTTGCTTTCGGGATCGGTCAAGCGGGAGAGGGTTGTTTCGGACAGGGCCTTGGCTTTTTCCTGCTTTTTTATTACAGCCAAATTCTCGGCATGAGCCCCGGTCTCGCTGGATCGGCCATTGGTATCGCTGTGATGATCGATGCCGCATCCGACGTTTTTGCCGGATCCATTTCAGACCATTGGCAGTCCAAGAATGGTCGTCGACATCCCTTCATGTACGCATCATTCGTCCCGTTGTCGCTATGCTTCTTCTTGCTGTTCTTTCCACTTGTGAATTCGGAGTGGGCTCTTTTTATCTGGCTCGCCGTGTTCACGAATGTCGCGCGAACCATGATGTCGTTGTACCACGTACCCCACATTGCGCTTGGTGCAGAAATCACCGAAGACGTTGCGGATCGGACGGCGTTGGTCGCGTACCGTCAGTTCTTTGCAAACATTGGAGGCCTGTTCGCGCTACTCGCATTTTTTCTCGTCTTCTCGCCTTTAATGGGTGACGAGGTTGGGCGGTTCAACGCGGCGGCATATACGCCGTGGGCGCTTGTTACTGCGATCGTGATGGGCGGTACGATTTTCTGGAGCGCGTGGGGCACGCGGTCGATCATTCCCTATCTACCCAAGGTACCTAACCAACTGCGTGCATCGCTGGCTCAAGTATTTGCGCGGATGGGCGCGGACTTCATGGAGGTCGCGAAGAACCGGAATTTCCGGTTTCTGTTTACCGGTGTGCTTGTCGTCTTCGTGATGGTCGGTGTGACGACGACCCTCGATATCTACATGTTCACGTACTTTTGGGAGCTCGACGACTCGATCATACTTCCGGTGTTGATCGCATACGCGATCGGCAACGCTCTGGGTACCACGATCTGTGTTCCCCTATTCGCCTGGTGGGGCAAGAAAGCGTGTCTGATCATGGGGGGATTGGCCTGGGCATTCTTCCAGACACTCCCCGTCGTCCTGCGCCTGATTGGCTGGTTTCCCGAGAATGACGACACCATCTCATTCGCAGGGATCGAGACGAACACCATCTTGCCTCTCCTCGTTGCGGTTAAGGTGATCCAGGGTTTCGCAACGGCGCAGGCCAATGTTGGATACGGTTCGATGATGGCGGATGTATGTGACGAGCACGAGTACCAAACAGGTCGGCGACAAGAAGGCGCATATTTCGCCGCCGTGGCGTTCTCGGCGAAAGCAACCAGTGGACTTGGGACCGTTATCGCTGGCTTTGCCCTCCAAATAATCAACTGGCCGGTCGGACCCCACATCCAATCAGCAGCAGATGTCCCCCCAGAAACGCTCATGAACATGGGGCTCGTCTACGGTCCCATTATCGCGTCACTTGGCTTCATCTCGGTCATCTTCTACACACAATACCGACTGACAGCTGAACGCCATACAGAGATGTTGGTGGAATTGGCGGAACGCCGAAAAATCGGCGGTGACGCGACTACCCGCTATGCTGTGGATTGATTTTTTAGCACGCCACGAATTCGGCGTAGGCGGATTTGGAGGGCTCTGGATACCGCTTCACCTGGTAACAGAGGCCAGGTTGTTACCGGATATCGATTAATTTTCCTTCAACCGTCGGTCGTAATTCTTGACTCAATATACGATTCGATCTCGGTGGCCGTGGTGCGGGTGGCGTTGGCGGTGACGGCGCCAACGATCAACGAGTCGCCCCGAAAGCCAAAGAGATAACGCAACACCAACAAACCATCGCTCAACGCCTCCGTGGCGCCTTCACCGTCATCGTCGGTATCCGCCGTCATACCAAGTGCCTGACAGGCGCTATCGCAGTCGTTGGGACGACCGTCCCCGTCCGTGTCGGTTAAACCGCCTAGGCTAATCAGCGGGAACGCGTCGGCGACATCTAATACTCCGTCACCGTCATCGTCAGTGTCCGCATTGTTACCCGTACCGTCGCCGTCGGTATCCGCGGTCTCACTTATGAAATTCGACCGTCACCGTAGGGTTGGACGCCGTATAGCCCCCTGCACCCGAGGTAATGACAAGATTGATCGGCGTTTCCCCAGCCCAGCTAGCTTTCGCGGCATCGAAGGTGACCTTGAAGAGTTCGAGGGGTCGATCCGAGTCATCCTCGTCCGGCCACGCACCAGTGAAGCTGGTATAGGCAATAATCGCGCGCTTATCTGTCGCGCTGTTTTCATCCAAATTCGCTGAGTCTGCAACGACCGAATCCGGTGTGCGCGTCGCTTGCGTCAGATCTTCATCGTAGGTTACGGCGAACGAAACAAAAGTCAGGTAAGCACTGTCGTAAAAAACCGAGATACCCGCGCCCGTGGTCTGCAGGCCCGTGGGCGTGGTGTCGTAACTAACGGTGACCTCGAGGCCCGTGGATCCCGCGTCGACCGAAAATGAGGTCGGAGACGTCGTTAGATCCTGAGAATCCGCTGTCGCAGCTTGATATAGCGTGAAGTTAACGACCAGGGCGAGTAGCGCACATGCGGATCGTCTATTCACTGGTAGCGCCACATTAATGTGTATTCATAAACCTACGCTCTCCCCCAGTGAAAACGTCGCTTCGATGATTCCAGATACTTCTTAGATCACGAAACTAACAGAAATTAAGCGCCGAGGTAATTCCTAAGAAAGGTGGTTGCTACGGCTTTGAATAACGGGGCTGTTGTATACGGTTGCTTGTCAGCCAGTAAGACTGGCAGTAAGACCGAGAAGATAGGTGGAAAACTTTCCTAATTTAATCAATCACTTAGAGAAGTGAATGGCGGAGAGGGAGGGATTCGAACCCTCGATACGTTGCCGTATACACACTTTCCAGGCGTGCTCTTTCGACCGCTCAGACACCTCTCCTGATGGGAACAGTACATGGGTGGCGACCCAACCAGCCACACCCCGGCACCCGAATCCGCTGCTGCCGCTGCTCCCTTCCAGGCCTGACGGGGTTCACAACTTCTCGTCGCGAGGGGACCGGCGTGGGTCACCATAGATTCGGCGATCCATCGGATGCCGAATGGCCGTTTATCGTAGCCGTTTTACAGATCCTATAGTAGGACGTGATCGTGATACATTTTCCCCGAGTCATTAAGCGGGTAACACGCCATGTCATTTCACCATCTAGCGATTACCACGAGGGATATGCCGGCAACACACGCCTTTTATTCTGAAGCAATGGGTTTTCGTCTGGCGAAGGTAATTAAACAAACGATGCCACGCAGTTGGGCCAAGCACTTCTTTTACGACACGGGAAACGGCCAGTTAATGGCTTTTTGGGAACTTCACGATGAACGCCTCGACGACGAACGGTCGATCTCGATTTCAAAGGGCTTAGGGTTGCCATCGTGGTCGAACCACATTGCCTTCGGCGCTGAAAGTGTGGACGACCTGCACGCGAAACGGGACCGGCTACTCGATTGTGGTCACGAAGTGACGGAGATCGATCACGGTTGGTGTCACTCCATTTATGTGACCGACCCCAACGATATTTTGGTCGAATTCTGCGTAACCACGCATGAGTTTGCAGAAGCGGATGATCGCGTTGCTCTTCGCGCAGTCACCGAGGACGACATACCAGAAGGTCCGCCTGCAGACGTGATTCAACATATGCCCGCAGGCTGATGGCTGCTGCTCCTTAAAGAATCTATCGAATCGGGTGCAAGGGCGTTGTCAGCACCCGGATAGTCAGCGGGATTACGTGAATTCAGTGAACAGGTCGGGTCGGTCGGTAAAGACGCCCGACACCCCCATTTCTTTCAGATCCTTGGCGCGTTGGACATCGTTGACGGTGAACACGTAACACGCGAACCCCGCAGTAACGATATCCGTGACGCGTTCAGGAATCGCTATTCGGTCGGATATATTAACGGCATGCGCCTTTAGCGCGCGGGCTATCTCGATTCCGTTTTCTCGCCATCGTCCGAACAACGGTGCAATTGGGATACCAGAACCACCTGCCACGAATTGCCGTAATTCTTCATGATCGAACGACGACACCAATTGTCGATGACTATATTGCCGGAGTACTTCCGCAACCGCAGTTGCTGTACCAGGACCCTTCAATTCAACGTTGACGCCGACCGAGGGTGTAACGAGATCCAGAACTTCTATAAGGGTGGGTATACGTTCGCCATCCCCAGCATCCAGCTGACGTAGTGTTTCGAACGAAAAGTCCGTCAGTGCCCCGGTTCCGTCGGTGGTTCGATCGACCGTATCGTCGTGGATGACAACGAGTTCGCGATCGATCCGATAGACGTCGAATTCGACGGCGTGTACCTGGTGTTCCAGTGCACGCTTGAACCCCCGCAACGTGTTTTCGGGTTCGATACCAGCCGCGCCCCGATGGCCGATAATGGAAAAATCAGGGGACAAACTCATTCGATGCGTGTTGACTCGTGAAGATCTGACTTAGAATGGATGATCATGAGCTATCAGGTCCTTGCTCGAAAGTACCGACCGCGTTCGTTCGATGACGTTGTCGGTCAGGAACACGCTGTCCGCGCGTTGGTCAACGCGCTCGACAAAGACCGTTTACACCATGCGTACTTGTTCACGGGTACACGGGGCACGGGCAAAACGACCATTGCGCGGATTCTGGCTAATTGCCTGAATTGCCAGCAAGGGGTTTCATCTTCTCCCTGCGGCGAATGTGAATCGTGCACAGAGATTATCGAGGGACGGTTTATTGACCTGATCGAGGTCGATGCGGCCTCACGCACTGGTGTGGATGATACCCGGGACCTGCTCAATAACGCGCAGTATTTACCAACGCGCGGGCGCTTTAAGGTCTACCTCATCGATGAGGTTCACATGCTCTCGACCCCAAGTTTTAATGCACTATTAAAGACGCTCGAAGAGCCACCACCTCACGTAAAGTTTTTGCTAGCGACCACCAATCCGCAAAAAGTTCCCATGACGGTTCTTTCGAGGTGCCTGCAATTTAACTTGAAGAACATTCTCCCGGACGTGATTACCGAACATCTCCGGAGTGTACTCACCCACGAGTCGGTCGAGTCCGACGACGTATCTCTTAACGTGATTGCCCGAGCAGCAGATGGCAGCCTGCGCGATGCGTTGTCGATCGCTGACCAGGCCGTGTCGTACTGTGGAGGGCCGCTGGAAGGGGATCGGGTCGCCGAAATGTTGGGTACCGTGCGCGCGGACGAGGTGACCCGTTTACTCGACGCGCTCGCCGATCGGGATCGAACAGCGTTGTTCAAGTGTACAAATGAACTCGCCTCGCGCTCGGCGGATCTGGCCGATGTGCTCGATAACCTGCAACGGGCGTTTCACGAGCTCGCGATGGCGTACGCGACCGATACGAAACCGGAAGGCGACCTGCAAAACTACGCAGATCGATTTTCAGCACAATGGATTCAATTGGCGTATCAGACTTGTCTCATGGGCGGGCGAGATATGCAGTACGCACCGGATCCCAAAGTTGGTTTTGAAATGACCCTGATTCGACTGCTCGACTTTGAGCCTGTTTATGAGGGCGTCGATACGACGCCGTCGGGGTCTGACGGGAACAGCTCGGTCGCGACAAAAGAAGACAGTGAGGTCCAACAGCAACCATCAAAAAAACAACGGAAAACGAAAGTCACTGATACGAAAGCGATAGACTCGGCACCAAAAGAGGGTGGCCAAGCGCCACTGAATGGGGCGCCATGGCACGAGCGGATCGAGGAAATTCCCGCAACGGGGGTGACGGCCATGATTCTAGAACACAGCAATCTCATTACTTTGACTGAGGACCGGATTGAGCTTCTGTTGGATGAAAGCCACGACACGCTCTACAACGATACTCAGCAAGGTCATCTAGAAAAAATCTTTGCAGAACGGATCGGCAACCCCGTCGAAGTTGTTGTAACTACGGGTACGGTTGTTGAAGAAACCCCGGCGGTGAGGAAACAGCGTTTGGCGCAAGAACGACTCGACCTCGCGGAATCCGCGTTGCGTAAAGACGAAAACGTACGCTCATTAATGAGCGAATTTGATGGTCGATTAGACGCGGTGCAGCCGCGGTCTGACTGAAGGGCTATGAAGAACATGCAAGATCTCATGAAACAGGCGCAGGAAATGCAGTCGCGTATGCAAGAAGCCCAAGACAAGATGGGAGAACTGGAAATCACTGGTGAGAGCGGTGGCGGCATGGTGAAGGTGGTTCTATCCGGACGCTATCAGGCTCACTCCGTGGAAATCGACCCGAGTCTTCTAGCCGAAGATCGCGATATGTTAGAGGATTTGATCGCTGCTGCGATCAACGACGCGGTTCGGCGTGTTGAGGCCACCCAAAAACAAAAAATGTCGGAAATGGCGCAAGGTCTTGGACTCCCTCCGGGCGTAAAGCTACCGTTTTGAGTCGAATAAGCCCACTGATCGATCGACTGATCGACGCGTTGCAGGTGCTTCCCGGAATCGGCATCAAATCGGCGACACGCATGGCGTTTCATCTATTGCAACGTAATCGCGAGGGTGCTGGGACCTTGGCCGGTGTGATCGTCGACGCGGTTCGAAATGTCGGTCAGTGTCGCGTATGTCGAAACTTGTCGGAAACCGAGTCCTGCAGCATATGCAGCAACGTGAAACGCGATGCCGCTCTGCTTTGCGTCGTTGAATCACCATCCGATGTGGTGGCGATTGAGTCGGCGGCCGGTTACGACGGTAAGTACTTCGTCTTGCATGGACGTTTGTCGCCGATCGATGGGGTCGGTCCCGCTGACCTTGGGCTTGACCGGCTCCGAGAGCACGTGGTGCAAACCGAAATGCGAGAAGTGATCCTGGCGACGAACCCAACGGTCGAGGGAGAAGCCACCGCGCATTACATTAGCGAAGCTCTCGCTGGCACGGGTGTATCGGTTACCCGTATTGCGCACGGTGTGCCGGTCGGAGGAGAACTCGAGTACATCGACGGCCGCACGATCACGCATGCGTTACGCGGGCGGACCAGCATTGAGTGAAAAACTGGTTAACAGCCAAGCAGCGTTTGATGATGCACTTTGCGCCGATTGTGATGTTCTCGCTATCGATACTGAATTCATACGCGTCAACACGTTCTACCCGATCCCGGCGTTGTATCAGCTGGCCCATGGAGCCCAAATAACGCTCGTCGATGCGCAGGCACAGCTCGACTATACCGGCCTACAAAACACGCTACTTGACCCTGAGGTCACCAAGATCATGCACGCTTGTTCCGAAGACCTGGAAGTCCTTCAACATCACCTTGGCGTCCGCCCACGAGGCCTCGTGGATACGCAACTTGCACATGCATTCTTGAAGCCTGAATTCAGCCTGAGTTATGCAGGTCTAGTGGAGCGTTATTTGGGCGTTGAGTTGGCAAAGCAATCGACCCGATCGAATTGGCTGAGGCGACCGCTGAGCGCGGCGCAACTTGAATACGCAGTCGACGACGTTTTGTACCTTCCAGAAATATGGAACATGATTCGGTCGCGCCTCGAACAACTGGATCGGCACGCTTGGTTTGCGCAGGAGATGTTGCGGATGTTGGAGCAACCGATCATTTCTCCAGAAGATTATTACCGTACGCTCAAAGGCGCTTGGCGCCTTTCCCCGAAGCAACTCAGCGTCTTGCGCAGTCTCGTTACATGGCGGGAGCTTGAAGCGCGCGATCGAGACGTGCCGCGTTCAAAAACGGTCTGGGATACTCACTTGATGAAACTCGCGCAGAGTGAGCGTATCAATCGGCGTATTGTTGAAGGAATCCTGCCGCCTGGAATCGTCCGAGAATACGGTGATGCAGTCCTCGAGGCGTTCGATGCAGGAAGATCGGCAACGCAATTAGCTGAACCGTTGCCCCGACCGTTTTCCTCGCACCAGGGGAAGATTGTCAAGATGTTGCGGGATATCGCTGCAGAAACGGCAAATCGATTGGGAATGGCTGTCGAGCTGCTAGCACGCAAACGCGATGTAGAAGCGTGCGTGCGCCATTACGAAGCGCAGCACGTGTTGCCCGCTTGGTTTAGCGGGTGGCGCGATGAACTGGTTGGTGATTCTTTTCTTCAAGTCCTTTCAGGACAACTTAGTTGATGACGGCTCGTGACGTCGCGGTGTACCGCAGCAAGCGTGCCGTTGATATGTATTTGTATGTCGATGAAACGCGTGACCTGATGTCGTTGCCAGAGGATCTGTTGAAAAGATTCGGGACGCCAGTTGAGGCCATGCGCTTTAAACTTGCTGCGAATCGATCGTTGGCGCGTGCCGATGCCAAACTAGTACTCGAGGCGATCGCGACTCAAGGCTTCTACCTGCAGCTTCCGCCAACGCTCGAGGGGCGCTCCGGTGACGAATCGTAAGCCGTTCTGGGAAACCAAAAACCTTGGTGAGCTGAATCAAACGGAATGGGAATCGTTGTGTGACGGTTGCGGTCAGTGTTGTTTGATTCGCTTTGAAGATTCGGAGACAGGCGCGGTTGGTACAACGTCTGTTGTTTGTCGCCTGTTTGAAGTGGAGAGCTGCCGTTGCAGTCGTTATTCCGAGCGCCACCGCCTGGTTCAGGATTGTGTACGGCTGGACCCGGATTCGGTTAGCGATTTTTCGTGGCTGCCCAAAACCTGTGCATACCGGTTATTGGATGAAGGTCGTCCCCTTTATGAGTGGCATCCCCTCCTTGCTGGGAATCGAGACGAAATTCGTCGGTCGGGAGTCAGTGTGTACGGCAATGTGGTGTCTGAGAAAAATGTTCATCCGGATGATCTTGCGTGGCAAATCGTGAAATGGGTTTGAATAGATGTCGTATGGCATAGCGTGGTTTGTCTTGGCGTCGGCGGGCGGGGTTCTTGCATGGCTCATGTGGCGGTCATTGCGTCGATTTGGGTTGTTCGCCGGCTTGACGGCCAGTCTCATAGTCGTTTGGGCGTTAACCCCTCTTGCGTTGAATGGGGGTGAATATGCGCCGGCATTCGTTGCGCTCCTGTTCCGCCTATTCTTAGAACGAGGAGCGGACGCTTCGACCCCAGCGACAGTTCTATTTTTTCCCACGCTGGCCGTCCTTGTTGTTTTTGTCGGTCTATATATACGAAAGCAGATTGGTGGCGGATCTGTTCAGTCAAAATCGATCAAGTGGAAGGGGTGAGGCGCCCTCGTCGGTTGCGTCGCCGTGGGCGCGTGGATAAAGTACGCGCTGCCTCAGCATTCAACTGCCAACGTTAAGTCTCGGGACGCTGCATGATCTTTGATAGTACAGATACTTATATTTCAACCGATGAGCTCTCCATGGCGGTCGATGCCGCCGTGAAACTAGAACGGCCGTTACTGGTGAAGGGAGAACCGGGAACAGGCAAGACCTTGCTCGCTGAAGAGATTGCCAACACTCTCGGGGTGCCGTTGATTCAATGGCATATCAAATCGCAGACCAAAGCTAGCCAGGGTCTGTACGAGTACGATGCCGTGAGCCGGCTGCGAGATTCCCAACTTGGCGACGACCGGGTTCAGGACATCCGTAACTACATCAAGCGCGGAAAAATGTGGGACGCCTTTGCCTCGGAGGAAAAGGTTGTACTGCTCATCGATGAGATCGATAAAGCCGACATCGAATTTCCAAACGATCTGCTGCAGGAACTGGATCGCATGGAGTTCTATGTATACGAGACGCAAGAAACTATCACTGCGATAACTCGACCCGTCGTCGTCATCACGTCGAACAACGAGAAAGAGTTACCGGACGCGTTTCTGAGGCGGTGTTTCTTCCACTACATTAATTTCCCGGATCGGGAGACGATGCAGCAGATCATTGAGGTGCACTTTCCTGAGATCAAGCATGACCTGGTGAAAGAGGCAATGGATATCTTTTTTGATGTCCGGAAGGTTCCTGGCCTCAAGAAAAAACCCTCGACATCTGAACTGATCGATTGGCTAAAACTGCTTATGGCCGATGATATTCCCGACGAGATTCTCACCAATAGAGATCCGAGCAAAGCCATTCCGCCGCTATACGGGGCGTTGGTGAAAAATGAACAGGATGTGCATCTGCTAGAGCGATTGGCGTTTATGAATCGACGTGATAGTCGCGGGTAACCAGAGGCTGAAGCTGAAAGGGGTTTGAAGAACCGATGCTGATCAATTTTTTCCTGACGCTTCGAAAATACAAACTTCCGGTAACGATTCGGGAGCTCGTGGATCTACTACGGGCCATGGAGTTGCGAGTGGTCTACGCAAATATCGATGACTTTTACCTTCTTTCTCGGACATGCCTCGTAAAAGACGAAAAGAACTACGACAAGTTCGATCGGGCATTTAGCGCGTATTTCAAGGGTCTTGAAGACCTACACGGAATGCTCGAGTCCTTGATACCCGACGAATGGCTCCGTCGTGAATTTGAAAAATCCCTCACGCCCGAAGAGTTGAAACAATTGGAATCGCTGGGCGGCCTCGAAAAGCTGATTGAGGCGTTTCAGAAGGCGAAGGAAGAAGAGGCCAAGAAAGCGGAGGAAGAAGCCCAAGAAGGAAAAGATGGCGAAGAGGGTGATGCAGAACGCGACGGGCGGAAAGGCCCCGGGGGTCTTGGAAAAGGCAAGAAGAAGAAAGCGAAGAAGGTTTGGGACGAACGACAGTACAAGAACCTGGACGACTCAGTGGAACTGGGTACCCGAAATATCAAGATGGCGTTGCGTCGATTAAGAAAATTTGCTCGCACCGGCCGCGAGGATGAACTCGATATCGACACAACGATTCAGAAGACAGCCCACAACGGCGGCATGTTGGATATTCGATTACGTCCGGAGCGGCGTAATACCATCAAAGTACTGACATTTTTTGACATCGGCGGTTCGATGGACGCCCACGTGAAAGTCTGTGAGGAGCTCTTTTCTGCGACGCGGACCGAGTTTAAGCACCTCGAAAGTTATTACTTTCACAACTTTATTTACGAGTCCATGTGGAAGGACAACCGTCGACGGATGAGCGAACGAATTCCCACCTGGGAAATTCTCAACAAATATGCTGGTGACTACAAAGTCGTGTTTGTTGGAGATGCAACGATGGCACCCTACGAAATTACCCATGCAGGGGGTAGCGTCGAGCACTGGAATGAAGAAGCGGGGGCCATTTGGATATCACGCTTTATGGGTTGGTACGACAAGATCGTATGGATTAATCCAACGCCCCAAGAGACTTGGGAGTATTCGACGTCCGTTGCGATGACCCAAGAATTGGTTGAAGGGCGCATGTTCCCCCTGACGATTCGCGGCCTTGAAGAAGGCATGAATCTTCTGTCCAAATAACAAAGCAGTATCGATCTTCTAACGAGAGGAATACTCGTGCGCCATGGTCAAAGCCCGCGCATTCGACCCGAATTCCGTGATGGCCCGAGATGCCCGGGATTTCGCGCGGGCCGTCAACAATGGAAAGGTTAGTGATCGTGTAAAGACTCGCTGGGCCGGATCCGTTGAGCGACTGGCCCGCCGTGGATCGTCGGTGCCGGCGGTTTCTTACCCTCCTGAACTGCCGATAAGCTTACATTGCGATTCGATTGTTGAGCTGATCCGTACGCATCCTGTGGTCATCGTTGCAGGAGAGACAGGGTCCGGTAAAACCACACAGCTCCCCAAAACTTGCCTAGCGGCAGGGCTAGGCAGACGCGGCATGATCGGTCATACACAGCCGAGACGTCTCGCCGCGAGGACGGTGGCGCAACGCGTTGCCTCTGAACTTTCTACTTCCTTAGGAAACGAAGTTGGCTATGCCGTTCGCTTCGACGATAAGTGGAACGAAAACACCTTAATTAAAGTCATGACCGACGGGCTGTTGTTGAACGAAATTCGATCCGATCGTGACCTTAACGCGTACGACGCGATCATCGTCGATGAGGCTCATGAGCGCAGTCTAAATGTCGATTTTATACTGGGGTATCTAAAGCAATTGTTAGAGCGGCGTAGCGACCTGAAAGTGTTGATAACGAGTGCGACCATCGATGTTGACGCCTTCGCTCACCATTTCTCCGATGCGCCCATTGTGAGCGTGAGCGGCAGAGGTTACCCAGTGGAAACTAGATACCGGCCGGTCAGCGAAAGTCTTGAGGCGACATTGCAAACTTGTCTCGCGGAAATTCGGGTTGAAAAAACGAAGGGGCCGCGAGACGTGTTGATGTTCCTCCCGGGTGAACGAGACATTCTTGATTGGTCGAGATGGATTAACCGGCAATTTCGTGACCAATACGAAGTGTTGCCGCTATACGCTCGGTTGCCACCGCGCGAACAGAAACGAATATTCGAACCGGGAAGACGACAACGGATTGTTTTAGCAACGAATATCGCGGAAACCAGTCTTACGGTCCCCAACATCGGCTACGTTGTCGATTTGGGTGAGGCCCGGGTAAGCCGATACAGCTTCCGTTCGAAGCTTCAACGACTGCCTATCGAGCCGATTTCCCAGGCAAGTGCCGACCAACGACGGGGTCGCTGCGGCCGGATAGCACCCGGCGTCTGTTATCGACTGTATGAGGAAGCTGATTATGACAGTCGCCCGCTGTACACCGACCCGGAAATCGGGCGCACAAACCTAGCTGCCGTGGTCCTGCAGATGCGCGCATTTCGCCTGGGCGATGTCGGGACGTTCCCGTTCATGGATCCGCCCGATCCTCGGGCTATCAATGATGCGGTGCGCTTGTTGCATGATTTACAAGCGCTCGACAACGATAAGCTGACCGAGAAAGGAAACATGATGGCGCGGTTGCCCGTTGATCCTCGGCTGGCACGCATGGTGATCGAGGCAGATCACTGCCGGAGTTTGACGGAAGTGTTGATCATCGTCGCCGCGCTGGCCATTCAAGACCCACGCTTGCGTCCCTTGGATAGGCAAGCGGCAGCTGACAAAGCGCACGAACGTTTTGTGGATGAAGCATCGGATTTCCTCGGTTTTGTGAATCTGTGGACGTGGGCCAACGCAGTGCGAGAGGACGCGACCCGGAGTGGATACCATCGAGCATTGGAACAAAATTTCTTGTCGCCTAATCGGATGGGTGAATGGCGAGCCCTACACCGTCAGTTGCTGTTGGCGAGCCGGGACCTCGGATTGCGTTTAAACAAAAAGGCGGCAGACTACGCGAGCGTCCACAGGTCCCTGTTGGCCGGTTCGCTTAGTTTCATCGGTTTGAAGACCGAAAAAGGAAACTATGCAGGTCCGCGTAACCTGACGTTTCGCGTGTTCCCGGGTTCGGTCCTGGCCTCGAAGCGTCCGAAGTGGCTGGTGGCGGCGGAAATAACGGAGACGCAACAAACCTATGCGCGCTGTAACGCCCAGGTGGAGGCCAGATGGATCGAACAAGCGGCTCCGCACCTGATCCGCCGAACGTATGGCGAGCCGGGATGGGATGAAAAACGCGGAGAGGTGATCGCCCGTGAACGTGCCGTCGTCTACGGCGTGCCGGTAGTCGAAAATCGTCGGGTTCCGTACAGTCGCATCGATCCTACCATCTGCCGACAGCTATTTATCCGTCACGCACTAGTTGCGCCGAGCCCACACATTGACGCGCCATTTCTTGATCACAATCGGGAATTAGTGAGCGAGATTGTGGAGCTACAGGCAAAGGGCCGGCGCACCGATCTGCTCGCGAGCGATGACGCGCAATGCGCGTTCTACGAGGAGCGATTGCCTTTGGAAGCCAATAGCATCCGGTCTTTCGAGGGGTGGTATCGGAATGTTGATTCGGTCCAACGCGATCGTTTAATGATGACCCGAGACGATCTGTTGCGCAGCGCTGACTTTTTCCCGGCAGACGACGAGTTCCCGGGGCAAATCGATCTTGATGGTATTGCGGTCAACGTTCGATATCGATTTGCGCCGGGGACCGATGATGACGGCGTTTCAATCGAAGTGACGTTGGGACTACTCGCCAAAATACAACAAGATGCCCTTGACTGGCTGGTACCGGGTTTTTTCGAAGAGAAGTGCATTGAACTAATCAAGGCCTTGCCCAAACGTACGCGGAAGCAACTTGCACCCGTTCCGGATCGCGTGGCGGCCGTCTTTCCTTCCTTGATACGAGTGGATCGGTACCGTCGCGGACGCTTGCTTTTGGCGTTCGCGCAAATATTGCGAGACCGTTTTGACATCGTAATTCCTGTGTCCGAATGGAATGTTGATCGGTTGGCGCCGTTTTTGCGCATGAACGTTCAAGTGCTTGATAACAAGCGCGGGCTGATCGACCAAGACCGAGACGTGGAAGCATTAAAGTCTCGGCTCCTCGCGCGTCTCGAGAAACGCATGGACGATGGTTTGCGGGCAAAATTTGAGCTGACGGGCCTTACGATATTTCCAGATATGGGGCTCCCAGAGTCATTGGTTTTGGATGAATCGGGGGACCATTTGTCAGTGTATCCAGTACTTGTCGACCAGAAGGAGAACGTCGATTTTCGTCTGGATTCTGACCAGAAACGGCAACAGCGTTCCAATCGTCAGGGTCTTTGCCGACTGGCTCTGCTGAGTGAACGCCAGTCCGTCCGTTACATCCGTAAGGAGATCGAAAAAGAAACGCCGCTGCTCCACCAGTACGCGACTCTAGGTACGCGAGATCAACTCGTCGATGAGGTTCTCCGAAACACCGCTTGGGTCGCTTACTTCCAAGGCAGCGATATTCCTCGATCGCGCGGGGTGTTTGAAGAACGTCTTAAAGACCGAAGAGGACAACTGGTTGAAACGTATTTCGAGTTAATTGTACGGGTTCGGACCGTTGTGGCCCGGCGATTTGATACAGCACGCGAAGTTGACGACTTGTCATCGAAGACCTTTGCCCGTGCACGCCGCGATATGGAAGAACAGTTGTTACGGCTGGTCCCTCACAACTTTCTCTCGACAACGCCTTACGACAGACTTCCCGATCTCATCCGCTACCTCGATGGCATGCGTTACCGCATCGATCATCTCCGAGGGAAAGTAGGGAAGGACGAAACCAACACCGAAATCATAGCGGGGTGGCAGGTTCGATACGCGCGGTTAACGGACGTGGGTGGGAACGACGATGCGCTTGTCCGACTCCGGTTTCTGTTGGAGGAATATAGGATCGTATTATTTAGTCAAGTTGTTGGTGCTCGGGAAAAAGTTTCGGAGAAACGGCTAGAACGAGAGTTTGAGCCGTTGGAGATGGAAGCTGGATTGCGTTAAAGCAACGTCCGCTCCAGGGAGTTGGATAAATCGCGAATCTCAGTTTTTGTTTTGAACTTTTCGCTTGGCAGCAATGAAGTCGGAATGGTTTAGATAGAGCAAGTCCGTGATTCTACGGATGACGTGCTCTTCATAATGTTCTTTGTCGCCCTCGAAATTAGCCACCCTCCACAAATGGACTAGCAGTGCGATACGTTCAGAACGGTCGAGCCGTTCATTCAGTAATCTGGTGAAAGGAAAAACGCCGGTGCTGTCTTTGTGATCGGCGCGGGCTCGGTCGATGATCTCCGCGACTTGATCTTGATCGATTTCGTACATTGAATCGAGCGCGACTTTGACCTGTTCCAGTTCCCTGTCTTCAAGTTCGTGGTCGGCCCAGGCGACTTCAAGAAGTAGCATTGCGGCGGCGAGTGGTACAGTGGTTTTTTCCTTTTCGACGTCGGATATCGGTTCCTGCGCAAACACACCTTTGAGGCGTTCGAACACTACGCGGCTCTACGTTCGACTTCAGAGCAAGCGCGAACAAACGTCTCTACGCCTGCGTCCCTGAGGCGCGCGTGCTCCGATAAATAACGCCGATATTGGCGTGCGCCTGGCAATCCGCTGAATAGACCGAACAGATGCCGGGTCATCTCATGGAGTTGGGTACCTTGGTGTAATTCGCGTTCCATGTATGTTGTGTATTGGTTGAGAAGGGACTGGAAATTATCGCGTTGTTTCCCGGGATAGAGCGCGGCGTCGAGTTCACGAAGAAAAGCTGGGTTTCGATAAGCGGCCCGGCCTATCATCACACCGTCCGCCCAACTAAGGACCTCCTTCACCGTTCCTGTGTCGTTCAGACCACCATTCAGAATAATCGAAAGGGAGGGAAAGTCGACCTTCAGTTGTCTGACTTGACTGTAGTCAAGCGGAGGAATCTCTCGGTTTTGTGCCGGACTTAAACCCGTCAAAATCGCTTTGCGAGCATGCACGACAAATAGTCGGGCGCCGGCCTCACTCACGTATCCGACGAAGTCAGCCAACTTTCCGTAGCTCGCGTGATTGTCGACGCCGAGACGGCATTTCACGGTAACGGGAATCGAGACCGCGTCGCACATGTGTTTGATGCACTCGGCGACCAGTTCGGGTTGTAGCATCAAGCAAGCGCCAAAAGCCCCTTGGCGAACTCGCTCGGATGGGCAACCAACGTTTAGATTGATTGCATCAAATCCATTCGTTTCACCTGCGAGGGCGGCTTGGGCCAATATGAGCGGATCGTTTCCACCGAGCTGCTGTACCACCGGCTGCTCGTGATCGCCGTGCTCGAGCAATCGAGACGTTCGACCAAAACATATCGCGTCGGCAATGATCATCTCGGTATAGAGCCACGCGTGCGGTGCGATGAGTCGATGAAATGTACGACAGTGCCGATCAGTCCACGCCATCATGGGCGCGACACACAAAAGTTTGTCCCTAAATTCCGGCGGGTTTCCGATGTCTTTCATGTGTACTGTTCGTTTCTCTTGCGATTCTCGGGCGCGGTATTTTGATCGAAATGTGCTTCGGTTACATCCGAATTTCGATTAAGGAAAGATAGCAGCGGATGCTTGACTTGACTCAGGGGATCTAGAGAAAAGATTCCATCTTTTCTCCATTTTTTTTCCATTTTCTTTGATTTTCGTTGTATATTGGGTTGCGACTAGTTGATTGGGTAACCCAATGCTGCGTCAGAGAACACTCAGGAAGTCGGTGCACGCCATCGGAATCGGCGTGCACTCTGGCAATAAAGTGCGTATGACGCTACGTCCTGCCGAGGCGAACACGGGCATTCGGTTCGTTCGAGCCGATTGCCCCGACGTCGCCGTCGCCGCGTTAGCTCAAAATGTCTCTAGTACTTTGCTATCGACAAGTATCAGTGAGGAAGGAAGCAATATCTCGACCGTAGAACACTTGATGTCCGCGCTCTGGGGCCTTGCGATTGATAACGCGGTGATCGAGTTGTCGGGTAATGAAGTTCCGATCATGGACGGCAGCGCCGACCCATTTGTCAAACTGATCGAGAGTGTTGGTGCGCGCGCTCAATCGGTTCCACGAAAGTTTATCCGCATAACCCAAAAACTTACCGTGGCACAAGACGACGCGATGGCAACGCTCTCTCCCTACGACGGATTCAAGGGCGCGTATACGTTCGTTGCGGATCATCCAGTGTACAACCGTTACCCGAAACGGGTTGAACTCGATTTTACTCGTGACTCGTACCGTAACGATTTGAGCCGAGCACGGTCATTTGGCCTCATCGACGATTTACCCCGAGCCCACGCGATTGATCGTTGCTTGGGATCGAGCCTAGAGAACGCCGTTGGCGTCAGTGATGACTGCGTCTTGAACGAAGAAGGCCTGCGATATGTCGATGAGTTTGCGAAACACAAGTTGCTGGATGCGATTGGCGACTTGTATCTTTTGGGCTTGCCTCTGCTCGCGGCATTTGACGGCTATATGTCGGGTCATGCGCTAAACAATGAACTTGCACGCGCGGTACTACTGCAACCGGATTCATGGGAATTAGTTGGTGCAGATAACCGTCACGTTTCTGCCGTTCACAGCCGTCCCGGCCTGCGCACCGTGGGAATGTCCTAAGCCCGATTTTCCGAGCTCGACTCCGAGTTCGTGCGTCCCAAATGATCGCTTTAGGGGTTGTATAATCCCGGTACCTAGAGTGAGTGCTCCATGACCGTTCGTACGCGCGTTGCTCCATCTCCAACAGGTGATCCACACCTTGGCACGGCCTATATGGCGCTATTCAATTGTGCCTTCGCGAAAAAACATGGCGGACAGTTTGTTTTACGCATTGAGGATACGGATCAAGCGCGAAGTACGACTGAATCGGAGCAGGTGATTTTCGATGCACTTCGTTGGATGGGTCTTGAGTGGGACGAAGGTCCAGATATTGGCGGTCCGTATGGGCCCTATCGCCAAAGCGACCGGTTGGATCACTACACCAAGCACGCAGCCGAGCTAGTCGAAGGTGGACACGCGTTTCACTGTTTTTGTAGTAAGGAGCGCTTAGCTGAACTTCGCCGTGCGCAGCAATCGGCTGGTGAGACCCCTCGTTATGACGGCCACTGCATCGGTATGGATGAGTCAGACAAGGCGCGTCGCGTCGAAAGTGGCGAAGTACATGTCATCCGGCTACGGGTACCGGATGACGGTGAGTGCACCTTCGAAGATGGATTGCGTGGAGCTATCACGATTCCTTGGCAGCAAGTGGACATGCAGGTACTTGTTAAATCGGATGGTTTTCCGACGTACCACCTTGCTGTCGTCGTGGATGACCATCAGATGGACATCACGCACGTGTTACGCGGCGAAGAGTGGATTAGCTCGGTGCCTAAACACGTTCTCCTTTACCAATACTTTGGTTGGGACATGCCGAGTCACTACCACCTGCCGCTGTTGAGGAATTCGGATCAAACGAAGATGTCAAAACGTCGCAATCCGACGAGCATTAATTACTATCAGCGATGCGGTTACCTTCCTGAGGCGCTGCTGAACTACCTTGCGCTGATGGGTTGGTCGATGCCTGACGAACGAGAGATCTTTGGGTTTGATGAAATGGTCGAGGTCCTTGACGTCGATCGAATGTCCACCGGTGCGCCTGTATTTGATACGGAAAAATTGAACTGGTTGAACGGTCAATACATAAGAGGCATGTCCTCGTCGGCATTCATGGATCGTGTCGCAGACTGGGCGGTCAATCGCGAGCGGCTCGCGGAGCTTGTGCCATTGATTCAGGAACGCACGGAACGGTTCATCGATCTATTACCGCAAGTGGACTACCGTCTCGGTGAACGAGCGGAGATTACTCAGGCGAGTTTTGCGCACAAGGATTTGGGTGAGGGGGACTGTTTAAGGATCCTTGATC
>JAKUTH010000045.1 GCA_022448085.1 Pseudomonadales bacterium | reverse complement strand
CCCCCACCATAGAACAGCCCTGGTTGCCAAAGTCTTTGAGGTGATCGATTCCGATGAAATGATTCCTCGCCAAGCAACGTGGCCAGAAAAGATCGGCTCATCAGGATCAAAAAGACTGCGACGCACGCTTGAGTGAATGCCGTCGGCTCCGACGACTAGACTCGCATTTTCGTGGGTATCGGGACCAGAAATCCATGCATGGGTTTCGGTAACTCCAACGTTGTCGATGCGCTTACCCCGATGGATGGGGATCGACGCGTCGACGACCGCCCGGGTCAAACACGCGAGCAGGTCCCGGCGTTGAACGTGGTAATAGGGGAATGATGATTGATCGGGTTCCACACCGCTCGCTAGTTGCATGGTGCTGATTCGTCTCCCGGTTCGCCAGTGTTGTATGTCGATTACGCTCGGCTCGGATGAGATCGACGCTAACGAGCTAGCGAGCCCGACTTGATGCAACACACGGGTGGCGTTGGGACTCAGCTGGATTCCTGCTCCGTCGCCGGTTGTACGCACTGTTTGCTCGTAGACCTGGACAACAAAGCCGAGTTGGTGGAGGTAGAGAGCCGCGGTTAGCCCGCCAATGCCGGCGCCGACAATGAGAACCTGCCCGCTATCCATAGCAGCGATAATGACTATAGATTTGTCGACATCTCAACGGCCGTCTCGATTTAAAGCGATCTCGCTGGGACGATGGGAAACAGATCCGAGGACCGATCCACCCAACGACTGGGCTACGATTCCGGCTGCGGCACGATCCGGATATACGGTTTGGGTGACTTCCAACCATCGGGATATCGTGTCTTCGCCTCCTCGTCAGAAACCGCTGGGACGATGATGACATCGTCGCCTTGGGTCCAATTGACTGGCGTTGCTACTTGATGAGTGGCAGTCAATTGGCAGGAATCTAGGAGTCTCAAGACTTCGTCAAAATTCCGCCCGGTACTCATAGGGTAAGTGAGCATCGCCTTCACGGCCTTATCTGGACCAATCACGAAGACCGATCGTACGGTCGCGTTGTCAGCGGGGGTTCGCCCATCTGAGGAATCGCCCACATCCTCAGGAAGCATGTCATACAGTTTGGCGATCTCAAGTGACGGATCGCCAATGAGCGGGTAATTGACCGTGTGCCCCTGTGTCTCTTCAATATCTTTGATCCAGTCCGAGTGACTTCCTACGGGATCGACGGATAAACCGATCACTTTACAGTTGCGGTCTGCGAATTTGTCTTGCAGGCCTGCCATGTAGCCGAGCTCGGTGGTGCAGACGGGGGTAAAATCCTTTGGGTGGGAGAACAGGATTGCCCATCCGTTTCCGATCCAATCGTGGAACTGAATTTCGCCTTGTGTGGTTTGGGCCACAAAATTTGGTGCCTCTGAATTAATTCTAAGCGCCACGTGTATTCCCTATTTGTGGTTTACGATCATTGGAGGCTACCACTAAAAAGTAAAACAGCCCACGCGTATACACGCCCTAACACTAGGTCGGCGAAAGACCCTTGCCCGCTTCGATATAACGCACGCGGACGGTGTATACGCTGTCTCCCGTTAGAATCGCATGTCGACCTAAAAGTCGACCGTTGTCCCAGTTCGAAAGTCCGAGTTCGGGTTTATTCAGCGCCCTCTGCCCGTCGACCCAGCGCGTATGGTCATCGCCGATGAAGGGTGCATCAATCGTTTCGTAAAAGTGTTGATGTTCGTGCTCGTCGTTGGAGATTAGCGAAGCGACTAGCCGCGGGCTGTGTGTATTAAACAATTCAATCGCTTCTTGGAGGTTTTTAACGATGATTAGGGTCATTTCGGGGGAATTTTCCCATTCCCATTCTTGGCCGATGTCAGCCAGTGCCAGCGTCGTCGCCTGGATTTCTTCGTGTTGACCGTCTGCTCGATTGATCTGTACTTTGCGGGTGAAAGCTTCTCCGGGGATAAACTCTTCGCTTCCCTCAACAACGTGTAAGCGGTAGTCCTGCTTCAGTTTTGCAGCAGCTTCATTGAGACCATCGAGCAAAACGGGAACGAGTTCTACCGCCTTTGAAGCGACGATGCAGCAGGTGTTGAGAGTATTACAGACCTTTCGGTCGAGGGACTTAACCGCACAATGCTTCACGATCTCCGGCGTCGCACTGTCCCCAATAATCATCCAGGCCCCTCCGGTACCGTGCAAGCTGACCGGTGTCCCAACACTTCGTGCCAGCGATCCTAGTAATTCGACGCTGTCTCCGGAACCCCTGGCAACCGCGAGGGCGAGTCGCGAATCAAGAAATAAGGCCCATCCGGCTGCATGGGCCGAGCTGTCGACAAGGGTTATCGCTTCTGTAGGCAGCCCTGACTTAACGAGTGCGGGTCTTAAGGCAAGCTCCATCATTGCCCTCGCGGTCGGTAATGCGTCACTACCAATACGGAAGATTGCCGTATTGCCGCCTCGGAGCACGCCGCACGCGTCCGCGAGGACGTTGGGCCGACCTTCGAACACGAACCCGACGACGCCGAGCGCCGCAGTTCGTAGCTGAATCTGAAATTGGTCGTTATTGATGGTCTCAATAACGGAGTTTCTCGACGGCTCGGATTCCGCCCATTCACGTAATCCATTGATCATGTCTGTGCGCATGACGTCCGACACTTGGAGACGAGTTGTGGATCGACCACGTTCCGTTGCCGTTGCGACATCGTGTTCATTGATCGTTTGGATAGACTCCCAGATCTTGTCGTTCTTCAACGCAGCACTAAAGGCATGAAAGAAATCGGTAATCTGGTCGTCAGTCACTTGCTGCATGGCTGCGAAAGCGGCTACCGACTGCGTTACGGTCTGGTCGACAATTTGTCTTTCCGTACTAGATAGGTGGAGTAACCCGTGTTGCGGATTTGGAATCACGAGATCGCCGGGTTGAAATGCCGCGGCCAACGTTTTGCTCACGCGGAACGTTTCGCCATTAGCGGCAATAATCAAGCTGTCGGGTTTGAGTTCGTCAAGCATGAGCGAGTTAGGTGCATTGAATTTGTTCGACTATAACCCAGGATAGGGTCTTCTCTGGATGCAGCTGAAAACTGGTCACGCAAGACTGGATTCAAATGTCACGCTTTTGATTAGAACGAACACATGCATTCCGACAGCGAGCGATAAATCCTCGACTGAGGCGAGCGTAATTCGTGCTCGTAGACGTTGTTTTTGGAATTCGACCAGTGCTTCAACGTACGGCGACCCGGGACCGTGGAATAAGTCCACGATGGTTGCATCGAGTATGTTGCGAATGCTGATGGACTCAGGACGTATAAGTGCCAAAGCAACGTCGCGCGCCCTAACCCGCAGGCGTATTTGATCGCCGGGGGCAAGCCCTGGTTCCATCGGCATGGTCAGTGTTTGACCATCGATAATGAGACGGGTGAGTCGATGGCGTTCAACGTGGTCAATGACCGTGGCTTCAACGACCGAGCCAGCTTCGAATCGGCCGGTGACGTCGAGGAGATCGAGGCGTTCAAGAATCTCGTTGGTGGGGCCATTGGCTTGGACACGGCCATTAGATAGGGCGAGTATTCTCCGGGCGATGTGAGCGACTTCACCCACCGCATGACTGACGTATAGCGCTGGCACTTGGAATTGCGACGCCATCGTATCGATATATGGAAGAATGTCGGATCTGCGCTGTTCATCTAGTGCCGACAAAGGCTCATCGAGTACCAAAAACCGAGGGTTAGTCAAAAGGGTACGGGCCAGCGCCACACGCTGTTTTTCGCCCCCGGACAATTCAGCTGGTCGGCGTTTAAGTAACGGGCTCAGGTCGAATGCGTCGACGACATCGTCTACTACGATTTTCTTGATTTCCGACAATGTTCGAGACGAAGCGTATTCAAGGTTAGCAGCCACAGATAGATGGTCGAATAATCTGGTGTCCTGGAACATGTATCCGAGGGAACGCCTGTGCGGTGCGATTTCGGTTTTCGACTTCGTGTCGAGCCATACTTCGTCATCGACGATAATCCGACCTTCCGCTGGCTCGAAGCCCGCTAGCACACGTAATAGCGTGGTCTTGCCACTCCCACTCGGTCCTAAAATTCCAGTGATTCCATCAAGCGGTATTTTGGTGGTGACCTCGAGTTCAAATTCGCCAAGGGAAGTACAGATGTCGATAGCTAACATTTCAGCGAATCCGAATCGGAAAGCGACGATTTAGCGTATAGACGGCGAGCAACACGACGAAGGAAAATCCTAGTAACGCGAGAGATAGCGAATGGGCGGCCGCGTACTGGAGTGTTTCGACGTGTTCGTAGATCGCGATTGATATGACTCTTGTTTCTCCAGGAATATTTCCGCCGACCATCAGGACAACGCCGAATTCACCGACGGTGTGAGCGAAAGTCAGCACGATTGCCGTGAGAAATCCGCGAGCGGATAACGGCATTGCCACGGTAAAAAAGGCGTTTAATGGCGAGGCCCGTAGGCTCGCGGCAGCTTCCAGGGGCTCTGATCCAACGGTTTCAAAGGCGTTTTGAAGTGGTTGCACCATAAAAGGAAGCGAATAGATCACTGAAGCCACGACGAGTCCTGCGAAGGAGAACGTTAGCGTTGAGCCCGTGAGGTGAACCCAGAACGATCCGATTGCGTTGTCTGGACTCATGATGATGAGCAGGTAAAAGCCAAGTACTGTCGGCGGCAGGACTAAGGGTAAGGCGGTGACAGCCTCGATTATCGGTTTGGTCCGGGATTTAGTTCGGGAAAGCCACCAAGCCAACGCCGTTCCGAAAAAGAGCAAGATGCAGGTCGTAACAGTTGCCAACTGGACCGTGAGCCAAATCGCTGCAAGATTGTTCAAGCCTCAGTCAACCTCGTAACCCGCTCGACGAATAATTGTGCGTCCTTGAGGGCTGTGGAGAAATCCATTAAAACGCTGAGCGACGGCATTATGTTCACCGAGGCGAAGCATTGCGCTGTCTTGTCGTATGGGGCGGTGAAGGTGGGGACGAACTTGCAAGAGGATTCCCTTTTCTCCATTTTTAATGCGCGAAACGCTGGACGCAGCAACAAATCCCATTTCAGCGTTACCTGTAGCGACCAGGGCATGAGTCTGCCCAATGTTTTCACCGAAGACGAGACGCGGTTGTAACTGGTCAAACAGCTGTATGGTCTTGAGTGTTTCGATCGCCGCGACGCCGTACGGAGCAAGGTTCGGATTGGCTACCGCCAGTTTTCGGAACGTGATCGATTGCAACAGCGACCGGATCGAGGGGTCGTCTGGTGCGGGAGACTGTTTTGGAGCCCATAATGCCAATTTTCCGATTGCGTAAGTTTGGCGCGATCCGGTGACGACCAATCCCTGTTCCTCCAATCGAAGCGGGCGTGCTTGATCTGCCGCCAAATACAGATGAAACGGTGCGCCTTGGATAATTTGCGCGTACAACTTTCCGGTGGAACCACTGACCAAGCGAACGGGCTCAGCGTTATTCTGCTGAAACTCCGATCGTAAGGATTGGGCGGTTTGTAGGAAGTTGGTCGCCACAGCGACAATTATGTTTTCGGAGGCCGAGGCGGATAGGGAGATCGCTAGGGAAAGCGATAGACTCGCCCTCCAGACCGGTGTCGCGAAGCAAAACCACGCAAATCCAACGTTTGCCACGATCGTAGGAAACGCTGACAGGCGAAATCTAACGGTTCGCGACTTTTGGGCAGAAGTGGAGGTCACGATCAATACTCGTTCCAACGTTTCGCGACTAGAGTCATGAATCGCTTCCTATCTGGGTACTACTTTTCGTCTTTGTACGTATCGCTTCCACGATAGGGCCCATCCCGCCATGCGAGCGCTTCTTTAAGCCCGTTGGTGGTGATCTGATCTCGCCACTGATACGCAAAATCGGTAAATTGACCCATCGCGTCGTGGTCGGTGCTGCTGCGTACCGACGAGTAGATCCCCATGTTCTCGTAAAAGCGGTTCATGTTCACTTTGAGAGCGCCGAGATGGTCTGATGACATAATGGCAATCCGATCGGCGAAGGCGATGGTACGTTCCTCGAGCTCCTCTTTTGGCCACGCGTAATTGATCATACCCATTGCCTCTGCTTCGACAGCCGAGACGTTTTCCCCGGTATAGGCGAGTTCTTTGGCTTTACGCATGCCAATAACCAGCGGCCAAATAACCCCGTTCCTTGCAACTCCGAGTCCTCGATGTCCCGGGTGGCCCAATTGTGCGTCGTTTGCCGCGACGACCAAATCCGCCATCATCGACAGTTCACAGCCCCCTGCGACCGCGTAGCCGTGTACTTGAGCAATCGTAACTTTTGCCATATTCCAGAAATACATCTGAATGTCGGTAATTTGTTGCATGCTGGTACGTATGCCCATGATGAGGGTTCGCCTCTTTTCGTCGATGGATTTGTACGAACGCTTTTGTTTACTGCTGGGTGATGGAGTTAAGTCATAACCCGCGCAGAAAGCCCGGCCAGCGCCACGGAGAATGATCACGCGCGTTTCGTGCTCGGCCTCCATATCGTGTAAGGCATCGTTCAGCTCGAAGAGTAGGTCGGTTGAAAGGGCATTGAGTTTTTCAGGGCGGTTAAGCGTTATGCGTCCCACTCGTCCGTCGGTACCGATGTGGTCGATCAGAATGTTGTCGTAGTCAGCCATAGAATTGTTTCCAGAGTCAGATATTCCAGAGACTCTTTGATCAAGGGGTCAGAAATCAAGCTTTGCAAAGAGAAAGAGCCTGAAAACCGACCAATTGTGATTAATCCGTCTAAATGGCGGTGCAATAGAGGTTGGATACAGGGATATTGATACGCTTGGTTGTCTGGATAGGGGTGTACGAGTAAGGAGGTATTTGCGTGGTGCAAACGGATGTTTTAACGATGGCTTTAGTTGGGTGCGGAAACATCGCCCGTGCCCACTGGCGCGGCATTCGCAATCACGCGCCACGGATTAAGGTTACAGCGGTCGTCGATCCCAACGTGGATAACGCTGCATCAATGTCTGAACGAACAGGTGCAGCCGCGTATTCCTCGCTAAGCCAGGCACTTTCAGAAGGATCCTTTGACGCGGTCGATCTGATGCTGCCCCATGATTTGCACGAGGAGGCTGCGATCGAGGCGTTTGGCGCGGGAAAGCACGTGTTACTGGAAAAACCGATGGCACCCGACTTGGCTTCGTGCGAACGCATTATGGAAGCTGCCGAGCTAGCTAACACGGTTTTCATGATCGCCGAGCAGGCGCAGTACTGGCCCGACATCAAACATGCTCGAGACCTAATCGACGCCGGTCAAATAGGTGAAGTCGTGACTGCGCGCGCCTGTTTTTACGATCCATTGTCGGTAAATGCGACAAAAGATGGTGGTGTGCCTTGGCGTTTCAGTCTCGCGCGCGCTGGCGGAGGAATCTGTATTGATGGGGGCGCTCACTGGATCAGGCCGCTCCGAATGCTACTCGGTGAAGTGAGCGAAGTGATCGCCGCCATGGGGAACCATATTCCAAATATGGAGGGAGAGTCTTGGGTGAGGGCTCTTATGCTTTTTGATAGCGAAGTCACGGCATCGTTTGAAGCACTTTTGAGTGGAGGCGTTGTCGGGCCGACCGAAGACTTTCGAATTACCGGGACGGCTGGGGAAATCGTTATCGAACACGGGCGGGACGGGCGCTTGATTCTGTTCAACGATACTGATCCTGAAGGTACAACCGTCATGGATGCATTCCAAGGTAAAGTCGATAGCTACGGTTTTGAACTCAACGATTTTAGCCACGCAGTACTTGACTCAAAAACGCTTGCGGCTCCACCGGAATACTCGTTGGGCGAATTACGTACCGCGCTCGCGATGTATCGATCGGTTGAAAGCCGGAACTGGGAAAAGGTCTGGTAATTTACGCGCTGATATGTCCAAACGTTGCTCGGCTACACGTTCACGCATAGGGTATCTACGCGAGTCATATAGCCGTCGGGCGTGTGGTGCTGAGGGTACGAAATTGATAAGGAACTCAGTGAAAATTTGGTTAATTTGCGTGGCACTTGGTTTGACAACTTATATGCACGCGATCGAGCGCTACGCCTACTTTGGCGATTTGCACGTCCACACTCGATTTTCGATGGATGCGTTTGCGTTCGGAACCCGGGCGACGCCGGACGATGCATACCGGTTCGCGCGCGGTGCGGAAATACGTCACCCAGAAGGTTATGCCGTGCAGCTCGATCAACCGCTCGATTTCTACGCCGTCACTGATCACGCCGAATACTTGGGGGGCTTGACGACGTTGAGTAATCCGAACCACCCCCTCTATAGGACAGCAACCCAACTGGGCATTCTGGACGAATCTACTGTGGTCGAACGAGGAAGAACCCACCCGGATGCCGGTTCCTTCGTGGCAGAAAATATAACGCAACGCGAGCTACGGGATGCCTGGTCGCACGTGGTGGACGCAGCACAGCGCAACTATGAACCGGGAGAATTTACGACGTTCATCGGATACGAATACACGTCTTTTCGAGACGCCGGAAATCTCCATCGAAACGTCATTTTCGGTTCGGATCAGGTACCGCTAGATATCTTTGGTCGACTTGAATCTTTTAATCCAGAGGATCTGTGGCGCTGGATGGACGAACAACGCGGGCAGGGTATGCGGTTGTTATCGATTCCGCATAATTCGAACGGTTCCGATGGATGGATGTTCCAGGACGTCAAGTGGGATGGAACACCTATTGATACTGAGTATGCATCGTTGCGCGTTCGTAACGAGCCACTTGTTGAAGTCACCCAGGTAAAGGGGACTTCAGAGACTCATCCTTTTTTGTCTCCGAATGACGAGTGGGCGGACTTCGAAATTTTTCCTTATCGTGTTGCTTCCTGGCTAAAGAGTCGACCTCGAGGTAGTTATGTTCGAGACGCATACCTGACTGGTCTTCAGATAGAGCGTAGAACCGGTGTTAATCCTTATCGGTTTGGCATGGTGGGTGCTTCTGATACGCACAATGGGGGTTCGCGTTTTGACGAGAGGACATACGCTGGCAAGGTCGGGATGCTTGACGCAGTTCCCGAACGGAGGGGGTCGGTTCCCGTTCGAGTAGAAGGTACGGTCCCCGCATACCGACAGGTCTACCGTACGCATTATGGGGCGTCGGGACTGACCGGCGTGTGGGCGGACGAGAATACTCGTGAGGCCATTTTTACGGCGTTCACTCGGAAGGAAACGTTCGCGACAAGTGGCCCTAGAATTCGCATTCGCATGTTTGCAGGTCATGACTTTCCAAATGACCTGCTTACACGCGCCGACTACGCGCGAATTGCGTATGCCAGAGGTATCCCGCAGGGGGGTGTATTAAGGCGCCGACGAACAGCCCCCGAATTATTGGTTGTTGCTGTTCGGGATCCAAACGCCGCCCCGCTTCAACGACTACAAATTGTCAAAGGCTGGCTTGAAAACGGTTCAAAACGCGAACGCGTATATGACGTTGCGTGCTCAAGCGGCGATGAGGTCGATCTGGATACAAACCGATGTCCTGATAATGAGGCCGCCGTCGATATCACGACATGTGAAATCAGTCAGAATGCAGGAGCAGCACAGCTTTCAGCGATTTGGGAGGACCCAGATTACGATTATGCCCATCCATCCTTTTATTATGCCCGAGTCGTTGAAAATCCGACCTGCCGTTGGTCGACATGGGATGCTATTCGAGCAGGAGTCGCGCCCCGCGCTGGGCATCCAACGACAATACAAGAACGGGCCTGGACGTCTCCGATCTGGATACGCTGACGGTAGGTTTTCTACCCAGACATTCCTTTCAGGCTTCGGCACTCGGTCGAGCAGAGACTTCGGCATGCCACCGTTGAACGTTAGAGCAATGATCAGGAATCGGTACACGAGCAGCTCCAGCAGCGAAATCGATCGTACACAACGCCGTGATGTCGGCGATGCTGAATGTTTCGCCAGCGATGAATGCGGAGCCGTTGAGCGCTGTATCAAGCGATTCGTAAAAACGAAGCATCGCGTTCTTTCCGCGTTCTGCGAGGGCTGGAATCGCGTCGACCGAGCCCGCATTGCCGGCTAATCCACGCGATGAGAAACCGGGGAAAGAATTTCTGAATGCGTCAGCGGCGGCGAGAAGACCATCAAATTCCATGTGTCTTTGTCGGGCTTCTATATGCGCTTTGCTGATGGCATCGCTACCTAAGAGTGGTGGTTCTGGGTGCGTTTCCTCGATGTAGCGACAGATCGCAACGGTTTCGTCGATTACGGTACCGTCGTCCAGAACAAGCGTCGGTAAAAGACCACGGGGATTGATTGAGAGGAACGATTCGTCGAGATTCTCTCCCTTGATGATGTCGACCTGAATGTTTTCGCAGTCAACGCCTTTCTCTGCCATGAAGACGCGAACGCGCCGGGGGTTTGGTGCCATCGTGCTGTCGTAGAGTTTCATTGGTTATTTTCGTCCGTTCCGAATGGGTGCATTTCCTCATGGTCTGAATGCCAGTGCAAGACCATCGCAAACATCGCACGTTCGCTAATCGATACAATCGCGAACCATTGATAGTTCGCAAGGACGACTGTGTACGACGAAGTTCACCGGCCCCGATTCCATTTTTCCGCGCGTCAAAATTGGCATAACGATCCCAATGGCTTGATCTACCATTCGGGGCGTTGGCACCTTTTTTTTCAACACAACCCCGAAGCGACCGTCTGGGGGAACATGACGTGGGGACATGCGGTGAGCGATGACCTCGTGCATTGGGTTCAAATGGAGCACGCGCTGTATCCGGACGAGCACGGGACGATGTTTTCGGGATCGGCCGTCGTCGACCGGTTCGATACTTCGGGGTTGGGTGAAGACACCTTACTCGCGTTCTACACGGCGGCGGGTAGTCACGTTGAGCCTCCGAAACCTTACACCCAATGTCTTGCGTACAGTATCGATAGTGGTGGCACCTGGTTGAAGTTCGATGAAAACCCGATTGTTTCTTGGATTGACGCACATAATCGAGATCCAAAGGTAGTGTGGCACGCGCCGACTCGGTGCTGGATCATGGCGCTTTACCTGACCAACGATCGGTTTTGTTTACTACGCTCCACCGACGCTAAACAGTGGGAGCGGATACAGAACATCACCCTAGAACACGACAGCGAGTGTCCCGATTTTTTCCCGTTGCTGGACGAGGCAGGGATCGAACGCTGGGTATTTTGGGGTGGGAGTGGGACCTATTTGATCGGCGATTTTGACGGCGCTTTGTTTTCGCCGCGTTCGGAAGTTCAAACCTGTGAGCATGGAAGCAACGGATACGCTGCCCAGACATGGAGCAATGCGCCGAGTGGGAGATGCATTCAGATTTCCTGGATGGCTGGGGGGCGGTATCCAGAAATGCCGTTCAATCAACAAATGAGTTTTCCAGTGGAACTCTCGTTGCGAGGAAATAATGGCATTTGGACACTGTGCCGGTGGCCGGTCGAAGAGATTGAGTCAATCACAGAACCGCTGGACGTTCCCGTATCAGTCGGGTTCGACGGGTCAAAGCCTTGGCCTATGCCCGTTTCAGGCGACCTGTTTGACATCGCTTTTGATATCTCGGCGGATGATGGTGGCGAAGTAGTAATGAAGATTCGCGGCATACCCTTAACGTTCGATTTTGAACGACGCGTTGTCAACTTTCGTGATAGCGAGGTTCCGATGGTCGGCAAGGGCCATTTGTCTGTACGTTTGCTCATTGACCGGACGTCAGTCGAACTGTTTTTGGATGGTGGTCAGGTGAGCGCGAGTTTCTGTTATTTACCTGACGCGTACGTTGCTCCTTTGGTTTTCAACGTACGCAGTGGTACCGCCAATCTAGATCGCGTTCGGGTGGAACGCGTTGAAGATATTTGGGAGTCTGTTCGTTAGCTATTTTCGCTCGTAAGTCCGTTGAATGGAGAGATCAACGTTGGTTCTAGGAGATCTGTTCGAGCGCTGATAATTCCAGTCGCGAAGTAGCCTTATTCGAGCCTGAATCCCTCGTAGTCATTTGCCACTACCGCTTCACACTTAGCGCGGTAACGATGAATTCCGCCGACGTACGGCATGAATACGCGTGGTTTTCCGAGAATATTTGCTCCGAGGTACCAAGAATTGCAGGTTGGCGCCGTAAACATCGTGCCTTGACCGACGTCGCTGACATGAGCAACCCATTCGTTTTCGGCGTCAAGCGTCGGTTCGATTGTATCGACTTGGTTATTTTCCAGATGCTCTAGGCAGTCCCGGATCCAGTCGACATGCTGCTCGATAGCGACCAGCATGTTGCATAGTACCGACGGGCTCCCAGGGCCGGTTACGGTAAATAGGTTGGGGAACCCTGCCATTTGAAGTCCCAGGTACGCTCGCGGTCCGTCCACCCATTTATCGATAAGGCGTTGGCCGTCTCGACCACGGATATCAATGCGCTTTAGTGCGCCCGTCATTGCATCGAAACCGGTTGCATAAACGAGTATGTCAATGTTGAACGACTCATGATCGGTTTGGATACCGGTGGCGGTGATCCGATTAATGCCGCCCTTGCGTAGGTCAACCAGAGTTACGTTCTCCTGATTAAAAGCGGCGTAATAGTTCGAATCGAAAACCTGACGTTTACAGCCAATTGGGTAGCCGTGCGGTTTTAGAGCCTCTGCGGTTTCGGGGTCGTCGATAATCTCTTCGATTTTCTCTCGATAAAGATCACATGCGACTTCGTTGGCTGATAGATCGGTTAAAACATCCGCGTAGGTTCGTAGACCCGAAAAACCGGTTCGGGCCAGTTCGGCTTGGCGTTCCTCTGGGGTTAAATCCATTATTTTTTTAGGAACGGGTAGTTGTGCGATGGCCCGCGCCCCGAAACTGGATATCCCAACGGGCGACTCACGTTGCATCTTCCGAATGTCGGCGTAGCTGGCTTTGACTTCCTTTCGGTACTTCTCCGACAGCGGACGGTTAAAGGCCGGCAAGGTGTAAACGGGTGTTCGTTGAAAGACGACGAGCTGTGCGGCCGTCTCGGCGATCACTGGAATTGCCTGGACGCCGGATGATCCCGTCCCGATGATGCCCACTTTTTTGCCGATAAAGTCGACGCCTTCTTCGGGCCACGTGCCGGTGTGATAAACCTGGCCCTGAAACTTGTTGTCGCCAGCAATCGGCGGTTTATTGGGCATAGAGAGGCAGCCGGTTGCCATCACACAATAGTGTGCGTACAAACGTTCTCCGCCGTCTGTTTCCACCAACCACCGAGAGCTGGCGTCATCAAACTCCATCCTTGTGACCCGCGTATCGAACGTAATGTCCCGCCGGATGTCATACCGATCTGCGATGTGGTTGGCGTATACGAGGATCTCTTCTTGTGACGCCATCACTTCGGACCAGTTCCATTCTTGTTCGAGCTCCTTATCGAATGAGAACGAGTATTCAATGCTCGGAACGTCGCAGCGGGCTCCGGGGTAGCGATTCCAATACCAAGTTCCGCCGACGTTGCTACCGGCTTCGAAAGCCCTAATGGTTAGACCAAGTTCGCGGAGTCGATGAATCATGTACATACCTGCGAAACCGGCTCCAATGACGACGACATCGACGTTTGGTGTTTGATCCACGTTTGAACTTTCGTTTGAAGATGTGCCGCTGGTGGAGGTCATGCAGTGTTCGCTTCTCAGACTACGAATCCTTGAGTCTGCCAATTTCGGTGACGAGACTCAAAAGATTCGCGGCGAGATCTTTCGATCGCCTCGACGATATGGCACGTCGAATCGGTTGCTAGGTCTATTTTTTCGTCGAAATTTTCCATCGGGATTCCTGGCGATTAGGACAACGGAAACTTCAATGAGTCAAACAAACAATCTTGGGACTTTTGACGCATGAAGGCGGCTTTCGCGAGGCGGCTTCGACGCATGAACGAACCGTTTGTCTCGGTTATTCGAGGATCAGCGAGTCCCCCACGGCGATCGTCCCGGCCTCAACGACCGAGGCGTAGATGCCGAGATTGCCATTATTGGCCTGTACCAACGTTCTCATCACGCGCGGATCCTTGGGTAGATCGTCAAAACCGTGCGTCGTCATAATGCATCGTGGACACGCCATCTCGAACTTCAATTTTGCAGTTCCGATACGTCCGCTTTTCCCGGCCCATTCCTCTTCCGGGTAACCGGCTTTATCCGTCTCAAGTAGGACATTCGGACGAAATCGCCGGACATCGAATTTTGATTGATCGGAGTGGTCCTCCAAACTTTGCAGTGACGCCTTCGAAATGAGGAGCAATGGAAAGGCGTCGAAGTAAGTACCCGGTGGCGATTCGTATTCGAAAAGTTCCCTCGGAAATCCACGCAGATCGGGCAGAGGTTCGTCCGGCGTTCTAGCAAATATCTCGCGAAGGTTCAGTTGCGCGTCAACGTTTGGATCAGGCGCGGATCGACGGTAATGGTCAAGCTGTTCTTTAGGAAGGATGGGCCAGAGGGTGACCTGGGTACCGAGTGCTTGGCTTAGCCTTTCTTCAGCGTCCTCATCGCGGGTGCGAATGATCGATCCATCGGGGAGCCGAATTTGAGCGTGTGGAGAGATGTTTGACTCATCGGGTTCCTGCTCGAATTCTGCTGACATGCTCATCAACGCAGGGTGACGTTTACCGCCCTTGATGCTGGCGAGCTCTTCATCTTTTAACGCCCATGACCGATCACCGGGAATGCCGTTGATCGAAAGTAGTGCTTCATCCAACTGATGGCCGCCCATGCTTTTGACTGGGTAGCGAAAAATATTTGCAACGGTCGTTCCCATGGAAATTTCCTATTTTTCCTGACTTCCGAGGTGCCGAGCGGCCACGACTAGGATGACCGTCAAAATGGCTTCGAATCCGATCATTTGAGCGGCAAAATCTGCATTCCCCATGACCGCCGACAACGCGCGAAAAATCCCGGCCACTCCGATAAACGCAGCTGGAATGTACAGCAATTGACTCCGACCTCGAAATTGGCCCATGGTCATCAAGCCGCTGTTCACCAAAAAAAAGCTTCCTAGATCACCGATTTGAGTGCTGGCGCCAATGCCTGACAACAGTGACATGCCGAGACCGGCCGCGGCCTCTTCAGGTTGGAACAGCCAGTTCACGCCTTGGTAAAAAAACAAAACCGTGGGAAGGGCAACAAGTATGCGGATCAAAACCGTTAACATGCCTAACCTTTAGCGTTTCATACGTTAACTCTGTAATAACAGATATTGCTGAGAAAAGAGAAGAGCCGATGCAACTTATTGAACCTATCCGTCGTGATCTCTTGCGACGTCCCTGGTGGATGACGGCAATGTACATCTTTTGCATTTACATGACGTTCGTCTACATGCCGTTTGATATTTTTTGGAAGTCAACAGCGGATGACGAAGAGGTTTGGTTTGGGATTACGTTTCATCAAGAGTGGGCTAAGGTGCTGGCGCCCCTTCATTGGTTTGTGTACGCCGCGATGGCATGGGGGTTTTTCAAGATGCGTCATTGGATGTGGCCATGGGCATCGGTGTACGTGATCCAAGTGAGTTTTTCGATGGTCGTATGGAACCTTGTTGACGAACGTGGTGGCGGATTGGTGGCGGGGTTGCCTGCAGGGATTATTTTTCTGGTCCCGGCGATTGCGCTTTGGCGTGCCCGTGATTTGTTTAGATCAGGATGACTGTCGCGACAAGACGGTTGGGCGTCAAACGCCTAACTGACGTTAATGCGGGACTTGTTTCGCGTAGAGATCCAGCGGGATCTCATTGTTATAATTCTATTAATAGTCTATTAAAAACAATTAGATATAAACTTTATCTAGTAATAGAATTAATATTTTTCCGTGACGGCACCGCACAAGAATGGATTCGAACCTATGTCGCGTGAAGTTCAAACACAACGCCTCAGATTACGCGCGCCGAACGCAAAGGACGCTGGCGAGCTGACAAGGCTTCTCGGCGATTGGGACGTGGCGAAGTGGCTTGCCCGGGTCCCGCACCCATACCGACTGGCTGATGCAAACGAGTTCATAAAAAACGTGGGAGCGAAGGCATCGTCTGATTGCGAAAGTAACTTTACTGTATATCTGGACGGTAAGGTGATTGGTGGCGCGGGGCTGACCGGTGAAACCGCGGCTGTCTTAGAGCTTGGTTATTGGATTGCCCGAGAACAGTGGGGATGTGGTTATGCGACCGAAGCTGCGGCGGGTTTGATCGGGTACGCTGAAACCACACTCGGATGTGCGCGATTGGAAGCGTCTTATCAGAAGGACAATCTCGCGTCTGCATATGTTTTACAGAAACTCGGCTTTCGGGTCTGCGGTGAAAAAAGCATTTTTTCACTCGCCCGCAATCGCGATGTAAGTAGCACTTGCGTTTTCCTGGATCTGAAGCACTAACTGAAGTGACGTTTCGGTTCGACAAAGTTGTACTCGCATGGAGCATAACCGTGGTCTTGTTCGGAACGGAAATCTTGGCTGGTGATTTAGTTCTCACCGTTACGAATATCCAGCGACCGGGCATGCTTTTTGTCACTCTCTATCAGGACGCTAGGACTTTCGTTGACGACATGGTGAATACCCGTAGGCCGGTCGAGAAAGCTGGTGTCCATTCCGTGACCCGCGAAAGCACGATGGATCGAGTGGCGCGGCTTGTGATAACCGTTCCTGATGGAATTGTTGCGATCGCCGTTTTCCATGACACCAATGGAAATGGCGCGGTCGACGAAGGGTTTTTTGGTATACCAAAAGAGCAATACGGTTTCGGCAACGATGCTCGCCCGTTGTTCCGTGCGCCGTCTTATGATGCTAGCAGCATAATGATTGAGGGCCGAACCACCCATTCGATTAAGCTAAGGTGATAAGCAAAATTGCTCTATTCGGCTAGCCCACGGCATTGTGGTCAGCGAGTTCGTTCCAAAAATGACAGGCAACACGATGGCCTTCATTGACGAGTTCTTCGGTGGGCTCCACGGTTCGACATTGATCTGCTGCATGTGGGCATCGTGTGTGAAAACGACATCCATTCGGCGGATCAATGGGCGAAGGGACGTCTCCAGACAAGATGATTCTTTCGCCACGTCGACTGGGGTCAGGTATGGGAATCGCCGAAAGTAAGGCCTTGGTGTAAGGGTGTCGCGGAAACGCGTAAATTTCTTGGGCGTCGGCTTGTTCCACGATCTTTCCTAAATACATGACGGCGATATCGTCGGATACGTGTTTGACAACGGCGAGATCGTGAGCAATGAAGATCAACGCTAGGTTCATTTCCCGTTGCAGATCCATTAATAGATTAATCACTTGGGACTGAATCGAAACGTCGAGCGCTGATACGGCTTCATCACAAACGACAAGCTTTGGTTGTAATGCAATCGCTCTCGCAATGCCTATACGTTGGCGTTGGCCGCCTGAAAATTCATGTGGGAAGCGGTCCAGCGCATCGGCTTGCAAGCCGACACGATTAAGTAAATCACCGGCCCAACTTCGACGTTCTGCGGCCGTTCCCATTTCGTGGATCACGAATGGTTCTTCAAGGATTCGGCTCACCGTGTGTCTCGCGTTCAGCGATTCGAAAGGATCTTGAAAAATGATTTGCACATCTCGGCGGAAGGCTTTGAGCTCAGCTCGATTCATGGCCGCGATATCCCGACCCTCGTAGAAAATTTCGCCCGCGGTCGGGTTGTGTAATTTCAATATGGTCTGCCCGACTGTGCTCTTGCCGCAGCCAGATTCGCCGACGAGTCCCAGGGTCTTGCCCCTTTCAACGCTAAAAGAAACATCTTCGACGGCTTGTACGTTTCCGATACGGCGCAGGAATACACCACCTCGGACGGGAAAGTATTTTTTCAGCCCTCGGACTTGTAGCAACGACTCCTTCATGTCAACACTTCCGCGACTGGATGGTGACACGCGATCTGGCGTCCCGCCGCGTGAATGAGATCAGGTGATCGGAGCTCACAGTCGTCTTCGGCATTGAGACAGCGGTTTCGAAATCGGCAGCCCTTGGGCATGTCAATCAAAGCTGGCACTGTTCCAGGTATGGTCGTCAGGGGTTGTTTCGGGGTTGCGTCCAATCGGGGGATCGATCGCAATAGTCCTTGCGTATAGGGATGGCGTGGTGTCGAGAACAGTTGGGTAACGCTCGCTTGCTCGACGACACAGCCGGCGTACATGACGGTTACCCGATCACATAGCTCGGCGATCACGCCAAGGTCGTGGGTAATAAAAAGAATAGCCATCCCGGATTCTCGCTGCATCTCTCGCAACAGATCGAGAATCTGGGCTTGGATCGTGACATCTAGAGCCGTGGTGGGCTCGTCAGCTATGAGGAGGTCGGGCTGCATGGTAAGCGCCATGGCAATCATGACGCGTTGTCGCATGCCGCCTGATAGCTGATGCGGATATTCATTTAGACGCTGATCCGGTGCGGGAATCCCGACTCGTTCGAGCATCTCAAGGGCACGTCGTCGTGCGATAGCTGTCGTTAAATCAGGCTCATGTAGCTTTACCGCCTCTATGATTTGATTGCCGACACGATGGACAGGGTTTAGCGCGGTCATTGGCTCTTGGAAAATCATCGAGATACGGTTTCCACGCACGTCGTGAAGTTCTTCTTTAGGTAGCGTGACGAGGTCACGGTTTTGAAATCCGATGGACCCTGCCGTAATTTTTCCTGCGGGTCGCGGCAAGAGGTTCATGATCGAGAGGGCGCTGACACTTTTTCCGCATCCTGACTCGCCCACCAACCCCAATGTCTCTCCAGAAGCTAGCTCAAAGCTGACGCCGTCGAGTACTTCGATGTAGCCGGCGTCGGTATCGAACCCTGCCCTAAGACCACGTACTTCAAGCAAGGCAGCCACGGTTCACTCCGAAAGGTATGTTGTGTCGAGTATTGACACAGGGGCGGTCTGTGGCGCGGTATTGTCAAGAACGCTTTGTCGCTCCAGTTCATCGATCCAAAACTGGCCACCCATTGGATTGAACAAGCCACCGACGCGCGTACCCCTAAATTCGGGAAGCTTCATCCACCGCCAGTACGCGTCTCGTGTATACGGAACCTTAAAGGTGAAAATCACGGCGCCGGTGTCATGCAGCATCTGTTCAAGCTGATGGGCTAACTCGACGCGATCCGTCTTTTCAGTTGCTGCACGGTACTGGTCAATCAGCGTATCCATTTGGGGTACGGCGTTGTTGGTGAGGTTGTTGTTCTGCGGTTTGTTCGCATTGTCGGAGTGATAAAACTGTCGATAACGTGGTGACAGACCGCCGCCGGACCACCCCATCCAAGCAATCTGATGTTTCTTTTCCAACATCTGTTTGAAAGATATGGAGGAATCGAGCAATTGCAGTGTCAAATCAATCCCGGCCTTTTTAGCTTCTTCCCGGAGAATCACGAGACGTGGTGTGTGATGCGATTGACCGTAGGTGACACGCAAAGACAACGTCTGCTGGCCCTTGGTACGAATTCCGCGGTCGTCTCTTTCAGTCCACCCGGCCTCGTCCAGTAGTGTGTTCGCTATAGTCAAGTCGAACGCGCGCGCACGAATCGAAGTGTTGGAATAATCGCCATAACCCTCGTGATGTGTATGCTGCCTTCGATAGTCGCCGCGGAGCACCGTAGCGATCACCTTGTCGATGTTCATGGCGTGCGCGAGCCCGTAACGTACTTTCCGATCCGAAAGGATGGAATTGGATTGATTCAACCACATGCCCGAGGCCGGTTGCGGGTTGTCAGTGTAAAACCAGATCTTGTGTATATAACCGTTGTCGAAGTCTTTGCCCTTGAATTTATCGTGCCAAAACTCCGGCAGTACACCACCGAATGTATCGAGCTCACCTTTAAAGAAATGTTGTAATGCGATGTTCACATCCCGAATGACCCGAACGCGTATCCGGTCGGGATTAAAGCGGTATCTGTAGTACTTGAGGTCGTTTCCCCACCAGTCTTTCTTTCGCGTGAACTCGATGTACTTGCCCTTTTCTATTTTTGAGATCTGGTATGGGCCGTTGTTGGGTTCGACCTTCCAGTTGTTTTCCCGGACCCAATTTTGGTCGAGAACATGAAAGTGTTTGGGGACGGGTCCCATGCTGTACTCGTAGAGGATCTCGTCTTTGGGTTTTGCCGACCCGCCTTCGATGGAAATGGTGTAATCGTCGTACTTCACGACATTGACGATCTGGGTTGCGTAATGGTTGTTGTACCAAGGAGCGACAATGTGTTTCGAACGCATGAAGTCGAGGGTGTAGAGGTAATCGTCGGCCGTAATAGGCGTTCCGTCGGACCACTTGGCGTTTGGATGCAGTCGGTAATAAACGGTTTTTCCATCGTCGTCGAAAGCCCAATGTGTTGCTAACGTCGGGATGAAATTTCTTGTATTGGGGTGAAGACTCACTAGGGATAGAAATCCAGCACGTGTGTACCCCGCGAATGAGCCGTTGGAGTCGGGGCCTACTCGACGGATCGTGAGCGGGAACGCGAGGACATAGTCACGAAAAGTCCCCCCGGGCTTGGCGTCGGCAGAGGCAAAAATGGGATCCTCGTTATTCGTTTCCCAAGTAAGTTCGTTGGGTAAAACACCGCCGACTGGGTACGAAACAATTTCTTGCGCGACATCTCGTGGCGTTTCAGCTAGTGGGTCACCTTTATCGTTGGTCCCGCAACCGATTAACGCGAGCGTGCCAAGAAGAGCGATCAAGGCTCTGGCGATGCGGTTCATACGCAGATGCATGGTTTCATTACTCGTAATAGGTGAATTTCTTCGGATCAAAAGCTTCGCGAACCGCTTCTCCAACGTAAGTCACCATTAGAAGAATTGCCACCATCGCGCCAACGACTGAGGTCACTAGCCAAGGAGACTCTAATTGGCTTGTACCTTGCGAAAGCAATTCGCCCCAGCTTGGGGTTGGTGGCGGTAGTCCGAAACCGAGGTAGTCGAGAGCGGTGAGGGAGGTGATGCCCCCGGCGATTGCGAACGGGACGAACGTGACGATGATCGAGATCGAGTTCGGAAGGATGTGAGTGAATATCACGCGAGCGTTGCTCGCTCCGAGTGCACGCGCTGAAAGCACGTACGCTCGAGTCTTTTCTTTGTATGTGCTTGTGCGCATGTACCACGTCATGGACATCCACCCAAAGATCACCATAACGATCATCAGCGTCCAGAAGTTCGGGATGATGACCGAAGCAATGATCATGATGACGTAGAGAAAGGGCACGTTGGACCAAACTTCGATAACCCGCTGAAAGAAGAGGTCAAAGGCACCTCCCCAAAATCCCATAGCGCAGCCAAGTGCTACTCCTATCGTGTAGTTACAAATTAACAGAATCAAAGAAAATGAAATCGCGATTCGGAACCCATAGACAAGTCGTGCAAGCACATCTCGGCCGGTGGTGTCTGTTCCAAGATAGTGTTTTTCTGAAAGGGATGGGGCATGGGGTGGGTATCTACCGGCAGGTAAATCGACCTCAAAGGCGTTGTAGGGCACGAGCGGCATGATCAACCAGTTCGAGTTACTTGGTTGCCGTTCGAAGAAGATCTTAAGTTCGCGAAAATTTGTTTCGTATTCGTACCCGAGGTCAAACGTGCTACCCGGGAGGTATTTGCCGTACGTCGGAAAGAACCAAT
>JAKUTH010000044.1 GCA_022448085.1 Pseudomonadales bacterium | reverse complement strand
TCCTTTCCCGCGGCTGATGCGTTGTTGGGTGGCGGCTCATCAACAGCAGGCTGTCCATGACCACCGTTGTACTTTTTCCCCATCTGCTTTCTTGCCTCGGCCAGAAACGGATCGCCGTCTTCCTCCGTCGAATTTTCAAGGACGCTGGCCTGACCCTGGATCATGATGGCTTGGAGTTCTGGGAACTTTTCATTGCGGTCAACGATTACGGAGCAGCCGGGATTCCGGCGCAGGTTCACGATTTTTTGACCCCGTCCAAAAAAATAGACTCGCCCGCCCGCCCAACCGAACCACATCGGCGTTAGGTTGATCCTCGCGTGAGGGCCGAGCGATGCAATTCGCATATTCCATTGGGTGGTCATAATGTCGTCGACCTGAGATGGGCTTAGCGCCAGTTTTCGAGATATCCCCATGCACAACTCCCCCACTCATATCTAACAAAGACACAGCGGCAACCAGGCATCAATTCACCCCATTCGTACCTACCATCCGTCATTAAATCCCCGTTAACTGGGTAATGATCTTGATGCGATCCTCTTTTGGTAGTTGCGCATAAGCCGCTGACGTTCGGTCTACAATATCGCCGTAGCGAGCTTGTATCTGTTCCGCTATCGTTTCCGGGTCGCCGGATACTGCGAACGAATTCATGATGTCGTCGGTGATCAGGCCGCCCATTTCAACCCAACGCCCCTGCTTCGACATTGCATTCAACTCGGGTTGAAGTTCGCCAACCCCGATGCTGTCCAAAACAGGCTTGTAGGCAGGCGTCGAACCATAAAACGCAATCTGCTGCTTGGTTGCCGCACTGGCAGACTCGAGCTCCTTTTCATCACGGCCTGTCACTACGAAGCATGGATAACTAATCTCAAAGTCTTCGCGTTTTTTGCCTGCCTTGGCCCAACCTCGTTCGAGCGCTGGCATGGTCACTTCGCGCAAGTATTTTTCAGTAGTGAATGCATGCGCAATGATGCCGTCGGCCACCTCACCTGCCACCTCAGTCATGAGAGGGCCGACCGCCGCGAGAAATACGCGTGGAGCACCGTGTTCGGTGTTCGTCGGCGCGAAAAAGGGTGTCATCAATGTATGGTTATAGAACTTTCCCGTGAATTCGAGCGCTTCACCCTGGTACCAGTTGGCCCAGATCGCGCGCAAGGCGAGAATGAACTCGCGCATTCGAGCTGCTGGATTCGACCACGGCATACTGAAACGCTTGGTGATATGCGCGCGTATTTGAGAACCAAGGCCAAGCACGAAACGACCGTTCGACGCAGCGTTCAAATCATGGCCAATGTTGGCAAGAATCATCGGCGTCCGAGCAAATGCAACGGCGATCCCTGTTATAAGATCGACGCGAGACGTTTGTTGCGCAGCAAACGCAAGCGGCAAAAACGGATCGTGCGACGTCTCGGCAGACGTGATGCCGCTATACCCCATTTCTTCCAGTTCTTGAGCTTGGGCCGCAACCATCGCCAAATCCCAGCCGACACCACCATCAACTTTCATCGCATTTCCTCCCGTTGTGCGAACTCTCGATTGTCTATTAGCGTTGCGGAATAAACAAACCTTCGAACGGACCTTTGCCACTTACATAATGCTTCACGGTCGGATCCGATGGTCCTACCTCGACGCAATAAACAAGGTCGTTCGGCACACTTAACTTGTGCCGGGTGTGGTCTGAAAAACCAAGCAGTAGGTCGAGGAGCATGCGAATGGTGATGCCATGGCTCACCAACACAACCTCCTGATGCGAATCATCGTTTAATTCCGCAATAAGGGGCGCCACCCGCCTCTTGACGTCCAGACGACTTTCACCATTGGGCGGACAATATCCTTCGGGGTCGTCCTGGCGCGCTTGCCATTGGTCCAAGTACAGAGATTGAAGTTCCAGAGAAGTTCGGCCGCTCCAATCACCCATGCACACTTCGCGTAAGCGCACATCGTATTCGGCCGGAACGTTGGTCTCCCGAACGATAGGTGCAATCGTTTGCATCACTCTCCCTAGCGGCGAGGCGATAATTCGGTCAATACCAAACTTTCCTAATAACTGTCCATGGGCTTCCGCTTGCGCAAGACCCAACGAAGTCAGCGGCGAGTCCGCCCAGCCTTGGATACGGCGTTCTACGTTCCACTCGGTTTCACCGTGTCTGACGAGAAAAAATGTCGTCATGGGTTAACACGAGCCAATTTCGCCGTACTTGAACTGGTCGCCAATAGCTTTCCACTACCATCAAAAAGTTGTCCTTCAAGAAACGCGACCGTGCGCCCCATCGATACGACCCACCCTTTCGCAATCACACGCCCCGGCCCCGCCGGCGAAACAAAGGTAACTTTAAGCTCCAGGGTGACAGCGCTGTATTCACCGTGACTCGCATGTCGTAACGCGTGCGCCATCGCCGCGTCCATCCACGCCGTCACGAAACCTCCTTGAACGACCTTTCCATCGCTATGACAAAACTCACGTCGTGCATCAAATTGCATGACTGCTTTTTGCGCTTGGTCGCTGTATTCCACCAACGTTCCACCGCCAAGCAGCTCCATCAAATCATTTCGATTCTCTGACACAAAAGACCTAGAGCTTGTTAATAAAGCGCGCGAGATGTGTTCGTCAAAACTCGAATCGATCCCCTCGAAAAGGTTCAAACGTTTGGTACGCCACATCGAGTTCTACTCGCCCCATCGGCGAAACGATACTCGTTGTGATCCCTGCGTTTGCGTCTTCGCGTATACGCGCTTGGACTTCCGTTGTTGAGCCAATGACTCCAATTTCATCTATGACTTCATTCGAGAATGCCCCGGTGGTTCGTTCGCGATCCCTCGCAGCCCATCCCTCCCGAATTTCAGCGGCGACGTCTGGATACCCGCACCACTCTAAAAAACGGTTATACACAGGGTTCGAGAAATAGGGAGCAAAATGTGACCGGAAGAGAGCGCGTCCTTCTTCTTTATCGTCCGTCACATGGACCATGGCTCGATTAACGATCTCAATGTCGCGCCAATCCTTGCCTGCCCGCTCGGCTCCAACCTTCACGTGTTCCATCATCTTCGGTAACGCGCTTCTTGGCCAAAGATTGAAGATCACTCCGTCACCGTATTCCGCCGCCATCTCGATCATTTTGGGTCGTAGTGCCGCTATGTAAATGGGTATCGCCGGTGTTGATGGATCCTGTTTGTAGCCACGGCTGTATAGCGTTTGCATATCGGTGAAGGATGTTTTTTCTCCGGCAAGAATACTGCGCACCACAATGGCCGTTTCCTTAACCCGCGTTAGCGGTTTTTCAAGATCAATGCCATTGAACGCCTGCATGATGGTCTGGCTTGACGAGCCAAGCCCGAGCACAAAACGCCCCGGTAGCGCTTGCCCAATGACGTCGGCCATCGCCGCGAGTACCGTGGGCGTGCGCGTATAGACAGGAACGATAGCCATTCCGATCCGTAATGTCTGGGTATGTGCAGCAATCGCAGCCGCCATCGCAAGACCGTCCGGGGCGCCGGGGTCCGAAAACCAACCATCTCGATAGCCATTCGATTCTGCCCACTGAACGAGATCGATTGTGTCTTGCAACGACTGGTTAAGTGGCAACGTCACGGCCACGCGCTTCTCTAGCGACATAACTTCCACCACCGAACTTCTTCGAGCAGCCGAGGGTCTCATTACCTCGACCGAAAGATCAACCCTGCTACTCGGTCCCTGCAAAAACAAGACCTCCATGAGCCAGCTTACCGATACGCGCGGGGTTTCGGGCCTGTACCCTAGCAAGCACCTCAGCTGTACACTTTTGCAATACGGATGAGGGAGGCTCCCATGAGCGACGTAGAGCTCACGCCCGTGCGGCCAGCACACGTTTTCGATGAAGCCGCACTAGAGGCCTACATGAGAACCGAGCTCGGTGGCTACCGGTCACCGATGAAGGTTCAGCAATTCGAGGGTGGGCAGAGTAATCCAACATTTATGCTCGAAACGCCGACGGAACGGTACGTATTGAGAAAACAACCGCCCGGTGAGTTGCTCCCATCAGCTCACCAGATCGATCGGGAATACTGTGTCATGGACGCTTTGCACGGAACAGACGTACCCGTCCCCAAAATGTACAGCCTCTGTGAAGACCCAAAAATCATCGGCACCAAGTTCTACATCATGGAAATGGTCGAGGGCCGTCTGTTCACGAAAACGACCCTACCGGAATTAAACCCCGCTGACCGGCACGAGATTTATCTCGATATGGCCCGTGTACTAGCAGCATTGCATCGCGTGGATCCAACGGTCGTCGGGCTCGACGACTTCCGCCGCGCAGGAAACTATTTTGCCCGTCAAGTGAATCGTTGGACTAAGCAGTACCTCGCCTCAGAGACCGAAAATATCGACGCGATGAACCACCTGATTGACTGGTTACCCAAGAACATACCAGCCGAGTCGAGCACCGGAATCGTCCACGGTGATTTCCGACTCGGCAATCTGTTGTTACACGAAACCCAACCCAAGATCGTTGCGATACTCGATTGGGAACTCTGGTCAGTCGGCGACGCGCTCGCCGATCTCGGCTACCTGTGTCAGGAGTACCATTATTTAGTGAGCGAAACGGAGGGCATGCTCCCCGGTGCGGATCTCGAACAGCTCGGAATCCCGACGGAAGAGGAGCTTATCCAAACCTACCGCCTTGCGGTGGGACGCGGGCGGATCGACAACTGGATTTTCTATATCGTCTACAACATGTTTCGATCCGCCGGCATCATTCAAGGCGTCTACAAACGCGGCCTTGACGGCAACGCCAGTTCCGATAAAGCCCTTGAATACGAAGGTGTCGCACGCGTTCGCGCAGAACGCGCTTGGACATTGATTACCGAGCTCGGTTTGCGCTAACGGAACTTCGTTACAGCATCGTCTCTGCAATAAGTTGCAGCGCTTCCGGTTGCCCACTGCCAATTAGCATCGTCCCCACCTCGCCGCGATCGCCCGCTTCCTTCCAACGTTGCAGTCGGTCGCGTATTCGATCTGCGGGTCCAATGAGATGACAAGCATCAATGAGCTCCGCGGGAACAGCCGCCATTGCTTCTTCACGTCGGCCCGATAGATAAAGATCTTGGATGCGAACGGCATCCTCCTCAAAACCAAGTTTCTTCGCGTAATCGTTGTAAAAGTTTTTGTCGCGCGCTCCCATACCGCCAATGTACAACGCCATGTTGCCTCGAATAGGCGCCATGCACTCCTCCACGCTATCTCCTATCACCACGGTCACAAAGGGCGATATATCGAAGTCAGCTAGCGTCTTGTTCCCAGCGGCTTCAAATCCCTTGCTTATCGGTTCATCAAAAACACTGAACTTGTCGGGATCCATCCAAATGGGGAAGAGACCGTCACACACTTCAGCGGCGGCGGCCACACCCCGCGGAGTGATGCTCGCCGCGTACACCGGAATATCCTCTTCGCAATGAAGAATACTCTTCATCGGTTTACCCAACCCGGTCGCGCCATCACCACGATACGGCAATTGATATTCCTTACCGTCGTAGCTTGCTGGTCCCTGTCGGGCAAATATCTGTTTCATGATCTCAACATATTCCTTCAGGCGGGTAACGGGCCGGCCATATGGAACGCCATGCCAACCTTCCACGACTTGGGGCCCGGACGCTCCTAAACCAACAATAAACCGACCCCCCGATAAATCTGCCAACGTCATCGCCGTCATCGCCGCCATCGCGGGCGTCCTAGCGGGCATTTGCATAATCGCGGTGCCTACCTTGATCGTTTTCGTTTGCGCCAAGATCCAGGCAGCAGGCGTAACCGCATCGGATCCCCAGGCCTCTGATGTCCAAATGGATTCGTACCCGAGGCTCTCAGCGTGCAACACGCTCTCAATTGGAATATTGATCCGCCGGCCTGAATAACCAGAAATAAGCCCGAGTTTCATGGTTCACTCCTGAGAACACTGTTCAAGAAAAACAACATATCACGAACGACTATCTAGACCGCAACATCGATCCGACCCGAATCTGTTCGAAATTACGGAAGTCTAATCCCATTTGCCCCGAGTGCATTGTTGCGCTGCTGTGCATTGATGTACTCGACAATATCAGCGGACTCATACAACCACTCGACGTCGCCCGTATCTCTTTCAATGCGCAAACACGGCACCGTGCCTTTACCACCTCCCCGGATCAAATCGATGTATGCCTCGCGGTCTAACAAAATATCGCGCATGGGGACTGTCATATCGACTCCATCCAAAAACTGACGGACCCGATGACAATAAGGGCAGGAATCGTACTGATAGAGTATGTACTGCTCCGTCATGCGGTGCAGTATAAACTGCGCGTATGGCGCGATCACAGATAGCTCGAGTTAACCGTCTCCGAACCGCAATCATCGCCATCGGCGCAGTGGTAATCGTCGCGTTGATTTTCGTCGGAATACTATACAGCTCGGGTCAGTTAGGCGCTGTTGGATCAAGCGCAGAAAATAGATACCGAGATCTCGGGCGAAATCCTCACACCCTGCCGATCGAGATCGTTGAGTACTTTTCCTATGCCTGCATCCACTGTAGGAACTTCGACCCTGTTATCGAAGACTGGAAGACGACGCTCCCAGCGGGGGTTCAATTTCGACGCGCCCACGTGGGGTACTCGAGCGAAATTGCGCTTCTCGCACGCTCCCATTATGCGCTTGAGCATCACGATGCACTCGAGCGAAACCATGCGCGACTGTTTAGAGCAATCCACGATCGAGGGAAACGCTTTCAGACTGCTGAATCGATTGCCGACTACGTCGACGGCTTCGGTATCAAACGCGCCGTGTTTCTGAGTACGATCAAAGGGCGCCGCATCAGCGAACGTGCTCTCGCGGACGATCAACGTTGGAGGGAGTACGGCCTGACGGGCGTCCCGGCACTGGTCGTCGCCGATAACTATGTAATTAACATGGATCTAGGACGCACGCGCGCACTCAAAACAGTCGATGCGTTGGTGAATGAGCTGCTCGCTAAATCACCAGGTCAATGACCCCTTGATCGCAGTGTTGCGGCGTAGCCACCGACGTTCCAAACCACGAACGGCGTCGTGACGAAAAAACGATGGCGCCGATTTTGGTCGCGCTTGATCCGCTCCATTGCCATCTCAGCATTAATCGGGTTGGTTGGTGTCGGAGCCTACGTGGTATATCTGGACGGCACCATTACTCGGACATTCGAAGGACGCCGATGGACGATTCCCGCACGGGTCTTCGCTCAGCCGCTCGAAGTCTACGAAGGCATGGGCCTTTCTCAAGAGGCATTTCTCATCGAGCTGGACCGACTTGGGTACAGCCCGCACGGGTCCGGCGAGTATCCAGGGACCTACTACATCGGCCCAAGATCCGTCGTTGTAACGCTACGACCCTTCCGATTCCCAGATGGTCACCGTGCCGCACAAACAGTATCTGTTCGATTCCGCGGTGGCCGCCTCTCGCGTTTATTGTCCGCGGGGCGAACTGGTCCCGTCAGGCTAGAACCGGCCGTCATCGGTAGTTTTTTTCCTAGTCACGGCGAAGACCGTCTAATTGTCGAACCAGAGAACACGCCTCATTTATTGACCGAAACGTTAATCGCCGTCGAAGACCGAAACTTTCAAAGTCATTGGGGCTTCGACATTGGCGGCATTCTACGAGCATTGATGGTCAACGTAGCCGAGGGAAAAGTACGCCAGGGCGGAAGCACGCTAACCCAACAATTGGTGAAATCTTATTTCCTCGACAATCGTAGAACGTTTACTCGCAAATTTCGTGAGCTCGTCATGGCTATCATCCTCGAACGCCACTTCGAAAAAGAAGAACTGCTCAACGCATACATTAACGAAATTTTTTTGGGGCAAAACGGGCGCAGGGCAATTCATGGATTTGGGCTCGGAAGCCAGTTCTATTTCCGTCGTCCACTTGAGGAACTCAGCGCCGAAGAAATCGCTCTGTTAGTCGCTATCGTTCGCGGTCCGACCTATTACAACCCGTACCGCTATCCCGAACGCGCTCAGGCCCGCCGCGACCGAGTTCTTAATACCATGCGCGCTTACGACTTGATCGATGATGCCACTGTCCATGCAGCACTCGCCAATCCGATTCAGCTGGCCACTTCGCGCGCCGGCGGACGCTATTACCCGGCATTCATGGATCTCGTCCGACGCGAATTGTCTCGAGATTTCGATTCCGACGACCTCGCTGCTAATGGCTATCGAATATTCACCACGTTAAAGCCACATCTTCAAGATGCGGCCCAAACCGCCACTCTTCGAACACTGGGTAATTTGGAACGCGGGCGAAACTTGCCGACTAAAACGTTAGAAGCAGCCGTGATCATTCGCGACAGCCAGACTGGGGACATCCATGCGGTGGTTGGCGGGCGTACCCAAGGGAGCCAGGGCTTCAATCGGGCTCTCGACGCGCGTCGACAGGTCGGGTCGCTGTTGAAACCCGTCGTAGCCTTAAGCGCTCTTGAAAGCGGCCGTTATCACCTCGCCTCATCTGTCGATGACGCACCGATTGTGCTGCCAGATTTCAACAATTGGACGCCGCTCAACTTCGACGGACAATTCCGCGGGCCCGTTCCGCTCATACGCGTGTTAAGCGACTCCCTCAACGTCGCGACCGTGCGCGTCGGTATGGACGTTGGCGTCGTGACAGTGGCGAACCGCATCACAAATCTTACCGGGAAGGCCATCTCGCATCCGTTCCCTTCATTATTTCTCGGTGCGCTGGATCTCACGCCTTTCGAAGTGTCGGAACTTTACGCTGCATTCGCGAGCGGCGGATTCCGAACTCCAGGTAGGTCCGTCGTTGTCGTGTTAGACGATAGGGCCGCCACCCTGTCCCGTTACGCAATTGACGTTAAACAGATGTTTAGCACCGATAACGCAGCCGCCATGACACGCGCATTACAAATTGCCATGCAACGCGGCACCGGGCGGTCTTCTCAGTTTCGCTCTACGGGAATCGCCGGTAAAACAGGATCATCGGACAATTACCGAGATAGTTGGGTGGCTGTATTTGACGCCAACCTATTAACCATTGTGTGGATTGGGAAAGACGACAACGGTGCCCACGGTCTCAGCGGGTCGAGAGGTGCGCTTCGTTTATGGGATCTATTGGCGCATGATCTCGCCATTCAAAGCGCGCTGGTACCGCGGTTAAGCGATGTATTGGAGTGGACTTGGATCGACTACCAAACCGGAAACGAGACCACAGAACAATGTCCAAACGCGGTAAGCGTTCCCCTCCCACGTAGCATTGACTTACCAAGTAAAATCGAGTGTGCAAGAGGATCGTCTCGACGCCGTAGTAAAATCCGGTAATGGCTCGACTGACGGTTCTTTTTATTTTTTTGTTTTCGGCCGGATGCGCTGTTAAAGCGCCAGCGCCCACGGAAAGCCAGTCAACGGCCACGCCGAAAAGCGGGGGATTATTCGAACCCGCCAACACTGCATCGACGAAACTGATCTCGAACGCACGCGACATGATTGCCAAAAACAATGTGGTGGACGCAATTGTTTTGCTTGAGCGGGCGTTACGCCTGGATCCACAAAGCGGCTATACCTGGCTCGTTCTAGCCGAGGCGGAACTCAGTCGCATGGGATTTATTCGGGCGGAACAATTTGCTCGGAAAGCTGTCCTTTTCCTTTCGAAAATGGACCAAATTCATGCATGGCGAACGATAGCGAATGCGCTCGACGGGCGCGGAGACAAAAGCGCGGCTCGATCGATCCGCGAATTGCACAACGTCCATTGACGGCAAACTAACGACCTAGTCAGGGCTTAAATCGACCTCCAGAATTCGCGTCACAAAACTCGCAGAGAAACCTAGCTTCATTGCAATATCCTCCAATACCCGTCGTTCGGGCTCCATGGTATGGCCCTCTGCTCGAGCGACGATGCAAAGGTCTTGCAATACCTGCATCGCCTGAGTAGCGCTGGCGACTTCTTTTACGCGGTCAATCCGATCATCGAGATCCTCCTCCAATGCGCTGACATCGACGGTTTCCTTGAACGCTCCTTTGCCAAAAAACTTTTCGAAAATCGCGACTTCCGCTTGAGTGATTTCGCCGTCGGCACGCGCGACCGTGAGCGACGCTGCAAAGAGTAGGCGGCGCATGGCTTCAGCTGCCCCGGTCTTTGCCTCCAGGTAGCTTGGTTCCATAAGGCTCATCAGCTTCTGCACACCCATTTCGAGTTGCGCAATACTTTCTCCGGAGGAACTAACCAACTCTGACCGATGGAAAAGCTCTAAGGCTTTCACTCGTAGTGGGCTAAATGGATGGGTCGAAAACCAATCCTCGCTGGACGCTCCCACGCCTGGGTCGGCGTCTTCCTCTTGCATATGATCGACCTGTGACAAGAAGTCAGCAAGTTGGAAGCTAATGGTTCGTCCGGACAGACCAGATGCCAATTTGAATAGTGCGCGTGCTACACCCTCCTGATCATCCGCGCAATAAGCCCCGGCGCGGTCCGCAGAAATTTCTGCGTACCGTGACCAAGCGAATAAGGACAGAGCGAGCCGCGGGTCTGGCTTCTCTTCGCCCCGAAGTACAAATCCAATCGGTATGTCATGGTGCGCATAGACATGATGCCCAAGTTCATGGCCCATCACGAAAACGATTTCAGACCCTTCAAAATCCTCCAACAACGCCGAAGAAAACATAACCAACAGCCGGCCCTCCTCCGGTCGAAAGCACATGGCGTTGTGCCGCGGGCTCGGAAATACAAACAGCTCCAAGGGTAATGCAACGCCCAACTTTTCTATGCACGCATCCGCCATCGATCGCAACGAGGGAGCCATCGCGGTACTCAGCCGGACTGCCGTTGCAAGGAGCCGTCGTCGAGTTCGAAACGGAGCGTCGCCCTCTATCCGAGCAATTCGTTTCTTGATCCGAACAATTGTTGGATCCCGGCCAAGAGCATCAAAGAGATCACGGTCATTACCACAACGGATTTTCTCCGCTTCCGTCATTCAAATTTGTCGCTGTTAATCCAAATCCATCAGTGTTCGGTATTGACGCAAGTGACGCAGTGAAGACAACTGGTCGCCTCGAATTTCATAGATACGGGCCAGGTTATAATGCGCGTCGGCAACAGACAGTGCTTTTCGATAAAACTTTACCGCGAGATCAATCTCGTCAAGTTCGTCGAACACCGTCCCCATGTTGTAGTGAGCTAGTTGATGGGACGGCGTTGTTTCGAGGGCACGATGATAGTGCTGTTTTGCACGTTTTAGGTCGCCTCGTAGTTGACACAGACGTCCAAGATTGACGTGCGCATCGGCGTTCTCTGGATCCAAGTTGATTGCTCGCAGGTACGCATCAGGAGCCTTCTCATGATCAACTTCTTCGAGCTCGAGTCCGAGGTTGTACCAATCGTCGCTATCGAGTTCATCGAAAGACTCCTCGCCCCGGTCGCTACGCTGCGCCAGCGAAGCAACGTTGTCAGCCGGTTCGGCTCCCGCAAAATTCAATAGACCTTGCCCCGTTTGAGCATCCCAGATGCCTTGAGATCCACGGAGAACGACGTTGTCGCCGTCGGCATAAATTGGAAGCGAGGAAAGTGCTCGTTCATCCGTGACCTGTTTACACAACTTCGTCAAAACAGAAAAGGTCCGCCGTACTTTCACATCGCCATCAAGCAAACGGCGCGCCGTCCGGAGCAAAACTAAATCTTGGAATCCGAAGCGATACTCGTACCGATCGCCTCGCTCGGGCTCGATAAGACCCCGTTCGACGAAGTGCCTAATTTGGCGCAAAGGTAGTCCGGTAAGTCCCGCTACTTGGCGCGTGGTATAACGGTGGTCAGATCCGCGCCGATTAGTCTCGCTTTTCTGAGGCGCTACGAACAAGTCCGGCATGGCACTCCCGACACTCGCCTGGTCTGGTCAGCCTTCGATAGATCCGTCCCGACGTCACAATCCACTACCAGCCCAATTCCTCGCGGCCGTCAAACACCATCGCCTTTCTGGATTGCGCTACGGTTCTAGGGAATATAGCCGGTAACTCGTCGGCCCTCAACAAGCGCCTTCGCATAACTTGAAAATTCATCCGTTATTCCGCTGCCGCGGTCTTCCGGTTCCATGAACGCAAGACCGTACCAGTAAATCGCTTGGCTCGAATCGCGTGGTCGAGAGCGGCAACTTGGTCGTTATCGACTTCATAGATCACACGAATTCCGCACACTGGAGTAACGACGATGCGTTCGCTCGCCGCAACGAACCCTCGAAACGAATCGCCTGTACAAATACGGCCACGGCGTTGCTGGAAGTCCAGCAAGTGCTCGTTACGCAAGCCGCGGCAGCGCTGATGGGTCTGGGCAATCCACGAGCGGTTGCCCGACCCCCGCATCAGCAGCGTGTTTTCATCTAGAACTTCGATGCGCTTAAATGTTCGCATGGTCAAGCACCGCACGGACGCAACATACGCCTCGGCGGGAAGAGGTTCCGCTAGTATCGCTTCCAACGATTCTTCGGCGGCCATATCTGCGTTGGCGCTAAGAAGTACCACAACCGCTAAAAAGGTCCAACAATGCCTAATCATCCCTCGATGGTACGCCACGTTTGACGCACATCTAACCCCGGATTCGTCACCTAGGACACGATTTAATCCATCGGCCAGTTCCGAAAAGCCCGCCGTTTGGCGTGCTTTCGCCTTTTTGACGACGACGTCTCGCACGCTCTCGACATCCGTGCCGAGGGCTCGCCTCAAATGTTGGGGTAGAACGATTTAGTCGAGATAGCGACCTTCTAAATGAGCTTTAAACGCTTGTGCGCTTAGCGGTTCACCGGTGATTTTTTCGATCAGAGGTCCGGTCGCTAAAAGACGGCCCTGAGAATGGACCTGTTGGCGCAACCAGCCAACCAAGCTACCAAATTCTCCATGGGCAATTAAACCGGACAAATCATCGATGGCTTCCGTCGCAGACTTAAACAGCTGCGCGGCGGCGAGAGCGCCTAGCGTATACGTCGGAAAATAGCCGATCGCACCCGAAAACCAATGCACGTCTTGCATGCACCCATCTGCATCGTTACCCGAGGTGCTCAGTCCAAGGTGCGACTGCATTTTTTCGTTCCAGGCATCGGGAATATCCGCAGGATCAAGATTGCCAGCTACTAGCGCTTTTTCGAGCTCATAACGCAAAATCACGTGCATGGGATAAGTGGCTTCGTCCGCGTCGACGCGTATAAAACCACGCCCCACTTTCCTCACGTGCTGCAGTAGATTGTCTGCAGACCATTCCGCCGATTCGTTGCCACCACCAAAAGCGTCGCGAATATGCGGCGCCGCGAACGCAATAAAGTCAGGGCTCCGACATACCTGCATTTCCATGAACAGCGATTGACTCTCGTGCAAGGCCATGCCGCCGGAACCACCCACCGGTTGAGTGCGCCACGAAGGCGGTAGGCCCTGCTGATAGAGAGCATGACCGGTTTCGTGTAATACGCCAAACAGCGACTCGAGAAAATTGTTTTCGTTATACCGCGTGGTGATACGCGTATCGTCTGGCACGCCTCCACAGAACGGGTGATGACTGACGTCGAGTCGACCATGCTCGAAATCGAACCCTAACCGCGCCATCATCACCCGGCCAAGATTCGCCTGGCGGTCTTCGGCAAAGGGCCCTTCAATCGGAATCGCGGGTTCTTGTCTGGCTAGAATAGAATCGATACAACCCGGAAGAAAATCCAATAAGACACTGAATAGCGGATCAACATTGGCTTGCCGTAATCCGGGTTCGTATACGTCCAAAAGAGCGTCGTAGAGCCCCAAGTCCTTCGCTTCAGCAAGACACTGTGCCCGCTGTCTCGTTAGATTCACGACCTCGCTTAATAAAGGAAGTATGCCGTTGAAATCATTTGCTGCACGGAGCTGCCGCCAGCGTTGCTCACAAATTGACGTTGCTTTTGAGTACGCTGTTACGAGATCCGCTGGCACTGCCATGGCTGCGTCAAAAGATCGCTCCATCTCGAGTACGTTTGCCCGTTGCCACGCGTCGAGCGGTTCGTCAGCGGTTGCGTGGATGAGATCGGCTATCTCCGGCGCGGAAAGTTCACCGTGTAGTATGCCGTTTAGTGTTGCCAATGCCTCCGCGCGCGCGACCCCACCGCCGGGCGGCATGACCGCAGCATCATCCCAAGACAACATCGCGAGCGCGTGGTTTAGATCGTTGATCTTGCTAAACCGAGCCTCCAGCGTTTCGTAATGCATCAACAGGTCCCATCGGCACGAGTGATCGCTAGTATAAGGTGCGAGAGGTAGAAGCTCGTTGGCCGAATACACATTGACCGCAGAGGTCCGTCCGGGCAGTTACTCGAGCAGAGAATCTTATGGGCTTGCAGTCGACTCCTCGCGACTAACACAACTAGCACCTCGCGGTGCGGTCGGCGGCGAATTCTCTGCGAAATTCACCTGCCCTAGCCTTTATCGTGAGAGCGTGCTCAGATTAGGACCGTGTTGCCTCAACCTCAAGGCACCTAAGTTTGGACACCGAAACTCACTACAGTCGTCGGACCGCAATGACTTTAGTCATCGCCAGCATGGTAGGAACCGGGGTCTTCACCAGCCTCGGGTTTCAACTCGAGGAAATTCAGTCCGGCTTCGTATTACTCCTGCTCTGGGTCGTCGGTGGCATCGTCGCCCTCGCCGGGGCCGTCAGCTATGCTGAGTTGGGTGCTTTACTGCCCCGTTCGGGGGGCGAATACAACTTTTTAGCTCGGATTTACCATCCTGCAGCTGGATTCGTTTCCGGTTGTATCTCAACCATTATGGGATTTTCAGCACCGTCTGCGCTCGTCGCAATAACCTTCGGCACCTATGTAGCAAGCGCCTTCCCCGGCCAATCTCCAACGCTATGGGCCGTCGGTTTGATTCTCGCCTTAACCGGCATTCATACGACGACGCGCCGCGCCGGTGCCCGCGTCCAAAGATCCACGACCTTCGTAAAAATTGCATTGATCGTTTCATTTTGTGCAGCCGCATGGTTTTGGGTACCCGTCGCCCAACCGATCAATTTCACGCCCTCCTTGGATCAGCTGCCGCTGATAACCAGCGGCGCTTTCGCAGTCGCCCTCATTTACGTGTACTACGCCTATACGGGATGGAACACCGTCACCTACATGATGGACGAATTTGAAGAACCCGGGAAAATGATATCGCGTGTAATGGGCAACGGAACACTGATCGTGTTGTGCCTCTACCTGCTCCTTAATTTCACATTCCTAGTGACGACGCCCATAGATCTTATGGTCGGTCGGGTTGAAATTGGCTACGTCTCGGCGAACTACGTTTTTGGTCGCAACGGTGCTTCATTAATGGGCGTCATGTTGGCTGTGCTCCTCATCTCAACACTGAGCGCGCTGACGCTCGCCGGGCCTCGAGTGTTACTGGTGCTGGGCCAGGACTTCACCAAACTGCGCGCCTTCGCAAGAACCAACCAGGCTGGCGTACCTTTCATTGCCGTGCTGACCCAGTCCGCACTATCGCTCTTATTTATTGCGACTGCTTCGTTCGACTTTATTCTCGTATTCGCCGGCTTCGCCCTCGGTCTAAATAGTTTCGTGACGGTATTGGGAGTCTTCATCCTGCGGTGGCAAAGACGGGCCCCTGGTCCCGACTATCAAATCCCTTTTTACCCGTTACCACCGTTGTTATTTCTAGCGCTGACGGGCTGGACACTGATTCACATAATAAGCTTACGCCCTGCAGAATCATGGGCTTCGATAGCGGTAATTGCGATTGCCACAATCCTATATGCGGTTCTGCGAGATAAACGCCCACCCAGATCCTACGTCGACGACCCAGCCGCTAACTGAAAGTCGCCAATCACACCGTCCGCGATCAAACCATCGATTTCGGCGGTGCTAAATCCAAGTTCACTCATAATCGCCCGCGTATGCTCCCCATGGTGTGGGGCCCCGTGGCGTATCTCGGCCGGTGTCGCTTCGAAACGGGCAGCGTTACGCGCTTGTCGCAAACGACCCGCATGAGGGTGTTCCGTTTCCACCACGATTCCGCTTGCCTCCACCTGCGGATGATGAATCATTTCATGCCGTTTAAGCACCGGTGCACACGGGACGCCCGCGGAGTCTAGAATTTCAAGCCACTCGGACGCGTTTTTTTCAAGGAGTGCCGCTTGCGTTAATGCTAGGCGGTCGTTGGCATAGTGGCCACGACCTGCCGCGGTCTTAAAGCGGTCATCTTCAAGCCACTCTGGATGGCCAACCGCGTCGCAAAGACCCCGCCACTGTTCGTCGCTCATGATCGAAACACTGATGTAGTCGGACTTCGTTTCGTAGATCAAGTCAATAAAGGTTGCGGCCCTCGCGGAACTAACCTCTTTACCCACAAACGTTTGTCCACCCATATCCGAGGACCACATAAACGCAACCACCGCATCAAGCATGGACAGTCGAACGTGTTGTCCTTGTCCAGTACGGCCACGTGCAACCAGCGCCGCCGTAACCGCTTGCGCTGCGGTGATGCCGGTCAACTTATCGGGCAAAATCGTCCGGATAAGCCTAGGCCTCGCTTGATCTGATCCAGCCTGGACACTGGCGAGACCTGAGAGGGCTTGAATGATCGGGTCGTAAACGGGCTTATGCGCATACGGCCCGGACTCTCCCCAACCACTCATGGATACATAAATTAGTCCCGGGTTAACGGTCCGAAGTTGTGGCTCATCAATCCCGAGCCGGGCCGTCACGCCAGGACGAAAGTTTTGGACAAACACATCGGCGTCTTGTGTGAGTTTCAATATCAATTCGCGACCAGCATCGGCTTTCACATCCACGGAAAGCGAGCGCTTGTTTCGATTGTTGTTCAAGAACGCCGCGGAAAAATTGCGCTGGCCGTATCCGGCGCGCCGAACGTGATCGCTCCGTATTGGCGCCTCAATCTTAATAACGTCCGCACCTTGATCGGCAAGAATCATGGTGGCGTATGGACCCGCGATCATCGTCGTGAAATCAACGATCCGAATCCCATCGAGTGGACCTGCCATTGCTACCCTCCAGCAACCCGTTCGTCACCCAAGAAAAACTCGTGCACTCGGGCGACCGGTTGATCATTTTGTCATCGGTCAATACTACATAGACGCTGAGGTCCCAGTATTAAAAAGGACAGTTTGGTACTTCCGTGGTTCAAGACTCATGGCTGCAAACGCCGATTTACGAAGTCGCGGCACCGTCTGAACTCCCGTCGCTCAAGTAACCGGCAAAGATCTCTCGAATCTTAGGATCACTCACTGGTGGCCGTGAAAGCGCCATCACTACATAGCTGCCAATTGACGCGAACAACGCTGGGAATACTTCGTGAATGAAGCTATCGAAACCTAGAGCTAACCAGACACCAAGCGCGGTTATGCCGACAAGGATAGATGTCACGGCGCTCACGCCATCACCACGGTCCCAGTGCAATCCGAGAATCACGGTAGGAACAAAACAAACCGCGTACAAACTGCCCGAAAAAATCGTAATTTCGACGATGTCCCCCGGTGGATTCAACGCAATCAATGCCGCTGCCAGAGCGACGCCAACAATACCCCACCGGGACCAACGCACGCCCTCTGATTCCGCCACCTTGCGAAACGACCCCACCACATCACGCGAAAGAACGGACCCCGCGACAAGCAAAACACTGTCCATCGACGACATCGCTGCCGCCGTGATGGCCACGACAAGAAAATCTGCGACGAAGGTTGGAAACACGTTCACATCATTCACCAGCATTGGTACAACAAGATCCGTATCACTGACGCCTTCCAACAGCATCCGGGCGTATAAGCCAACCGGAAAGAGCGAGAATTGAATGAGTAAAATACCGACGACGGCAATCCAGATACCCGCGCGTAATCCGCTAGCATCCTTTAATCCGTAGTAGCGCGATAGTTGCCGGGGATCGACTAAGAGCTTCAGAGATCCGGCCATAGCAATACCAAAAAGCACCGCGAACGGAAGCTCGGCATTGAGCGAGAATAGATGCTCGGTATCGGGCCGATCGAACAAGGTGGTGACGCTGGCGATGCCGCCCGCAGCGTGAGTCACAAACCCAAATATCAGCACGGAACCAACCACCATAAGAATTCCCTGTACCACATCCGTACGTACCACCGAATGGAAGCCCCCCACCGACGTGTACGCCATTACGATCACCAATGTCACCCCGACCGCGGATGTGTACGGGATACCCAAAAACACTTGAAAAAGATTTCCCGCGCCCTTGAATATCGCGATCAGATACAGAAGGCTCGAGAAAGCGACCACGAGTCCGGTGAGAGCTCGCAAACTTGGACTGGCAAAGCGAACCGCAAGGAAATCTGGGACAGTCACCGATTCCAGAGCAGACGTGAAATAGCGCAGACGCGGACCAACGAGTCGCCACGATAACCATGTCGCCAAAACAATGAGCGCCGCAAAGACGAGCCATGGCGCTCCGTAGGTATATCCTTTGCCGGCATGCCCAATGTAACTATTGGTGCTCGCAAACGTCGCGAAAAAAGAAATGCCGATCACCGCGCCGCCGAACCGACGACCACCGACAAAGTACTCGCCCATCGTGTCACTCGCATTCAAGCCAGTACGCGCGTGAAAAATCAACAGCGTTGTGTAGCCCGCAAACAAAACGACCGCAACCCAATGTTGAACTAACCAGCCCATGCAACTCCCTATCGTTGGAGAGAAACGACTCGCAGCGGGCGCGACCCGCACCAATCCTTAGTTCTTACTTTGGCACGACACCCGTTAGCGGCCCCCGGATCAATCGTTATCACGGCCTTTCGAAATATCACCACGCCGATTAATCAGGCGGTCCGGATCAGCGGCGGGGTTACGGGCAATAGCTTGATCGATTTGCTTGTCATATTTCGGGTCCAAACGTTCAAGCTTCGACAAGTTCGAGAGTCGAACAGAAGGACGAGAAAGGATGCGGTGCGCTTTAACGACACCGCACGACTCGCACGTGACATGATCGGGTTTTTCTGAAACGGCACCAAATACAGTCGTAATTTCTCGACAGGAATCGCAACGATATTCGTAGACAGGCATCGTTACATGCACGGGCCCGGGTTAGGCAAGCTGCCCTTCATGACGCAACAACGCGTGCGCCTTCATCTACTAACGCTTGGATTGAACGCTGAAATCGATCGAACTTTAGCCGCTCGATAGGCGAACGCGCGCTCACAATACCACGCTCCACATCGAGACCACTTAGCGACGGTCCATCTCCTTTGCTACGCCGTTTGAGGTAATTGGTCCAATCGCGTGCCGGCATGTCGATCACGAGCTCCACGTCCCGAAGCGTGGCCTCATTGATCGTCTCAACTTCTCCTACGGAGAATGCGTCAAACCGGACCCGTCTGATGACTTTCCCGGCCCGAAATGCAATATCGACATCGGCATTACCGAGGTCTCGATACGCCGAGTCATTATTTAGACGATCGCTTGCGGTCTCTAACCAATCTAACGCGGCCATATAGTCCCCCTACCTTGCAAATTCGGTCGCGATCCGAGATGACGCATCAAAAAAATACTGCAAAGTCTGGTTGTAACGAAAAAACAAATCTTCCCGATACTGATCACCGTGCACTGACGTCGCGAGTCGCTCGGCACGATCCAAATCCAACGTGTTGAGGGTATATCCCAGGCCCGCGTGTCCGTTCTGACGGATATTTTCGATCATGGCCTGCCATTCGTGAATTTCCATGTCCAAGTAAAAATCCACTTCATCCAGATCGCGCAGACTAGCTGTTCGAGCACCAGCGCATTCAAACCCCTCAAAGGTTAATACAAAAATCTCATTACCAACTTTGATTCCCGCGACACAATTGCATTGTCCGCCGCCACCACCCCGAAAAGACTCTTCGTTATTGAAAATATTGCGGACATCGTCAAACCATTCGACGGAAGGAAATGCGGCCACGCCTAATCCTGCGGAGCGTATTGCTCGAGTCGTTCCGGGACCCTGCGTGGGACATCCAACCACTGGCAATACTCAAGATGGGTGCTGATATACGCACGCATCATGTCGTGGTACACGTCCATCCCTGCTCCTCGAGCTCCATCGATGCTGCCCCCAAAAATGATGGCCAAAGCTTCGCGAAGAACGGGGTCGTTAAAATCACGGATAAATAATCCATCGCCGATAGCCAGAAGGGTTGCAACGATCTGTTTTTGGTCCTCGTTATGTGCAATCGCAAATTTCAGGTGATCAAGACCGTATGTCATCAGCCTAGCCTTGTCCTGCAGCACGTTCCGGTAGATGAAAGACTCCGCCTCGTTAGAAGCGTAACGCTCCAGATACCGAAGAATAGTCTGGGTAAGCAAACCACGCACCAACACCAGATACACAACGGCTTCGGTCCAACCCCCGCGACTTTCCAGAATCATGCGATTGACTTGACCGGGTCCCTCGAGACCTAAGCCGCCGCCATTGATCAGTGCCCGCTTACGAAAAACCTCGTAATGGCGCGCTGCGTCAAACCCCGCTGTCGCCAGATACTGTTTGACCTCGTGATACCCATACACCATCTGGTGTTGCCAGGCCGAAATCACTTCGATTTCGACATTTGCGTATTGCGACAATTCCGTATTGACCTGACATACGGCGCGTTCCAGATCGTCAGGTAGAGGCTTGACGGTGTTCCAAGGTACGTCCGTTGCAGGTGCCCAACGTCGCTGGATTGCCTCTTCGTAAAGATCCGCTGCACTGTCAGCCCATACTTGCGATTTGCTTCGAAGCATGTACCCGACCGGCGGCATGCCTTTGCGGCCGATCGCACCCCGCGGATTACGTGTCTGATCTGGCCAATCCATCGGAATTTCGCCATAAATACCGACGTTCAAACTACCCAACGTCAAACCTTTCTTTCCTGGCTTGACCCTCACACCCCATTGCCTAGATTTATTCATCCAGGTGAGTTTCGGCTCTGGAACTTCCAGCATCGGGGCCGCCACGGCTTTTCGAACCGTCTCAGCGTGCGGAGATTTGACCGCTTTCGCCGCGGCCTTTACTGCCTTCACCAATTTAGAGGTCTCCCAAAATACTCCCGTCGAGGATACGCAAGCCTTGTTTCTCGCGCGAAGCGAGATTACGCAGCGGCAGCCTGTTCAAGAATTTCGTCTACCCGGGAACGCCCGTTTTCAAACCGAGCGCCGAAGCCGGCGGAAACCACCCGCTTTTTGTACTCTTGAATCTGGCGCCGCCGGAGCGCCACCAGTTTCTTGAAACCCTCATCGAACTTGGCGATCCCACCACCCAAGAGAATAGCTAGCGGCTCAGACAAGATCGGAGCCTGTCCCGCTGGGTTTGCAGATCCCGAGAGGATGCCCGCTTCCGCTTCATCAAAATAGCAATTGATTTCCTCGTGACGTTCGGGAGCTGTTTCGGCCATGTAGCGCATATGCATGACACCGTACGCTACGTGACGAGCCTCATCTTGCGCGCAAAGCCGGTACATCGCTTTTTCCGCGTCGTTGTACGCCATCAGTTCGCCCATGCGGAAAATCGTGAGTACCGCACCCTCTCCAGAGATGTGCAGTCGCGCCGACATCTCCGTGAAATCTCGCGATAAATCAATGCTACCGACGAACCCCGAGGTCGCCCCCGTTGCCGCCATCAATCC
>JAKUTH010000043.1 GCA_022448085.1 Pseudomonadales bacterium | reverse complement strand
GTCGACGCATGCGTCGTGTTCCCGACTATCGGCATATTGCCGATCCCGACAGATGACCTTGATCTGATCAACGCCTACTTCCGCGCGTACAACACATGGCAGCACGAATTTAGCCAGGACGGCTGTGGAAGGATTGTTCCTATCGCAGTTGTAAATTGGCGCGACGTCGAGAACGCGGCGCTGGAGCTCGCCCGGTGCCTAAAACTCGGGTTTAAGGGGATTTTCGTCCCGCCCGAAGTCGTGGATGATGAACGTCCCGGCAGCCCACATTTCGATCGCCTATGGGCTCAGTTGGCCGAAGCCGACCTTCCAGGTTGCCTCCACGTGATCGTTCGATTTAGCGGTGCTGCGGTCCCTTTTTCCGGTTGGCACGGCGCGCAACCTAGGCTCGGTCCGACCTTCGGCTTTGGACTGGGTGCCCCCGGGCAAATGATTCCTGCCTTGTCATCGATCATTCTCGATGGGCTCTTCGATCGTTTTCCACAGCTCAAGGTCGTGAGCGTTGAGGCCGGCTGCGGATGGGCCGCGTACCTTATGGATCGTCTCAACGAGAAAGACGAGTTGCTTAACGAGTTGTCACCAAAATCGCTAGCGCTCACTCCGGGCGAATACGTGCAACGAAACTGTTACTTCGTTGCGGAACCCCAGGAACGGACCATCGGCGCCATGATGAATCTGGTCGGCAACGACAACATCCTTTGGGGGTCCGATTACCCGCACATCGACTCAAGTCTCAATGCACCCAAGCAGATACGCGAATCGGTGGCGACCTTAGATCGACGGCAAAAGCAGGCGATTATGGGTGGCAATGCAGCTCAATTGTTTCAACTCGCCGTTTAGTTTCCCGATCGCGGCGTCAGCCTAAGCCCCACTCGCCCGTCTCTCGCAGTCGGACCATAAATTCCGGCGTGTACGCACCTTCAGGATCCTCACGAACCAGTTCGTCAAGCCTGTGCGCATCGTTACCGACAAGAATCCGCCAACGCTCTTCGCGGACCCCGTCCAGTATAATGGAAGCTGCTTGCTCGGCCGTCGTCGGTGCATCGTCTCGAAACCGGCGTCCCATTTCACCCACCAACACCCGAATCTGCTCATCGGTGCTGTCTTCGTTGACCATCCCGAGAGAAGCCCAACGTTTTCGCATCGCCACGATGTCGTCATCCGATAGTTCATCGGCTTGACGTCCATTGAGAATACGTCCCGAATTAATCGCGATTGACGTTCCAATGTGCCCTGGCATGACGACCGATACCTTGACGTGGGGTGCATTGTTGGCCAAATCCGTGATAAGAGCCTCCGAGAAGCCTTTGACCGCGAATTTGGCCGCACTGTACGCAGTATGCGAACTTTGAGGGCCTAGCGTCGCCCAAAATCCATTAACACTGCTGGTATTGATCAAATGCGCGTCCTGACTCGCCACCAACAGAGGCATGAACGCCCGGGTGTTGTAATAAACCCCGTACCAACAAATATTAAAGGTACGTTCCCAATCCTCTCGATCCCCCTCGACGATGCTCGCACCGCCTCCGACGCCGGCGTTATTAAAGAGTAGATCGATATGATCTGTGCCGTGATCCGACACCACCGCGTCGCGAAAACGTTCCACCTCGGCTTCATCGGAAACGTCGCAATGGTGCGTGGTAATGACTCTACCTTGCGGCGCTTCTTGTTCACATAAGGCTCTCGTTTCCGCGAGGTTGTCGTCGAGTACGTCGCAGGTCGCAACGTCACATCCCTCCGCCACCAGTTGACGCGCGAGCGCCCGACCCATACCGGTACCACCGCCCGTTATAACCGCGAGTTTCCCCCCAAAATCTTTCATCTCAAGCGCATCCGTTGCTAATAAAGAAGCGAGATCTTAGACGATACGTTGAACGGCCAAAAGTGGGTCCGCTCGGGCACCTCCAGAAGACTTCTCGAGTTACATTCCATCGGGGGTATCGGGCGGGTCGTCCGGTACCTCTGCCCAACGCGGATCCGTGGTCCTGCCCTCGCTGCCTTCATCCTCACGAGTAACTTCACGGGCCACATCGGCGTCTTGAAACTGCAGTTCATGCAGCGTGTAGTAAATCCCACGCTGCGCTATCAACTCGTCGTGCGTACCCAATTCCTCCACAACTCCATGGTGTAGAACCAATATCCGGTCGCACTCCTGAATCGTTTGCAATCGATGTGCGACGACGATGGAAGTTCGACCTTCCGTAAGCTTCGCCACCGCATCTTGAACAACCAGTTCAGTGGAGGTATCGATGTTTGCAGTGGCTTCGTCCAACACAAGAATCTCGGGATCGGCGGCCAATACCCTGGCAAAAGCCAGAAGCTGACGCTGTCCTTGCGATAAGTTCTGTCCTCGCTCAGCAAGCTGGGTGTCGTAGCCATCGGCTAATTCTTGAATGAAGCCGTCCGCATTCACCGAGCGCGCGGCCCATTCAGCTCTTTCCGGCGTTATATCGGGATTGTTAAGCGTGATGTTGTCGCGCACGGTACCCGAGAAGATATGGAAATCTTGTAGCACCACGCCAACACGTTCACGCAAATCACGGCTGTGTAACTTGTTGACGTCGACGTCATCGACAAAAACCATGTTGTCGTCGATATCATAAAAACGGACAAGCAATCGAATAATTGTGCTTTTACCCGAACCCGTCGGGCCGACGATGGCAAGTTTCTCTCCAGGCGCAATCGAAAAAGAAACGTCCTTTAGGATCTCTTCTCCTTCGTAATAACCAAAGTGCGCATGACGAAACTCCACCTTGCCACGCAAGCGACCTTCCACAAGGGTTGGCTCGTCGGGTTCGTGCAATTGCTCGTCCCAGTCCAACGCCTGAAAAATGCGTTCTCCGGACGCCATCGACCTAAACAGAACATTGAATTGCTGACCCAACGAAACGATCGGCATGATCATCATTTGCACAAGCGACGTGAAGAGAATCATCGAGCCTAGCGAGATGTCTTGCTGTATCACTTGACCACCACCGAACCAAACAATGCCGCCGGTAACTACGCTCCCAAGACTCATGTTAAAGGTGTCGTAGAGGACCTCGTAATTGATTGCACGGAACTCATAGTCCCGGTTAGCGCGATTTAGCGCTCCATACTCCTCGATATTTTGATTCTCGCGACCCGAGAGCTGGACAACATCAATCCCAACGAGATCTTCCTGCATGTATTGATTGAGGGCCGATACGGAGTCGCGAATAAATCGAAAGATTTTCCGCATCGCGATGCGAAAGAGGATCGTTGCGATCACCGCCACAGGCAGCGCTACGAGTACCACACCGGTCAACGATCCACTGATTGCAAGCATCGCAAAAAGCGCCACAAAAAACGGAACAAATTCACCGGCTAAACCGCCGAAGCCTGTTAAGAGCTGAAAAAGATTTTCAACGTCGTTCGTCACTCGGGTCATCACGCGACCGACGCCCACGTGGTCAAAAAAGGAGGCGGGTTTTCGTTCAAGTGCGGCAAATAGATCGATGCGAAGATCTCTTAGCGCCTTTAGGGAACAACTGTAAAGCGTAAGCTGATGAGCAAAACTCAATAACGACTGACCCACGAGCACAACCACATATACAAGCCCTGCCGCCGTCAGCGCTTCAAAAGCAAACGTTGATTGAATCCAACCTACCAACGCGAGCAGTCCGTAGTCTTGAGCGTCGTTTGCGATCGCGGTTGGCACCAAGATCGTGTCGATAATGACAACACTCGTCAGGATCGGCATCAGCACTTGAGCCAGCGCTGCCATCACCACAAACGCAATGCTGACGAATAGCGTAATCAGGTATGGCTTCATCCATCCGAGCAGTCGAACGAAGAGTCGAACGTTGAGGGCCTGATGCGTCAGCTCAGCATCAAACGCAGAGTAATTTCGGCCCGGGCCCGGTACCTGAATCGCGTTTTCACTCACAGCTTCGCCGCCTCTGGCATCGCAACCGCGGAGATTTCACTGTCGAGATCCCGCAACAATCTCGCTTTACGCTCGCGATCTTCATCTTGATTACTCTGCACTGCGGCGAGATCCGCGTAATAGCCACCTTGTGCGATCAGTTCGTCGTGCGTCCCGGATTCAACGAATCGTCCTGCGTCGATAACGAAAATGCGGTCTGCATGCCGTGCCGTCGAGACGCGGTGGGAAATCAACATAGTCGTTTTGCCCCCACGCATGCGTCGCAGCCCACGTAGAATCCGTTCCTCAGTTTCCGTATCGACACTCGAGAAACAGTCATCGAGCAGCAGCACTTTTGCGTCTCGAACCATTCCACGGGTAAGCGTTGCGCGTTGCTTCTGACCTCCCGAAAGCGTGACTCCGCGTTCCCCCACCATGGTGTCGAGTCCCTGGGCAAGTTGTCGGCGCAAAGGATCGGCAAACGCGGCCGCCTCCGCGGCATCCCATATCGAGGTGTCGTCACGGCTTAGATCATCGTAGGTCAAGTTGTCGCGAAGCGTCATCGAAAACAAAAAAGGATCTTGCGGGACAAGCGTGACAGCTTCTCGTAGCTGGCGTAGAGGAAAATCACGAATATCGTGACCATCCAAAAAAATCATCCCGCCGGGAGTGTCAACGAGGCGGACGATGGCATTCAGTAACGTCGATTTGCCGGAGCCAACGCGCCCCATGAACGCAATCGTTTCACCGGGTTCGACGTTGAGTGTCGCCCCGGCAATCGTTGGTCTAGGTGAACCTGGATGACTATAAACAAGGTCTCGAAACTCAATACGCCCGCGCAATTCGGCAGGCACTGTTTCGATCGAGGCATCGTCCACTTCCGGTTCGTAATCTAGAATTTCGAAGATGCGTTCGGTTCCTGCCGCCGCAGCGGTGAACATCGTGATGGACATTCCGATCATACGCATGGGCCAAGCCACCATCATGAGGTACGAAAAAAAGGCCATGAATGTACCCAGCGTGATGTCGCCTCGTAGGACCAACGCGCCACCATAGAACACCACGATCACCGTCGAGGCAGTCGAAATAAACCCCATCACAACGTTCATTAGTGCTTGGTACCGATTTACACGATAGACCGTCTGGGCGTAATGGGTGCTCACGTCACGAAAGCGGTTAATCTCCTGTTCTTCTTGCGCCATCGCTTGCACTGTGCGAATTCCATTGAGATTTTCTTGGGTAAACGAAGTCACCGCGGCCATGGCTTCCTGTCGATCCATGTAATACGGAAATAAAGCACGGGCCATACCAAACCCTGCGACAGCGACCAACGGCAGCGGAAGAACTACCCAAAACGTGAGTGATGGCGACAACATGATCATGAAGTACAAGCCCGTGATCAGCGTGAATACCGTCGTAAGAATAGTGACCGCACCAAAGGAGACCACCATCCGCACCATGCTCACATCGTTGACAGCGCGTGACATCAGATCCCCGGTGCCGAATCGATTGAAGAAATGTGCCCCTTGGAATTGGACGTGATTGAAAAGACGTTTGCGTAGATCGTAGGCAACGCTAATTGAAAGTCGGCGCAACGCCCGTTGGGAAACTATGTAAATAAAAAACCGAGTGGCAACGATCGCTAAGATCGAGAGCACCGGGACCAGTAGCGTTGGCTCAATGTCTGGGTCTGCGAGGCTATCGATTGCGGTCTTCATGAAAAGCGGTACGAAGGCGTCAAAAAGCCGCGCGAGCAGCAACCCACCGATCGATGCCAACAAGATCCACCGGAATCGGTGGACATAAGGGCCGAGACGTTTTAGGTGTGAGAGATGTTTGAACGTCGACCGCTCTCTGCGCGGTCCGTCAACTCTTGATGTGTGATCGTGGTATCTCAACCGGACTATGTTACGCGATCGGTCATCCGACGGAAAAGCCCCCCGTCGGAATCATCCACGCATCCACCCGTTAGAAACGGTTCTATTTAATCTCTAAACCAAGAACTCGCCGGTTCGTCTCGGCGTCGAGGCCCGACGACGCAAAATCGTCGAACGCCTTATCCGTCACCCGAATGATATGGTCTTGAATGAAACGAGCGCCCTCGCGCGCGCCATCCTCTTGGTGCTTTAGGCAGCACTCCCACTCAAGAACAGCCCAACCGTCAAAGTCGAAAGCCGCAAATTTCGAGAAGATCGAGCGAAAGTCCACTTGGCCGTCACCTAACGAACGAAATCGGCCCGCGCGATCAAGCCAATCCTGGTAACCACCGTAAACTCCTTGTCGCCCACTCGGGGTGAATTCTGCATCTTTGACATGAAACATTTTGATGCGTTCATGGTAAATATCGATGAACGACAAATAGTCCAACTGTTGCAGAATAAAGTGGCTTGGATCGTAAAGAATATTGGCACGAGGGTGGTCGTCAACCTCCGCCAAGAACCGTTCGAACGTTACTCCATCGTGGAGGTCTTCACCTGGGTGTATCTCGTAACAACAATCCACGCCGTACTCATCAAACACGTCAAGAATGGGACGCCAGCGACGCGCCAGCTCTTGAAATCCTTCGTCAACGACTCCCGCCGGGCGTTGCGGCCATGGATAGATCATCGGCCAAAGAAACGCACCCGAAAACGTAACGTGCGATCGAAGTCCCAGGTTATGACTCGCTCGCGCCGCTAGTTTGACCTGTTCAATAGCCCAGTCCGTTCGGGCCGAGGGATTGCCATGAACAGACTCTGGCGCAAACCCATCAAACAGGATGTCGTATGCTGGATGGACAGCGACCAGTTGACCTTCGAGATGCGTCGACAATTCGGTAATTTCAACGCCCTGCGACTTCACGATCCCATTTAACTCATCGCAGTAGGTTTGGCTTTCGGCCGCCCGTTGAACGTCGATGAATGCTGGATTGCCTATCGGCACCTGGATCCCAAGAAATCCGAGATCTGCGGCCCATTTTGCCATCGACTCAATGCTGTCGAATGGCTCTTCGTCCGCCATAAATTGGGCGAGAAAAATCGCTGGGCCTTTCAGTGTCTTCATGCCTTGCCCCTTACCTAATTCCACGTTGGAAAATCGGTCCAAACACCACCACGTTTTGAACTATCTACCACGGCATCAATAAACGCCATTCCGCGTACACCATCGTCAATTGTGGGGAAATCGAGTTCTTCAGACGTCGGATCACGACCCGCCAAGCGCGCCTCGAGCGCAGCCGCAAAATTGCGGTAGAGCACGGCAAACGCCTCCAAAAAGCCCTCCGGGTGTCCTGCCGGGAGCCGCGTCGCAGCGGTCGCAGCCTCACTCACGCCTGGACCACCGGTTCGCCGCACCTCGAACGGGCGATCGGGCCATCGAACGACCAGCGAATTAGGGTCTGTCTGTACCCACTCTAGACTGGCACGTTCACCATACACCCGCAGTTTCAGACCATTTTCCTCGCCAACCGCAATCTGACTGGCAAGCAACACGCCGCGTGCCCCATTGGAAAATCGTAACAGCACGTTGCCGTCATCCTCGAGCAAACGCCCTGGAACAAACGTTGTTAAGTCGGCGCATAGCGAATCGATCTCCAGCCCGGTGACGTATTCGAGTAGATTTTCGCCGTGAGTCCCGATATCACCCATGCAACCAGCCGATCCTGAAAATCTCGGATCCGTTCGCCAGATTGCCTGTTTATTACCCTGCGTTTCGAGCCTTTCCGCAAGCCAGCCTTGGAGGTATTCGACAATGACTCGGCGTATCGTTCCCAACGCACCTGTCTTAATTAATTCGCGGGCTTCCTTGACCATGGGATATCCCGTGTAATTGTGGGTAAGCCCAAAGAGGAGATCCTTTTCCGCGGCGAGAGCACGAAGGGTCCTCGCTTCACCGAGATCGAACGTCACGGGCTTGTCGGACACGACGTGAAACCCGGCCTGGAGCGCTGACTCGGCGACAGGAAAGTGCAAGTGGTTCGGTGTCGCAATCACCACAAAATGCATGCGTTCTTCGGCCGGAAGCCTCAACTCTTCTGTCACCATTTCGTTGAACGTTCCGTAGCTCCTGTTGGGCGGGAGGTCGTAGAGCTCTTGTCCAAAGCGCTTGGATCGCGACGGATTGCTAGAAAAGGCACCGCAGACAAGCTCGATACGACCATCGAGCTCGGCCGCTATCCGATGGACGGCGCCGATGAAAGCGCCTTCACCACCCCCTACAAGTCCCATTCGTAAACGCGTCATGCAGTCTCACCTCCGTCGTTTCGATTGAACGTTGGAACGGGTAATACCGTCAAGTACGGCACTGACTATGGGTCACGCGCCGCGATGGAGACGCTCGAATCAACCGAACACCCGCTGGAGGTACCACGGTGTCAGTATCGGGCATGCCCGTGCCAAATGAGCGAATGCCACAAAGTTGAACCTTCCCGTTCGCTGCCTACTCGTCTAGCTATACAATCAGCAATTACCGATCGAATCCGTCAAAGGAGGCACTGCGTGAAACCCATTTCAGTCCAACTCTACTCGTTACGCGATGCGTCCCAGAACGATTTTGACGCGGTTTTGCAACGGCTGGCCGACATTGGTTACCGTGGCGTCGAACCTTTTAACCTGTTCGGTAAGTCACCCATGGATTTCCGACGACAGGTTGAAGATTTGGGGATGAGGGTTTCATCGACTCACTTTCCGTGGGCGAACCGCTCGGAGATTAACGAGGTAATCGACACGGTTAGTGCTTTGGGTCTTTCAAGAGCTGCTGGAGGCTTTGGCCCCGACGATTTTGCCGATCGAAGCGCTATCGCCCGAACGGTAGCGACGGTCAACGATCTGACCGACAAGCTCGGTCGCGCGGGGCTTGAACTGTTTCTCCATAACCATTGGTGGGAATTTGTCGAACACGAAGGTAAGAAGGGATATCACGTTCTTCAGGAAGAATGCCCCGACGTGCTATTTGAAGTGGATACCTACTGGGCGGCAAACTTCGGCAATTCCGATCCAGCGTCAGAGGTCGGAAGAATCCGAAACCGGGCACCTCTTCTCCATATTAAAGACGGTCCCCTAATCAAAGGCGAAGCCCATGTTGCAGTCGGTGACGGGCGTATGGATATCCGCGCAATTATTGACGCAGCCGATGAAGACATACTCGAGTGGATCGTTGTCGAACTGGACGATTGCGACACCGACATGATGACCGCCGTTCAAAAAAGCTACACCTACCTCATCCACAACGAGCTGGCAACGGGCAATCAATGACACGAAGATTCGATTTTGCGGTCGGTCGCACCAACCCGGAAACATTTCCGGTCGACAAGATGCAACGCGCTGCATCCATCGCGATTGAGCGTGAGTACGAGGCTCTAACCAACTATCACGGACGGTTAGGCCATCCGGAGTTGCGGGCAATCATGGCAACGCGAGAGTCCGAACGCGAAGGCGTATCGGTCAACCCCGACTCGATCGCACTAATGAACGGCTCGATGCAAGCCGTCACCCTTACCGCAGAGGCTCTCACACGTCCCGGTGACACGATAATTTGCGAGGAATTCACCTACTCAGGAACCATCAACGCTTATCGAAGTTTGGGCATCGAAATGGTCGGGCTGCCGCTCGACAACAACGGTATGCGCGTTGATCTCTTGGAGTCGACCCTCGATCGATTGGGTCCTAAACGTAAACCCAAATTCATCTATGCGTTAACGACGTATCAAAACCCGAGCGGGACGGTGATGTCCTTAGAGCGCCGAGCGCAACTCATCCGCATTGCCGAAAATTACGACATTCCCATCGTTGAGGATAACTGCTACGGCGACGTCCACTTCGATGGCGACAAGCCGAGCGCACTCTACGCCCTGTCCGACTACGCGAAGATCATCTACTTATGCTCACTGTCGAAGATTTTAGCGCCTGGTCTCAGGCTCGGGTACTTGCTAGCACGCCCCCCTATATTTGATCAAATTCTAGAGCGGCGACACGATGCAGGCGGGAATTATCTGGCGGCAGCCATTGTTGCCGAGCTCTACCGAGACGGAGTCTGGTCATTAACGGACCACCTGAACAAATCGCTTCGCGTCAAGAAAAATCTTGTCGTCAACGGGCTTGCCAATGAACTTCACGATATCTGTGCCTGGTCGGATCCGGCCGGCGGACTGTTCGTGTGGTTACGTTATCCTGAAGACGTCGACCAAAAAAAACTTGCCGAACTCGCGGCGGCGCGCAACGTTCACTTTGCCCCTGGCGCGAATTTTCACATTAACAACGACGACCGTCCTTACCTTCGATTGGCCTTCGGGCACGTCCCGGATCAAGACATTCGCGACGGTATCCCTCTGCTTGCCCAATCCATTCGCGAGGCACGCACCAGCAACGCCCCCAAGGAATTTGGCGATCTCTACGACTGAACAAGCGCTTGCTCTTGATCGTCAATACCCATCCTCAGGGTCTTCGGATAGATCCTCTTCCTCGGGCTCTTCCCAAGAAACAACTTCACCGGCAAGACGCCAAGTCGACTCCTCGCGCCGTAAGAAAACGAAAAATGCCCGCTCTTCCTGGGCATAGACTTCAACACAAACCAGTGCATCGTTCGTTGTCATTCCTGCACGGGATAACGAAACGACCGGTTTCCTAGTCCGCAAATACAACCTCCGCGGGTGACTGTTCGTCGTTGTCACTCGGTCTCCAAATTCCGACAAGTCAAAACCGTTCGATTGTTCGTCATTCGCGTTAAGAAATGCATCGAAAAGGCCCAGCGGTACCGCCAGGCTGGTCTGCCCATCAGTACGGCAGTCCGATGGACGACTCACAATCGATAAGTCCCCCATAGGTAGAACGAAGCCGGTCAATAGTTTGCGCATAACGTCGCGTTCAACCGGCGGACTTTGAGGCTCGCATCCACTAATGTGGCCGATAAGGGCCAACCAGACAAGGTTTCTCAAGGCGACCAGCTTCGAGTCGGGCACGCTCCGTCAGGCCGTTGCTGTCGCCAGTCGGATCACATGGGCATAACTCGGTTGTAGATCCATCGCCGTCCCGTGACCTCCTGCCATCAAGATACGATGCGCCCGACGCAACCGATAACAGGGGCATGAGACCAAAAGATGGTGTTCGAGGTGATAGTTCACCCAGTACGGGGCGATAAACATTCGTTCGAGCCAACTTGCGTGGGTGGTGCGGGTATTGCGCAATCGATCGTCGTTGTCGACAACGCACGCGTGCTCGCCGATATTTCGCAGTCTAGATATGAACAAAAGCCAAGTCATCGACGGCAATAGCCAAAGCAAAAAGTAGAGATACCAAACCCCGTACGCCGCAAATCCAGCCAAAAACGCCATATTAATCAAGAGATTTGGCCCAAGCCGGTATGTCGCCCGCTTGAACCGTACGGATATCGGCCCCCCGGCCGGACGGAACGCGGAAACAACAAGTTCTTTTCGTTGCTTCCATCCCGTCTGACCCGAAAGATCACGCCACACTTTCCGTCGAAAGCTCGTCTTCGTGATTGGAAAAGGCGCTGACAAAACAAGATCCGGATCGCCTTGTTGTTGGGTATGCTTATGGTGCTCCAGATGCGATTTGCGGTAACCGTGGACCGATGCTCCAAAAAGTGGCCTATTGAGTATCCACTCAGAAACCCAATCGTTTAGCGCCCGGTTCGAATACAACAAATGATGTGCTCCTTCGTGATTGAGCACGGTCAAGCCCAATTGCCGAGTCCCCACGATCAACACGCCGACGGCAACGACAACTGGATTTGTCCATAACGCACATGCGGCCCACGTCGTGAATATGACACCCCAACAATGCACCAAGAGCCAGGTTGCGTGCCAATTCGAGCGTTTCCTTAACGCCCGAATTTGCTCTCGCGAAAAATAATCCGTTGGTTTCTGTCTCAACGTCGTTCCCATATCGAGTGTTTTGTCACGCAGCTCGGACCGTTCCGGCCTCCAACAAACCTTCGATCCTTTCTGACGAATACCCCAGTTCCTCTAGGAGAGTAACGGTCCCTCCCCCAACGCCACCGGTCCCCGGATACGAGCCGTCCTGGTCAAATTCGACCATCGGGCCATTTCGTAGATATTCGCCCCACTCTGGATGCGTCGCCGGCACCGCTAGATTTTCTGCTAGACAGTGCTCGTTTCGAAGGAAAAACGCCTGCGGGAGCAATCCATCAGCGCGTACACACCCAAGACCAAGCGACCCGAGTTCTTGTTCCCAATGGTCAGCGGTTTCGCTAAGAAAAATTGTCTCCAATCTATTCGACACATCGAACTGCAACTCAATACCCAGTGCTTGCGCCAAAGTCGCTTTCTCCGTCTCGCTGATCACGCCCAGAAATACCCATCCTTCGCTACACGCATACAATCGGTATAGTGGACCAACTCCATAGCCTTCGGAATCAACTGGGGGTCGCTCCGGTTTTTCTGGGAAACTTAAAAAATCATCCCAGTTCGCATAGGCGTTAGCCCCGAACATATCGACAAAGATTTTTTGTCCTTTGCCACTCGCTCGACGGGCAGCCAGACCGAGAACGGCCGTGGTCGCGACCACCATCGACGTATTGGGGTCTGGATTCACCTCATTGGCGCGCAGAAGCTTCCGGGCCATTTCGCGCAATTCAGCTAAATCCATGTGTTTATTCGGATCCGGAAGTCCGCCAATTTGCCACACCACGCCACCCATCGCCGCACCGGGTATTGGATGCGTAGAGGGCCGTTTTGAACCGGGACCCCGCGGACCGTAGCCATTTGCGGACACGTAGACGAGACCGGGGTTCAGCGCCCGAAGGTCGTCGTAGCCGATACCCAATTTTTCAGGAACGCCCATGCGGTAGTTGTGAATCCAAATATCCGCTTTCTTCGCAAGCGATTGGGCGATTCGTTGACCGTTATCGGTCTTTAGATCGAGGCAGATACTTTCCTTGCCGGTATTGCACTTTGAAGCGCCGAACCCGTGAAACATGGAGCGAAAGGGATCACCACCAATCGGTTCTATCTTGATAACGCGGGCACCCATATCGGCTAAGGTTGCCGCACCCAAAGGGGCCGCGATAATCGTCGCGCTCTCGACAACGGTAATTCCTTCAAGCGGTCGCGCGACCGGCGCTTGTATCTTCGATACACGAACCTGCCGTGCACCCAACTGATCGAAATCATCCGGTTTGGCTTGACCCCCGACTTCACCTGGCGTTTCCGTCAAATCCGCCAACAAGCCCAATTGCACCACGCCGTCTTTTTCTACCACGTGCCCGTTGAGAGTCGCATCAGGGTCCTTCAGTGCGTCTTGTGTCGACTGATATGGATGGGCAACCACCCCGCCGTCTGCAACGTAATGTTCCATCCACTCATCCAACGTTCGCGTTTGCATGTGCCCAAGCATTTGATCCCGAAACAACTCCAATGTCTCACGATCCCAAGTGGGAACCGGGGATCTAAACTGCTCCTGAGCCAGGATTTCTTCAAACCCGCTTGTGTTCAAGAAATTATCAAGTAGATGAGGCAACAGATTCCCGAGTTGTAGCCATCGTCCGTCCTTCGTCCGCACCGGGTGGTAGTTTAGCGTTGGCATCGATCGGGAACGGTCCCGAGCAACTTTGGGCCGTTCAAGTACGCCTCGGTCTTGCAGTTGTTCCATCGACATGATGCCCATCTCATACGGCATCATGCCCCGTAACATTGACGTCTCAAACTGTGCGCCGTTCCCAGTCCGTTCGCGACAATCCAACGCAGCGATGACGGCCGCTGCAAGGCTTTGTGATGTCGCGTGGGTTCCAACCTGTAACGCGGAATAGTTCGGACCGCTGCGATCAGCGACCCCTTCGAATCCCAACATTCGCCCCGATTTCGCCGCTACGACACCTTCGTAACCGGGCAAATGCGCGTACGGACCGCGTTCGCCAAATCCTGTAACTACCCCGTAGACCAGATCTGGTCGTACCTTCGTCAATTCCGAACCGTCTAATCCGAGGGCCTCACGTTTAGCGCTCTTAAGCGTCGTGATAACCCCATCCGCAGTCGTCACAATAAGTTCACGAACTCGCGCGACGTCTTCGGGGTTGGCTAAATCGGCGGTAACAATCCGTTTGCCGCGTCGCCAAAGGCGGCTCGCTGGCATTGAATCAAATCGATCGCCCTCTGGCGGATCCACCTTAATCACTTCAGCCCCAAAGTCGGCCAGCACCATCCCAGCTAATCCGGTGACCGGACCGAGACCGAGCTCGACGATCCGATAGGCTTCCAGCGGTTTCATTGATAACGATCTCCTAAATAGGGCCAGCCACACCTCTGCAGACTCTGAATCGACCCATCGTACCTACAAGTTGATCGACGTCTGGAATTCCCTCGCGTCTGGAAAGTTCACCGTGTGAAATCAATACCCAACACCCTGTTCATCGATCTCTCTCATCGCTTCAATAAACGTATGTCACGACGGCAGTCGAACCCTTAATAGCAACAGGCGACAAACACGGTAGCGGCCTATGGTTTAACCGCAAACTCGATCGATCCAAGCTCGCCATAGTCCGCACGATACGCACCGGGCAGCGCCGGATGGATCCCTCCGCAAGCACCCGTAATGAGAAGCATGTCATCATGTATTTCCAAACCACGCAAAGACGCTTCATCGAGCATCCATGCTAGAGCATCGTGTGGGCCGCCCAGGGCATCGGTCGCAGGAGCCTGACACACCGTCTCACCATCACGCGTCAGCGTAATGTGGATATCAGCGTAATCGCTCCGAAACGGTCTTTGTGTCCCAACGATAAATCGGTCAGCGGCAATATTGCACGCCGTCAAATTGAAGCCGGTGGCATCCGCGGGATCGCCCCACGCCATGCGTGGCACCTCGATGACTGGTCCAGCAGATTTTGGATTTCCTGCTCCATCGATCACCACGCCAATTTCGCATTCGAGACTGACCCCGGTTGCCGCAGCCAAATCGGTTCCCGGCGACAAACGACCTGATTCGTACAACGAGCCAATCAATGGGTGCGAAAGTCCAAACTGTTTTTGTCCGGCGGCAGCCGTCATGCCGGCTTTTAAGCCTGCAATCGCACCCCCGGCGACCGCACCTACGAGCGTCTTTTGAATGGCGTACGCTTGTTCGAGATCGAGGTCATTGGGCATACGTGGCAGCGCTTCCCGCGCTTTTACGGCTTTCGCCATGGCTTCAACGAGTTCGTCCATACCGCTTAGTTTCCAAAATCCCACGACTCGCCTGCGTGATAACGACGCAGAACGTTTTTCGCAATCAGGATCTTGTGCACCTCGTCGGGTCCGTCAGCGATGCGCAACGTCCTAGCACCTTCGTACATCCCCGCAAACGGAAAATCCCCGGACACTCCGGCCGCACCATAGACCTGAATCGCCCGGTCAACTACACGATGGTATGCAGCCGGCACGTATACCTTAATGGATGAAATATCAGTGCGAGGATCGACACCCGATTCCATCTTCTGAGCGCAATCAACGACCATGAGCCGCGCCGACTGGATATCCATGTACGAATCCGCAATAAATCCCTGCATAAACTGCTTGTCTTCGAGTTTTTCACCTCCATGAACTTCGCGCGTCATCAACCGATCAATCATTAAATCGAAACATCGCCACATCGCACCAACCGAATTCATGCAGTGGTACACGCGGCCCGCCCCGAGACGATCTTGCGCCGCTTGATGGCCGGTACCGGTTTGTCCCAACTGGTTTTCTTTGGGTACGCGGACATTTTCATACTTGATTTCGCAATGACTTGAAGCCTTACCCCAGACCGGAACGCCGCGAAGAATGTTGACACCAGGCGTCTCCCTGGGAACGATGATTTGCGTCATCTTCTCGTTAGCACCACCGGGATCGTCTGGATCGGCCGTCCGACACATAACAATATAAAAGTCCGCAGCGTGACCGTTCGATGTGAACCACTTATGACCATTGATAACCCATTCATCACCATCGACTTCCGCGCGCGTCGTCAACGATCGGGGGTCCGACCCAGGGTTCATCGGTTCCGTCATCGAGAACCCGGATTGCATGCGTCCTTCTGTCAGCGGTATGAGCCATTTTTCGTGTTGCTCGGGAGTCCCGTATTTGACCAATATCTTTTGATTGCCCGAATTTGGCGCTACCACACCAAAGAGCGGTGCTGCTCCGGGGCTGTACGCTAATATTTCGTTCATGTAGGCGTGTTGCATGAACGAGAGTCCCATACCACCGAACTCGGGTGGTAGATGGGGCGCCCAAAGCTTGGCTTTCTTCACTTTGTCCTGCACAGCCTTCCTCAATTCCTGTGCCCGCGCGATCGCCTCCTTCGACGGCCTGGACCCATCGCGAGTCGAAGCGTAAAGATCACTTTCATTTGGAACGATGTCTCTGTTGACGATCTCCGCGGTCGCTAGCCGAACTTCGTTGACCTCGTCGTCCAACATCGGAATCGGTTTAATATTCATGGACATAGTTTGCCTCCCCCTTGTTACCTAACCGCCCGGCTTCGATTGGGCGGCGTCGAAAGGTCTAATGTAAGTGGTCGGGTTATACTGCGCAACTTAGCACTCTGGAAGGGACGCTTCCCACGGCTTTGCAACTCGAAGCTGTCGGGGCTCGATATGGCAGTAAATAAGGGACTTCGCAGCAGTCAGGGGCTCAAATATCCTTACGACGAACATCCGGCAAAAGGCACCACTATGGAAGTCGCGGAGGGAGTTCGCTGGTTGACCATGCCCATGTGGGGTTCTCTCACCCACATCAACTTGTACCTTCTCGAGGACGACGATGGTTGGTTCGTGGTCGATACGGGACTCGGCACCGACGACACAAAAAAATTGTGGCATACGATTTTTGATAGTGAGCTCAACGGGAAACCTGTCAAAGGGGTGATCTGCACACATATGCATCCCGACCATATCGGTCAAGCTGGCATGATCACCGAGCACTTTCGCGTTCCGCTCTTCATGACGCGTGGCGAATTTTACCAAGCCCGATCTTTCGCAACCGGCGGGCCTTCACATCACTCGAGCTGGATCGGGCAAGAGTTCTATACCCAATACGGTATGCCCGCCGATTACCTCCAAAAATTATCGAAAATGTGGACCGGGCGCGCCACCGGCAAGATGTCGATGATGTCGATGCCAACGGCTTTTCCTTCTGGTTTTCATCGTCTCGAGGACGGCGACGTGCTCTCCATCGGAAACCACCACTGGGAAATCGTTGTTGGATCTGGGCACTCCCCTGAACACGCGTGCCTACTGTGTAGAAGCCTCAAGATTATGATCTCGGGCGATCAGATTCTTCCCATCATAACCTCCAACGTCAGCGTCCATCCGACCGAACCCGAGGCCAATCCCCTCAAAGCTTGGATGGAGTCGCACGATAAGTTGCTGTCGACCCCCGAAGATACGTTTGTCCTCCCGGCACATAACTTGCCGTTTTTCGGTGTACGCGAACGACTCCGTCAGTTAATTAACCATCACGAAGAACGCATGCTCGCTCTCGAAGAATTTTGTGTCGAACCACAAACCGCAAACGCCCTGCTACCGGTGTTGTTCAAACGTAAGTTGGACCCAGGCCAAGCCATGATGGCGCTCGGCGAGGCTATCGCCCACTGCCACCTGTTGATGTATCGCGACCGGATCGAGCGCACCTTGCACGAGGACGGGGCTTATCGCTTTACGGCAACCGATCCGGCTCACGCGCGAGAACCTCGCTTGGATACGCGCGACGACGTACCCACCCTGGCCTGAGTGCTCGGTGAAAGAATCTACGCCGCTCCGTCAATCCATTGATCTAGCGACCGTTAAGATTTTGCAGTGGGGTCAAAAACTCCCAGTGGGTGTCCGTTCGATCGCCGGTCTTCTGTTGATGTTGGGGGGAGTGTTCGGATTTTTACCCATACTTGGGTTTTGGATGTTTCCCTTGGGCCTAGCATTGATCGCCCTTGATATACCCTGGACCCGATCACGCATCCAACAGTGGATACTGCGGATTGAAATGCGCGTCAGGACGACGGCAACTCAACATCGAGCCAATAACCACTCACATCATGATGCTTAACGTAGCCTGCAGTCGGGGTCGCAAAGTGGGTCCCGATGATGAGCACATCTGAATCGACGTACTTCTCCAGTAACGATTCACGCGTGCGACGACCTTGGCCTTGATCGTAATCGGCTGAACTACACCAGTCCGTGCGCGTCATCTGACAAGGATGATGAATGCAATCTCCCGTAATTAGTGCCTCAACTCCGTTCGACGTCACCCGCACACTGACGTGACCAGGCGTGTGGCCGGGGGTCGCCTGTAAGTTCACACCGGGAGCAACTTGGTGGTCTGACTCGACGAGATCTACCAACCCTGCCGCGAATATCGGACGGACGCTGTCGTCCATTACCGATCCATACGTCGACGTATCCTCGTTGGTATCCCAGTATTCCCACTCTGTCCGACCCATTAAATAACGCGCGCTCGCAAACGTGGGCTCCCACTTTCCATCGACCAACTTTGTATTCCAGCCGACATGATCCACGTGCAGGTGTGTACAAAGAACCGTGTCGATCGAGTCAGCCGCATATCCAACGCCCTCGAGGTCCTCTAAAAACTTTGTCTGTAGATGACTCCACGCGGGAATCGAACGCTCTTTGTCGTTACCAATGCATGTGTCGACGACGATCCGACGTTCGCCGGTATCAACCACCAATGCGTGAATGCTCATGATGAGGTTACCCTCTAGATCCATGAAGTGGGGTTGCAACCAGGGATAGGCAAGGCATGCCTCACGCGTGGCATCCGGGAGAATGAATCGGGATCCCCCAGCAACCTCCATCTCAACAACGCGCGTTATTTTGATATCACCGACTTCCCAAACCTCATTCATCGTATGCTCCAGCCTTTACTCGAACCATTATGGATGGATATCTTTACTCGAGGTAGACCCAACTAGGCGAGAACACATTTATGGCTATTGGCGAGATCTTTTCCGTATTGGCGCAGGTGCCTGCGCTACTCAAGTTAAAGCGTGGCATGACCCCGCGGTCATTAGATGAACACGATTGCTTTGCTCGCCAAGTCGAAAACCATGCCGAGAACTACGCTGATGGGGTCGCGGCTGTCTTCGAAGGTCAATCGGTCACTTGGGGCCAACTCAACGCCGCTGCGAATCGTTACGCTGCGAGGCTACTCGAAATAGGCGTGACGCGTGGCGATGTCGTCAGTGTTTTCATGGAAAACCGAATCGAATTCCTCGAAAGCGTAATTGCGCTCAACAAGATCGGCGCGACGGGGGGCCTTATCAATACCAACCTTCGAGGCCGTCCCCTGACCCACTGCATTTCCGTAACAGATTCGAAAAAGTGCATCTTTGGTGCCGAACTTGTCGAGGCGATCCAAGAGGTAAAGGGAGAACTGAATTTAGACGAAGGTTCCGACTACTTGTTTGTTCCCGACGGCAATCTCGATACCGTCCCAAATTGGGCCCGGAACTTAGGTGACGAAAGCGTGGGAGTTGGAACTGAGAACCTTCCAATCACCCAAGAAGTCACACTTGGTGACAATGCCTTCTACATCTTCACGTCAGGGACGACGGGTTTACCCAAAGCGGCCGTATTGTCTAATCGCCGTTATCTCCAAAGTGCAATGCTTTCCCACACCGCGGGTTTGCAATGCGACCGTTCAGACCGCCTATACATCTGCCTCCCGCTTTATCACGGGACCGGCCTTTTGATTGGCGCCGGTGCATCTTTTTCATCCGGTGCTGCCATGGTTATCCGACGACGATTCTCGGCGAGTCGCTTTCTGCCCGACGTCAGAGAACACGGTGTCACTTGCCTGATTTACGTCGGTGAGCTCTGTCGTTATCTCGTCAACTCTGAACGCCATGCCGATGATCACGACAGTCCGCTTCGGGCGATGATGGGAAACGGACTTCGTCCAGACGTGTGGTTGGAATTTAAGGAACGATTTGGAATAAAACGCATAAGCGAATTCTACGGATCTAGCGAAGGCAACGTCGCATTCGCCAATCTATTCAACAAGGACTGCACGATCGGCACAACGACCGCCCGCATTGCCCTGGTCGAATACGACGTCGATGCTGACGAAGTTTTGCGGGATAAAACAGGTCAATGCATTCCTGTTGCTCGAGGCGAACCCGGGCTTTGCATAGGACACATCAATCCTGAAGCTCCGTTTGAAGGCTACACGGACAAAGAAGCCACCGAAAAGAAAATCTTTCGTAATGTTTTCGAGGAAGGCGACGCATGGTTCAACACCGGCGACTTGATCCGAGAACTCACCCAAGAAGAGGTCGGTTTTGCGCTTGGTTATGCGCACTATCAATTTGTTGATCGTGTCGGCGATACATTCCGCTGGAAGTCAGAAAACGTTTCGACCAACGAAGTCGGTGAGATCATCAATGGCTTCGCTGCCATCGAGCTGAGTAACGTCTATGGCGTCGAGGTGCCCGGCGCAGACGGGCGCGCCGGCATGGTCGCCGTACGCCTCGCTGACCATGCTCACGACCTCGATTGGGAAAGTTTCGCAGCGTACGTCAACAGCGAATTACCGGCCTACGCTCGCCCGGTTTTTGTGCGCGTCCAGAAAGACATGGACGTAACCGGTACGTTCAAGATGGTTAAAGGCGACCTACGCCGGGAAGCTTACGATCTCGGTGCAATCGCCGACCCCGTCTACGTTCTGAAACCTGGCTCCAATCGTTACGAACCACTCGATACCGAATACTTCGAAATCATTCGCGACGGTCGTGCCGGTTATTGACCCAGTGGTAACAATCGACGTCGTCGTAGTTCCGATGTCTTAGTCGTAGATATCAGGTCCACCCGGGATCCGAAAACGTTTGTATTCCCATTGGTATTGGGCCGGGGCCCGAGCGATCGCCAATTCGATAGCAGCATTGATTGCATTGGCAGCGACGATGGGATCAGGGTCGTACACAGCCTCTTCCAACACATCGAGCCACACTTCAAAGCCCCCGGGCACTCGTAACGCCGTCGCTAGGCAAGCTCGCGCCTCCGTTTTCTGTAATAGTCGATTAGAAAGCGTTCCTGTTAAGGCATCCCGTCCCATGAAGTTGGCCATCACGCCGTTGCCGCGAGCAGGCACTTGGTCCGGTAGAACGGCAACGAGTTCACCCCGCCTTAGCGCCAACAAAAGCGTGCGTAGTCCCGCCCGAGTCGCTGGAACTAGACGCCCGCCGTGCCGCTCCCGCGCCGCGTTTACCTGATCTTCAATGCCTTGGATCTGGCGATTCTCATAGAGGGCGGTGAGCGGACCTTTCGACGCAAAGTAGTACGAGAGCACCTCCCAGTTGCCGAAGTGCGGGACCAACATAAGGATCCCCTTTCCCTTACGGTCCTCACCGAAAACACCGCTGCCATGGACCTTCAACAAGCACCCGTCGATTTTCGGAGTCGACCAGTGCCAAACCATCCCGCTTTCCATGTAGATAGTCGCGGTCTGACGAAGGCTCTCAATCGCAAGACGGCGGCGTTCCATCCCGTGCACTTGGGGGTATGCAAGTTCGACGTTGCGCCGCGTACTTCTCTGCATGCGCGTCCGCCCGAGCCAAATCAATTCGCCAAGACGACGTCCGAGCCAACGGACTAGCCCGAGGGGCAACCAGGAGAGGACGCGGATGCTGGCCATAACGAGCCAGTACGCGATCACGTCTCGATTTCGACGATTAGGATGCCGCACAACCGGGTTATTCTATTGAAAAGTAGCGACGTGTACCGGAACAATCTCGATTCAAATGCTGTCGTACCACCTCAAAGATTCCGACTCCGGCATGGAGGTCGACCTCATCGAACACGGTGCTACCGTGACTCGAATCCTCACCCCGGATCGTCAGGGTTTATTGGCAGACGTCCTCTTGGGTTGTCCCACGCCCGAAGACTACTTACGCCC
>JAKUTH010000042.1 GCA_022448085.1 Pseudomonadales bacterium | reverse complement strand
CGACGCCCGTACGTGTGGAGCATAGCTAACAGTTTGTTTCGGTTCATGAGATAGGTATTCTGCCCCATCGTTTGGAAGGAAGAACATATGATTGCGTTATTAGCGAGACTCAATGTCGCCGAAGGTAAGGAATCCGAGTTCGAAACAGTAATGCTAGCGCTAGCGGAGCAAGTACGGGCCAATGAACCGGGTAATCAACTGTATACGCTAGTCAAAGATGACGATGGCTACGCGGTGATGGAACTGTATTCCGATGAAGAAGCCCTTGCCGCGCACGGTTCGAGCGATCACTTCAAAGCTGCAGGCGCCAAGTTCGCGGGTCTGATGGCCGGCCGGCCCGACATCAAGCGTTTTGAGGTCGTTGGCTGAACCCAGAAAACCATCATCAACGGAGAAAAACGCTCGTGTGAACGAGCGTTTCGCCGGTGCGGTCGCGGAGGCTAAGATGGGCTTGCTTCTTAACCGTGTCTATCTCTATCACGCCGAAATTGCTGACCCGGACATTGTCGTGACCCACCCGATAACCGTTCACCTCTCCTTTACCAAAACCTGAACGGGCACTAAGTGGACTCGAGGTAATGTCGTACAAAGGATAGTCGAGCCCGAAATCGCCATCCCCGGGAAGTTTGGATATTTCGCCCAGATGTCGATCCCCGGACACGAGAAAAACATTACGTGCACCGGACCTAGCGATCATGCGAAAGAGGCGCGCGCGCTCTTTTGGAAAAACGCCCCAGCGCTCCCAACAATGCTCGTCGGAGACGACTTGAACGCTAGAAGCTATAACACGCACGTCGGCCGGCTCCCGTAAGCGCTCCTTCAACCACTGCCACTGCTCGCGTCCTAAGATTGTCGCTTCATCAGCCAGGTTAATTCCATAGTTACGGACCGGGCAACGACCATCCGGCGGGTCTACAGTTAGCGCGGAGCGGAAGTAACGCGTGTCCAGTAGCAGAACCTGTATTCGCAGTCCTGCTTTGCTGAGCCACCGTTCCGCATAAATTCCAGGAGTCTGACGCTCGGGCCGATCTGAAGGGACCCGCCAAAAATCAAAAAAAACTTGTTGCGAAACGTCCTTTAGCGAGAATTCCTTACCACCATCGTTCAAACCGTAGTCGTGATCATCCCATGTGGCATAGATTGGAACGACGTCACGAAGTCGCTGAAATGCAGGAGTCGCCGCCAGTTTCGCGTATTCAGTTTCCAAGCCCTCCCGGCTAGGGCTGGATCGAAACTCGGGCGAATCAGCATAGACATTGTCTCCAATCATCAACAACGCGTCGGGCTGAGCCTGGTAAAGCGCATTCCAGATCGGGTGATCGGGCTGGTCGGCGTCCGCACAGGAACCAAATGCGACCCGCACCGTATCCGCATGCAGCGCGGTAGCGTTGAATCCGACCATAAATAGCGCTATCCAACGCACCGGTCTAGTTCGTCACATCAAAAAGAGCAGCCAGCTGCTCCGTAATCGCGCCGCCAAGTTGCTCCGCATCTGTGACCGTGACCGCTCGTCGGTAGTGGTGAGTTACGTCGTGTCCAATACCAATAGCAATGAGTTCGACCTCTGACTGACTTTCGATCACATCAATCGCGTACTTCAGATGTTGCTCGAGATAACTACTTGGATTCACCAGTAACGTGGAATTATCGACCGGTAGACCATCCGAAATCACCATCAGAACCTTGCGTTCTTCCGTTCGCGTGACGAGACGGTTGTGTGCCCAGATAAGGGCCTCTCCGTCGATATTTTCCTTTAACAATTCCTCTCGCATCATAAGGCCTAGGTTACGTCGAGACCGCCGCCAAGAATCGTCAGCCCCTTTGTAAATGATATGTCGGAGATCATTTAGTCGTCCAGGATTCGAGGGTTTCCCAGCAGTAATCCACTCTTCTCTGGATTGCCCACCACGCCATGCGCGCGTGGTAAATCCCAAAATCTCTACGCCCACAGAACATCGCTCTAGGGTCCTGCCGAGAATGTCAGCACACATGGCAGCAATGGTGATCGAACGACCGCGCATTGACCCCGAACTATCAATCAACATCGTGACGACGGTATCGCGAAATTTCATCTCCCGTTCTTGCTTGAACGCGAGCGGGTTGAGCGGATCAACGACCACCTGCGCGAGTCGGCCGGCGTCAAGAAGGCCTTCCTCCAAGTCGAACTCCCAAGTTCGATTTTGTTTTGCCAACAATCGCCGTTGAAGGCGATTCGCAAGCTTCGACGTTGTGTGTTGGAGTGGGATCAGCTGCTGGTCAAGTAGCGCTCGGAGCCGTGCTAGTTCTTCGCTTTCGCAAAGATCCTCCGCTTTTACAACTTCATCGAATTCCTGGGTAAACGAGGCGTAGTTGACGTCTACCCTTATTCGACCCGACTCGTCTAGCGAGAAATTTGGTGATTCATCCGGGTCCGCTTCAGCCCCGAGATCGTTCATGTCCATATCGGCATCCATCTCGACGACCGTGGACTCACCGTCAGCGTCTTCTTCCGCCATCGCATCATCGTCAAGCACCACGTCCTCGGGCGCGTACTCGGCGTCCGGATCCTGGTTCTCGTCGATATTTTCTGTATCTTGATCGTTGTCTTCGAGTTCGGAAGGATCCTCAAGCTCCGAAGCCAGGCCCAAGTCAACCATAATGTTTCGACAACGATCGGCAAAAGAGATCTGATCATGCAGGCAGTCGCGGAGCGACTCGATATCGTCCCCGGCCCGCTCCTCGATGTAATCACGCCAGAAACGAACCACGTTTTCTGCCGAAGCAGGCAACTGTCGACCGGTCAATCGCTGCCGCACCAGGAGACCGACCGCGATACCAAGAGGCGCTTCGCCCTCGGCCGTGATTAAGTCAAACGCCTGCTGCTTACACAGCGCGTCGAGGTTGGCATCTAAGTTTCGTGCAACTCCCTCCATCCGCAACGTCCCAATCGACGCGATACGTGCGTCTTCGACCCACTCGAACAACTCCTGAGCCGGCCCGGCTTTGGGCGTGCGGGTGCGATGGGCGACAGCGTCGTGATATCGAAGTTTGAGCGCTACTTCGTCACCCATTCCACGTATCGCGTTAAGTTCTTGTTCGGAACACCCAACCGTGGGCAGGGGTACCTCAACCGAATGACCACGGACCGTAACGGCTCCCTTACCGAAGGTGACCTCGAGCTCATCGTTTTCTGCAAGCGCACGCATGGTCGCGACGGTCGCCCGTTTGAACGGCTCAAGCGGGTGATCTTCTTCGCTCATGGAACCGGATCTATTCTGGTAGCGTGATGCCCTTGCTGGCATCGCCCAAGTCGTCGCCCATACATCGCTGGTAGTACTCAGCAATGATAGGCCGCTCAAGTTCATCGCATTTGTTCAGGAACGTAACGCGAAAACCGAACCCGATGTCGCTAAATATCTCTGCATTCTCCGCCCAGTGAAGCACAGTACGTGGCGACATCACGATAGAAATGTCCCCGTTGATAAAGCCCTTTCTGGTCAAGTCAGCCACACTGACCATACTGGAAATGGTTTGCCGCCCGTCCGCATTGGCTTGCCAGCCTTTTGCTTTGCCATAAACGATGTCCACTTCCATATCATGCGGCAAATAATTTAGCGTCGTAACGATGTTCCAGCGATCCATTTGACCCTGGTTGATTTGTTGCGTTCCGTGATAGAGACCCGTGGTGTCGCCAAGCCCTACCGTATTCGTCGTCGAAAAGAGTCGAAAACATGGATGAGGCGTGATGATGCGGTTCTGGTCCAATAAGGTGAGCTTTCCTTCAACTTCAAGAACCCGCTGAATAACAAACATGACGTCCGGACGTCCTGCATCGTATTCATCGAAGACCAGTGCGGTCGGATGCTGCAAAGCCCACGGTAAAATACCTTCGCGGAAGGCTGTAATTTGTTTGCCATCTTCAATCACGATGGCGTCTTTCCCGATCAAATCAATGCGACTGATGTGGCTATCCAGATTGACTCTAATACACGGCCAATTTAGGCGTGCAGATACTTGTTCGATATGAGTTGATTTCCCCGTGCCATGATATCCCTGGATCATGGTCCGTCGGTTGTGGGTAAACCCAGCAAGAATTGCGAGCGTAGTATCAGGGTCAAAAACGTAGTCCTCGTCGATCAACGGAACGTGTTCGCTACGTTCACCGAAGGCCGGCACGGAAAAGTCTTGATCGATTCCGAATGCCTCATGGACATCTACGGACGCGTCCGGCGTCATATCAGGCGACAGCCCAGCGTCGGGAATTTTCATAACTACACCTTCAGTCATCCACAGGCACTCGGTCCATTGATTCGGGGCATGGCGTCCAACCAGCGAAGCGAACTATTTAACCTTGATTCGCCCAGCTTTCCCAGCGCAAATTAGATGGGTTCCGAGCGCTCAATGCTCGGCCGTTAAGTTAATGGATGGCAACAACAGAACTACAAAAAACCAGATGAGGACGCGATCCGATGTCCAATATCTACATGGTCCGTCACGGCGAAGCGGCTGCTGGATTCGATCGACACGTTGATCCTGGTTTGAGCAAACTCGGTAAAGACCAAGCCAGCGCGACGGCAAAAGAACTTGACGCGATGGGGCCGATGCAAATCGTAACAAGCTCGCTCGCTCGGGAGAGACAGCCGGCGATCTGGTTGCAGGGAATATTCAAAGGCCGTTGGGCCGGCATACAAGGAGTTCACCTTCCAAGATACCGTGCTTCCCGCTCAAGGTTCGATCTTGAACGTCCGGAAATCGTTAAGATTAGTCTTTCGAGAGAGTCCCACGCTTCACCGCGGAGCATTCCCTTAGCCTGTTGATCCAGACGCCCGCATTCCACCAAAGCCGTCTCGATGCCATGACTGCTGAGCCGGCGCGTCACCGCGTCGACCGCGCGCTTGCGATTACGCGCAAGACGTTCACGGCGACCTATGCTGACGTGATGTGCCCGCCGAAGTTGCGCAGCCAGGGCGCCAATGACCATGAATATAGGGATCCCTTCCTGACGTGACGTTCTGAGCATCTTTCTGGCACGGGCCGCGTCACCTAAGAACGCTGTGTCAATGAGTTCAAAGGTTTCAAAATGAGAGGCATTGCCAAGACTCAGGTCACCGACCGTTATCTCCTTATCGGATGGGTAATCCAACAGCCGTAACTTTTCTAGCTCTTGCTGCACGGCAACCAGATTGCCCTCTGCTCGATCAACCAGTGCCTCGATAGCATCACTACTCAATTTGAGGCCCGCGCTTCGGGCTCTTGTGTCCAGCCACCGGGGTAATTCTTGAGCCGATACGGTCGATGCCAGCACCACAACGGCTTGTTTTTCCAACAACTTGAACCACGCCGATGAGCGCTGCCGCCACTCGATGGGCCCTGCTCGGACAAGCACGAGCGTCTCCTCGATCGGATCCTCGAGGTATGCGCGAAGCGCGTCCGACCCTGCTCGATCCACTCCTTTAGCGGAAAGACGGATATCCAACACGCGCTTCGCCGAGAACAAAGACATACTGGAAGCACCAGAAAATACATCGCTCCAATCGGTTCCTGGGCCTATGTCATAACGCTCTCTCTCTGTATAACCCTGGTCACTAGCCGTCTTTACAATCGCTCTACACGCATCTTCGACAAGAAGAAGTTCATCGCCACCAACAAAATATACGGGCCGTAACAGTTCTTCGAGGTGGCGTCCGAGCTGCTCCGGTTTAAGAAGCATCTGACGGCTTAACCACTTGATCCGCTAAGATTGCCAAGGTACGTACGATCCGCTGAACGATGTCTGTCCGCATTTCCTGCACCAAGAGTCTTTTCTCGGCATCCGATCCAACGACATTGGCCCGATTGAGCGGAAGTGATCGCTGCTCTTGTAGTGTCCGTAAGGGAACCAAGATTTTACCACTCGCGTCACTCGCCTGATAAGCAACCCTCAGCTGCAATTGATAACCCGCTACTCGACCATCGCCAGTAAACATGTCGCTGCGTTGTTCAAAGTCCTCGCGTTCAACAGTGAGGTATAGATCCGCGTCTCCCTCTTCAACCACCACCAACCCCGCGGATTCAAAAGCGCCACGTATATCCCGTTCAATGCTGCTATTTACGTGTGACTCGATGCGGACGATCCGATAAGCAGATGCTAAATCCCAGGTTCGTAACTGGAATCCGCACCCAACAAGTAACAGGAACCCAACGATGGAAAACAACGGCTTCATAACGACTTTATAACACCCGTGTATGCACCACATCACTTCGGCCCTCGCCACTGGTACCAACGAGACGGTTGGGGTAGGGTCGCTCAGTCGCTAGATAGCGAAAGCCACTGCTCAATTTCCTAACCACCGCGGACGATCGTACCGGCGCGCTTGAAGTCGCGGGCGCCATTGCGGATGAAGGATTCTTGGTGAACGCGGGTTTAGAAATAGCGGGCAGCGATTGCATGGTCATCGACCTTGAAACACGGCATGACAGCGTCGCATTGGCCGCTCAACGCGTCAGGAAGATTCATCAAACCGCGGTACGAGACCGATGTCATAAGATCGACTCGGCATTACGAGGCAATTGGCCGCACGAGGTAAAAGCTCTACTCGATATGGGTTTCGCGATCGATGTCGTGCCGAGTTTCCCCGATGCCGGACGCCGCTGTCGCCATGGCGTAGTGTACGTTGACGACGTCCCAGTTGCGGAAAGCGCATCGGGCGCCGACGCATTGAATCCGATTAACACCAGCCGTCCCATGGAATTATTGCGTGCCGCAGGCTGCACGAACCGGGACGTGCGCGTGGTCGACGCCAATGATAACAACGAACTAGCCCAAGCAGCCCAACGATGTCGTGCAGAAGGACGCATGCTTGTCGGCCCATCAGGCGCCATCCAAGCGTTTGCGGCAACTTTCGGCCGCCCCCATTCGCGACAGAAATTCGTCCTCAGGACACCTATTCTCGTCGTCTGCGGCAGTTTACATCCCGTCAGTAGAAGTCAGATACGGCGCCTCCAGTGTCCCTTGTACACGCTGAATGAGACATTCCAAATTTCGGACCATTTAAGCGTTTTAACAACACTCGAACCAACAAGAACGCCGGATCTAAACGCAGCATGGGCGACGGCTAGGGCACTTGCGTCATGGTCAAATTCCGCGGCCCCCATCGGGACGTTGGTGGTGATTGGAGGGGATACCGCCGCAGCGATCTTAGGTAACGAACCAGTTAAAGTTCTCGGAAATCTAGGAGTAGCTATTCCCGTCTCCGATCGTAACGGACAACTGCTCGTCACTAAAGGAGGGGGGATCGGGAAACCTGATACGCTCTTAGATCTACTCTCTGCTTGAGTACAAACCCGTGCGTATGGCTGTCACAATGGGCGACGCATCCGGCGTTGGACCGGAAATCACTCTACGGTGCTACGCCAATGGCGAACTGGCGAACGACGTAGTGGTCTACGGTGACGCAGCTATCTTGAGAGCTGGCGCCACTCTCCTAAAGCTGGACGTCCCGATCCATTCGGTCGAAGAACCCCGCCAAGTAATCCAGGGGTCTCTAAATGTAATCGATTTGGGTTTGCTTAACGCCGCCGATCTCACGCCCGGGATACTGCGGAAAGATTCAGGAGCTGCAGCTCGAGCGTACGTTGAGCGCGCGACGCACGATGCGTTAAAGGGCGAAGTCGCGGGAATCGTTACGTTGCCCGTGAACAAGGAAGCGACGCGGATGAGCGATCCAGACTTCATTGGGCATACAGAACTGATCGCCCAACTTTGCGACGTACAAAATTATTCCATGATGTTGGTTACGGACGACGTCGCGGTAAGCCATGTCAGCGCGCATGTCCCGTTGACGGAAGCGATACGACGCGTGACCAAGCAGAGAGTTCGAGCTGTTATTGAGTTAACGCACAAGACCTTGTCGATGGGTACAGAGAATCCACGCATCGCGGTTTGCGGACTTAATCCGCATGCCGGCGAAAATGGGCTTTTTGGGGACGAAGAAAAGAAATTCATAACTCCTGCGATTGCGGAAACCGTTGTTACTGGAATTAACGTATCAGGCCCCTACCCCGCTGATACGATTTTTCACCAGGCGATACACCATAATCGTTACGACGCGGTGGTTTGTATGTACCACGATCAAGGCCACGCGCCCATGAAACTCTTCGATTTCGAATCCGCCGTTAACGTCACGATCGGTTTACCGATCGTCAGAACGTCCGTCGACCACGGCACCGCATTCGATATCGCATGGAGGGGGACAGCTTTTACTAACTCACTCGATCATGCCCTACGGTACGCTAGGAAACTTGCGTCCAAACGTCACTCCATTTAAACGGAGTGCTACTCTACGCTGCTTAATTCTTTGGGGGGATTTCTGTGAACGGATTTGATCTTGTCGCTCGTTGCTTGCAAGCCGAGGGGGTCACCTGGATGGCATGTTTCCCGGCCAATCCATTGATCGAGGCTGCCGCAAAAATAGGCATACGACCTATCGTATTCCGTCAAGAAAGAGGCGGTATTAATGCAATCGATGGGTACAGCCGCCAAACGGCTGGCCAACAAATCGGCGTTTTCGCTTCTCAGTCGGGACCAGGCGTTGAGAATTCGTTCGGGGCGATCGCTCAGGCGTGGGGGGATTCCGTACCCATTCTTTTCCTGCCGGGCGGCAGCGGTACCGGAAGTTACGACATTGCACCTAATTTTTCGGCCACTCGAAATTACGCCAATGTGACCAAACTTGCGTTGTCCATAGATCAGATCCATCGCACGACTCGCGAAATGCGTCGTGCCTTCCACACTGCACGCCAAGGGCGGCCGGGCCCCGTGTTGGTTGAAATGCACGGAGATGTTTTGCGGCAACAAGTTCCAGAAAATACGCCGCCCTATAAACCGTCCAGCCCAATGAAATACCAGCCTTCCCGATCGGACGTGAAAGATGCCGTCGCCCAACTATTGGCCGCCAATAATCCTGTTATTTGGGCGGGTCAGGGAGTGCTGTACGCAAAAGCTGCCGACCAGCTAATGGAACTCGCTGAACTGACACAAATTCCCGTCATCACGACCATGCAGGCAAAAAGTGCCTTTCCCGATGATCACGCCCTGGCGTTGGGCTCCGCCAATAGAACCGCCCCTAAAAGCGTCTTCAAGTGGCTGGGCATCGCCGATACCGTCTTCGCTGTCGGTTCCGGTCTCACTCGAACAACCTTTGGTATCGATATCCCTTCGGGGAAATTTATGATCCAGGCGAACATTGCTGCCGAAGATATAAATAAAGACTACGACATCGACATCGGTCTCGTCGGGGACGCAAAACTAACCCTCGAACTGATGATCGACGAGGTCAAAAGCGCGGTAGGAGAAGACGGGCGCGAAACAAATTCGCTGCTTGTCGAATCAATTGCACAGACCCGGAAAGATTGGCTCAACGAATGGGCTCCGTTACTCAATAGCGACGAAGCTCCCGTAAATCCATACCGAGTCATCCACGAAATCAATCGCGCCCTGGACCACGGTAATAGCGTTGTCACACATGACGCGGGAAATCCAAGGGACCAGATCATGCCGTTCTATAAAGCTTCGACCCCGCATGGATACATCGGCTGGGGTAAAACTACGCATCTCGGGTACGGGATCCCTCTGATGATGGGAGCAAAAATGGCGCACCCAGAACGATTCTGTATGAACTTCATGGGCGATTTAGCATTTGGACATACTGGAATGGAAATCGAAACCGCAGTGCGCGCTCAGATCCCCATCACAACCGTTGTGGTCAACAACCTCACGATGGGCGGTTACGACAAAAGCATGCCGGTGGCTATGGAAAAATACGGCGCAGGTAACCAGTCGGGAGACTATGCGGGCGTCGCCCAAGCACTTGGGGCGAAAGGGATTCACGTCACTACAGCCGACGCGATCGCACCGGCGATTGAAGACGCACAGCGAGCGAATCAAGAAGGCGAAACCGTTGTAATTGAGGTGCGCACTCGGCAAGACACTCGATTTTCCGTTTATCCGGATTTACTCGGGCCTCCGTCAACGGCGTAGTCGCTTTCCACGGGAGGAAACACAAAGGTTGAAGCTCATACGACCGGAGCATTGACCGGACGTTGATTTCAGTTCCTACGGCGGACCACAGCAGCTACAGCAACGAGAACCATGCTGAGCAAGACAACCGGCATATCAAACCAGCGTGAATAAGGTGTGCGGCCCCTCATTGCTGCCACCTCTCCCACAAGAACACCTTGTTCGAACTGCGGTAATTTACTAACCACCTTCCCATTGGGAGCTATGATTGCGGTAATCCCGTTGTTGGTCGCTCGCAACAAGTACCGTCCATTCTCTAGTGCCCTCATCCGTGCGATTTGCAGATGCTGCATGGGTCCAATCGACCGACCGAACCAAGTGTCGTTACTGATGTTGACAATGAGATCGGCCCCTGCGGCGTCGGTTGCCACCATGCGCGGATAAACGACTTCGTAACAGATCGCGATGGCTACCTTGAGACCAGCCGCGACGGCCAGTGCCTGCTGTTTTGGTCCCCGGCGCGCTGTCGACATGGGAAGATCAAAAAACGTGATGACGCCTCTCAAAACTCCCTCGAACGGGACAAATTCGCCGAACGGTACCAATTTCCGTTTGATGTATCGCCCCGAACCATCGCCGACGACAACGGCAGCGTTGTAGTGAACATAGCCGTCTTCCGAGACGCTTTCTAGCATCGGTACACCCAGTATTAATGCGCCTTTGGTTCTATCGGCCATGCCACTGAGGTAGGTCAGTGCCCGTGTGTAAGGCACCGTAATGGCCGCTTCTGGCCAGATCACAAGATCGTTTTCCCAGGCGTTTTCCGATAACGCTGCATACCGATCAAGTATTGGCTGAACGCTTTCGGGGAGCCACTTCGTTTCCTGCGCAATGTTGCCCTGCACCAGAGCAACGCTGAATCGCTTTATCGGCGACGCCCAGGTTTGTTCATAAATTACCCACGCGACAAGCCACGGCAGCGCCGCAACAATAAGCAGCGGCGGCCGCTTCCAGGCTTCGAAAACACAGAGAGCCGATACCAGACCCGCGACGCCCACGAGTACCACCCCACCGATCGGTGCAAGCGAAGCCAGTGGGGTATCCAACAACGCATAACCGATGAAAAGCCATGGAAAACCCGTGAAAAGCCATGTGAGCAACCACTCGCCCAACGCCCAAATAGAGACAAAGCTCATGACGTCAATCACCGGACGACCCGTACGTACGGAAAACCAACACCACCCATACGCCCCCGAAAAAAGTGCCATTCCGCCAATAAAAACGGCAACGAGCATCAGCGCCAACGGGATCGGTGCTTGGCCATGCACGTGGATGCTGACGTAAATCCAGGACGTGCCAACCGCGTATTTCCCGACACCAAAAAGCCACGCCCAAAGGAAGGCACGTCGACCAGTCGCCGCGTTCTTGATAGCGATATATAGCAACACCGCAGAAACTAACGCGATCACCCACGATTTGAACGGCGCGAACCCGAGGGGATAGATCGCGCCCGCGACTAATGCCGCGGCGCCCATTACCTTGTGATTTACGGGTTTCAGCTTCGTGGGCAAGTGAGGTGCAGCAGCCGAATTCGACGGCTGTCGGCGTTCAACACTTTGAACACGAAACCTTCAACAACTACCGTTTCGTCACGCTTGGGCAGATAACCGAACTCTTTCGCAACGATCCCCCCAATCGTGTCGAACTGCTCCGCGTCAAAGTGCGTACCAAAATATTCATTGAAATCTTCAATGGTCGTGATGCCTTTAACGGTGAAGCTGCGTTCGTCGAGTTCCTTGATAAAACTGTCGTCATCGATATCGTGCTCGTCTTCAATATCGCCAACTATTTGTTCAAGCACGTCTTCGATTGTGACCACGCCTGATACGTGCCCGTATTCATCGATAACAATCGCCATATGGTTCCGAGTCGATCGAAATTCTTGAAGCAAGTCGTTTAACCGCTTGCTTTCAGGAACCACCGTAGCTGTGCGGATGATGTCTTTGATGTCAAAATCATCCCAGTCATCTTCCAATGTCCAAGGCAAGATGTCTTTCGCATGCAAAATCCCTTTTACATCGTCCAAGTCGTCACCGATCACCGGAAATCGAGAGTGTTTTTGTTCAATAACGAACGGCAAGAACTCCTCGAGCCGCGCGTCAACGTTCACGCTTGCCATCTGTGAACGAGGGATCATGATATCCCTCGCTCGCATATCGGCCACCTGCAACGCGCCATAGATAATGTTTAGGGCGTCAGAATTTAAGAGCTCGCGGGCGGCAGCTTCGCGCAAAAGATCCTGAAATCCGAGATGTTCTGCATCTAGTTCTGGCGGAAACAAGTCGTTTAACCATTCACGCCATCGTGGGCGCTTTTCGTCGTTTTCAGCCATCAGATTCGTACGGATCAGCTATGCCAAAACTTCCCAGAATTTCGATTTCACGTTGTTCCATTAATGACGCTTGATTCGCCTCACGATGATTAAACCCGCGCAGGTGCAACACTCCGTGGACGACCATGTGAGCGTAGTGATCGGCTACCGATTTTGACTGCGTTTCCGCTTCCGCCTCCACCACCGGAGCACATATGGCGATATCGCCGAGGGAATCCGGGAGCTCACTGACGAATGAGAGTACGTTGGTCGCTTCGTCCCTTGAACAAAATCGGAGATTAAGCTCTCGACCTTCATCTTCGCCAACGACCCTTATGCAGAGGGTACCTGGATTACCCTCCATTGCAGCTTCAGCGTATGCGCCGAGATGGTCCCCGTTAGGAACATTCGTATTGCTCCCGAGTTGAACGTCAACAGAGTCGTTAACTACCTGAGCCACTAATATCGCTCCGTTGCCCAAGATCCGGCTTCCCTGATGAACGCAGCGCGTCCTCACGCGCATACGCTTCGACGATACGCTGTACTAGCGGGTGGCGAACGACGTCCTTACTGTCAAAGTGAGTAAAACTCAATCCCTTCACGTCTTCGAGAACGCGGAGTACATGGATTAACCCGGACCGCTGGCCGGTTGCTATCGGAAGGTCAATTTGAGTCACGTCTCCAGTAATCACCGCAGTCGACCCAAAACCAATTCGTGTTAAAAACATCTTCATTTGTTCAAGCGTTGTGTTTTGGGCTTCGTCAAGAATAATGAACGAATTGTTAAGCGTACGACCACGCATGAACGCCAGTGGCGCCACCTCAATCACGTTCCTTTCGATATATTTATTGACCCGCTCAACACCGAGCATCTCATAAAGAGCGTCGTAAAGAGGCCGCAAATAAGGGTCAATTTTCTGAGAAAGATCTCCAGGTAGAAACCCGAGTTTCTCACCGGCTTCTACCGCCGGTCGAACAAGTAGAATGCGACTAACGCTCTTATTTTCCAGCGCCTCGACCGCGCAGGCCACACCCAGGTATGTTTTACCGGTTCCGGCCGGCCCCACGCCAAAATTGATGTCGTATTGACGGATTCGTTCAACGTACCGTATTTGGTTCGCGCCACGGGGTTTAATCGGTTTCCGACGCGTCGTGACAACGGCCCCGTCTTGTTGCACGTCCACTTGACGTCGAGCGACCAAATCTTCCACGCCCGCTTCTTGCAGGAACAAATGCACAGTATCCGGGTCAAGCGTGTTGGCCTCGCGCGTTTCAACGTATAGCTGGGATAATAGCGCGCTACCTGCCCGCACCCCGTGTTCAGGCCCTGTGATCTGAAACACATTTCCTCGGTTGCGTATATTTATTCCGAGGCGTTTCTCTAAATGCTTAATGTTTTGATCAAACGGGCCGCAAAGGGCCGCCAAACGGCGCGAATCGTTAGGTTCTAGATTTAAGTTTGTGGTCAATGGGACCACGCGCGACTCATCACTCAAGTCGTTTTGATGTCCAATCCCTGAACCGCCAAGCATATCGATGGGAATTCGTCTGTCAAATCGACGTTCACGCCATTTCCTCGAATCTGTATCCCCATCACGGAGGCTCGAATTAGTGAACTAGAGGCCCCTATCGGGTCACAAGCCATTTAAAAGGGTGTCACGCTATGAATCGCCCACGCAAGGAATTCGGTAGCGCTTCCTCAATCAGGACGTCAATAAACGCGTCTTTTGTACTACCACGAAAATTCACCACGCGATTATTTTGGGTGCGCCCTTGAAGTTCTCCAGGGTCCTTTCGAGACGGCCCAGTCACCAAGATCCTTTGGACACTCCCTACCATACCTAGCGCGTGCCGCCGAGCTTGTTTGCGAAGTTGGTCCTGCAATATCGAAAGGCGGTGTTGTTTGACTTCCATTGGCGTTGCGTCAGGCAAGGACGCCGCGGGCGTCCCTGGGCGCGGACTGTATATGAAGCTGAAAGATACGTCGAAATCCAACGAACGAACCAACTCCATGGTGTCTTGGAAATCTTCATCGGTCTCGCCTGGGAATCCAACGATGAAATCTGACGAAAGATAAATATCGGGGCGGACCTTCCGAATGTTGCGTATGAGCGACTTATATTCCAACCTCGTGTGGCGTCGCCTCATCCTGGCGAGAATGCGATCCGATCCAGACTGGACCGGTAAGTGCAAGTGACTAACAAGTTCCGGAACGTCGCGATAGGCTTCAACCAGATTATCCGTAAATTCAACCGGATGGGACGTGGTAAAGCGAATGCGATCAATTCCTTCGACCCGAGCCGCTTCACGAATCAACTCGGATAAATCTGCGACTCCGCCATTGATGGGACCATGGTAAGCGTTGACATTTTGCCCAAGAAAATTAATCTCCCGGACGCCTTGTCCAGCGACGTCAGCGACTTCGCGGAGTACATCATCCATCGGTCGACTAACCTCGTGCCCGCGCGTGTGTGGCACAACGCAAAAACTGCAGTACTTGTTGCATCCTTCCATGACGGTGATGTACACAGAAGGCCCGCCCACGTTCGGCGTCGGAAGGTAATCAAATTTTTCGATTTTGGGAAAGCTAACGTCAACGACGGCGATTCCCGACTCCCGAAACTCATCAATCATGCCGGGGAGCCGGTGCAGCGTTTGCGGGCCAAATACGACATCGACAAACGGAGCCCTAGTGGTGATTGCAGTGCTCTCTTGACTTGCCACACATCCACCAACACCGATGATGACGTCTGGGCGTTCGACTTTAAGGCGCCGCCACCTACCCAATTGATGGAATACTTTCTCTTGAGCTTTCTCCCGTATAGCGCAGGTGTTCAAGAGAATGACGTCCGCTTCTTGTTCAGTCCCAACAAGCGTCGCGTTATGAGTATCAGCGAGCAGGTCCGCTATTCGAGACGAGTCGTACTCATTCATCTGGCAGCCTTGGGTTTTTAGGTAAAGCTTCATTTAATCTCTAACCACAGACCGGGATCCGGCGGGCGATTATAGGGCACCTTGAAATCTTCAGTATCGACTATACTAATAGGAGTAAGACACCCACGAAATTTTCAATGGCAGACGATAAAAAACATATCTATCGGATTTATTTCCACAATTCAGGGCAGATCTACGAGGTCTATGCCCACTCGATTTACCAGAGTGATCTATTTGGTTTCGTCGAAATCGAAGATTACGTTTTCGGAAAAAAATCGCAGATGGTGATCGATCCTGGCGAGGATAAACTTCGTAATGAATTCGCGGGGGTACAACGGAGCTTCATCCCGCTCCACGCCATCGTTCGCGTCGACGAAGTAGAAAAGGAGGGTACCGCCAAGATCACGGACGGTGCCGGTGCAAACGTAACGCCCTTCCCTCTCCCCATACCCGGCAAGAAGGGCTGAACGTTTGTTCGCCCACCACACGTTGCGTCTTGCGGGACGGAGCACCAGTACAGTAACCGGTTAGTATCACTGTGCTATGGAAAAGATGGCAATCGTAATTGTCGGTGGTGGACACGCCGCCGGTCAGGCGGCCGCGAGTATCCGGCAACAGGGCTTCGACGCCGAGTTAATTCTGATTGGTGCTGAACCCCATATTCCATATCAAAGGCCACCCCTTTCGAAACAGTATCTCGCCGGCGAGCAGCCACTCGACAAGGTCTTGTTGAGGCCCGAGAAATTCTACGCCGATCGTACAATCGACGTGCGAACCGGCATAACGGTCGAAAACATTGATCGCGGCGGCCAGTTCGTGGCCTGCAGTGACGGGTCTCTGGTGGCCTATGATCAGCTACTGCTTGCCACCGGTAGTCGTGCCCGTCGACCCGATCTACCTGGGATCGATCTGGATGGTGTCCACACGCTTCGCACCATTGCCGACGTCGACAAAATCCGAACGGATATGGAAAACGCATCGCAGTTGGTGATCGTTGGCGGTGGTTACATAGGTCTCGAAGTCGCTTCCGTCGCATCAGCCGCAAAAATGCAGGTGACTATTCTGGAGATGGAGGGCCGTATTCTTGAACGCGTTACTCACCCGGTTATGTCAGCGTTCTATCACGAATTGCACGCCGGTAAGGGCGTTGACATAAGAACGAGAGCACGAGCTTCGGCGTTCATCGGCAATGGACGAATAGAGAAAGTGCTCTGCGCAGACGGAACCACCGTCGATGCAGATTTGGTCATCGTCGGCGTAGGCGTAGAGCCCAATGTGGAAGTGGCTTTTGATGCTGGTCTCGCGTGTGACAACGGTATTGTCGTGGATGAACGGTGTGTCACCAGCGACCCTTCCATTTTCGCTGCGGGTGATTGCACGAATCATCCAAACGCGTTGTTGGACCGACGTCTGCGCCTGGAATCGGTCCCCAACGCCATGGAACAGTCACGTGTCGCGGCTAGCAACCTAACGGGCGGCGATAAGCGGTACGCGAGTATTCCGTGGTTTTGGTCCGACCAATACGACCTGAAGTTACAGATGGTCGGGTTTTCATCCGACGGCGACGAATCAATCACTCGTGGGGAACCCGAAACCCATGAGTTTGCGATGTTTCACTTTCACGACGGCAAAGTCGTAGCAGCAGAAGTCGTCAATTCACCGCGCGAATTCATGGTCGCGAAACAACTCATTGGAAAGACTGTCGACGCGAACGCGTTGTCGAATCCTGAGGTTGACTTAAAGTCGCTACTCGAATAGACCAAGGGGCGCGCCTACTACCCATAGTCCAAGGGTCATGGCCGCAAAAAAACATTGAATTCCGACTCAGGCATCTTGCGAGGCCCAGCGCTTCGGGAGACGTTTTTGCGAACCATCAAAAAGGCCGGCGTTGATTAGAGCCAATGACTGACGCGCATGTGAAAGAGAGTGATACGCTCGATCCCCGCCTGAAGACCAGGCTCAAGGAAAGCGACCGTCCGAAAGAGGGCTATGTCTTTTGTCTAGCCTGTTCCCACGTGCTAGCGCATGCACACGACCGATTAAATATCGATGGCTCGCACGAACACGTTTTTAGCAATCCCCACGGCATCACGCACCACTTCGGTTGTTACCAAGAAGCGCTAGGCTGCGCGATCGAGGGCCCCCCCGTGGCCGCGGATAGTTGGTTTCCCGGCTATCTTTGGCGCCTAGCCATGTGCGCCGACTGTGGGCAGCACATTGGCTGGCTGTTTGAACATGACGACCATTTTTACGGCCTCTTGGTGGACAAAATTCAGACGGGGTAAGTGTTCCAACGTCATTTTCTTTCAACCTGCCCAATTGGCCCTATTCGATCGGCCGATAGCACCAATGCCACGGCTCATATACCACCCCGTAAGGGTTACTACGTGGGTACGACAGCACAAACCGGTAGTCGGCAGCAGATGCGACAAGCCAGCGAAAGGCTTGCGTTTCCTCAAAAAACTCGGTCAAGGAATCGATACCAGGACTCGTTACATCGACTGCACATCCTCCTTGATGTTCGCTGTATCCTGGAGCCGCGATATGGGTAAGGATTTCCCCGATCGATTCTCCCGCCTCAACCTTGCGTTGAATTAAGTCAACTTGGTACTCCAGCGAGCGGTATGCAGAAACGAGCTGTACGGTCACCCCGTCTAATGACGCCGCTTCTACTAATCCCATCCATGCGTTCGCCGCTTCCATACGCAACCGTTGCGGTCGATCAAAGACGTCAACGCCGATGTCGACCAAATCGTCGGGCGACCGCTGTTGAACAAGTCCCGTTCGGGCGGCGTAATCAGCGGGAATGCCGAGTCTCTGATGCAGATCCACGATGACGTTTGATTCAGCCACTGACCGGAAAACTCACTCCTTCGACATCAAGTTTCAAGAACGCGCGTCCTTGATCATCTCACTGCCTATCGAACCTTCTACTCGCAACTCATCAATATCTTCTGCCGAAAGTCCAAGGTCTTCGGCAAGCACCTCGTCTGTGTGTTCACCCAATAGCGGTGCGGCTTCGATTGCAACCTGGCTCTTCGACATGCGCGCTGGCCAACCGAGTAACTGGACTTTCCCATGAACCGCGTGCTCAACGTCATGCACGAAGTCACGCTCCACCAAATGGGGATCGGTAAATAATTCGTGCGTTTCATACACTTGACTCGCACACACACCCTCCTCCGCTAAAGCAGACATACATTCCTTTTTAGTATGCGACCGCGTCCATGTCCCAATTTCGTCGAACAACAGACGGCGGTTTTCATGACGGGCTTGAGCCGTACTGAAGCGAGGGTCCGAAAGTAGCTCCGGCTGGCCCACCGCACGGCAGACCGCACCCCACATCCTCGGGTTTACCGCCATTACAAAAACATAGTCGTTTGGACCACCCGGAGCACAGGGGTACAAGGAAACAAATGGGTTCTCGCCATTGCCCGTACGCGGCGTAGCGACCTTACCAAACCTCGTCCTCGATACGGCCGTGCGTAAGTAATACGTCATTGCTTCCTGCATCGATAATTCAATGAGCTGGCCTTCCCCCGTTTTTAGTTTTTGCGCATATGCGGCTGAGATCGCCAGCGCCGCCTGTACCCCGGTTCCAGCATCTCCCATCGTAGGACCTGGACGCATCGGCGGGCCGTCGGGTTCACCTGTAATCGAAAAGGCACCCGCCGCTGCCTGAGCGACCATGTCCATACATTTGAAATGTGCATATGGACCCGAAGTGCCAAACCCCTTGATCCTCACATAAATGATCTCTGGATGGACTGTCTGCATGACGTCATAGCCAATATCCAGTTTTTCGACCACTCCGGGCCCATAGTTTTCAACAAATACGTCATAACGTGGCACCATTTGCAGCAATAAATCACGACCCTTTTCTGAACTGAGATCGAGCGTCACACTGCGCTTGTTGCTGTTCCAATTGACGAAATACTCCGAATCCACGCCGTCATTTCTGCCAACTCCTCTACCGGGATCGCCGACTTCCGGCTGTTCGATCTTAACGACGGTGGCACCCAACCATGCGAGCGACTGCGTGCATGCCGTCCCCGCCTCCCACTGCGTCATGTCAAGAATCCGCATTCCATCCAAGGCTGCCATGATCGCTCCTTTCGTCAACTGCGTAGCAACCTAGGGCGGCGCGTTCTGATAAGCAAGTGTTCGGGCTGATGCATGCATGAGAACCTATGACAAGGCAGTCGAATACGACCCTTATGTTACGATGCGGCGATGCAGCAACCCCCCAACAATGCCGCATCTCGTGCGGAAACCAATCACGCAACCATAGAAATTCAGAAAGAATATCTGCACTTTTCCGCCGCGCATTTCACGATCTTTTCCGCGACCAAGCGAGAAAATCTTCACGGCCACAATTTTCAGGTCGAAGCCATCTTAGACGGCGAGATCGGCGACGACGGACTATGCTTTGATTACAACGAAATCAAGAATCGACTGAAGACCCTTTGCAATGAACTCGATGAAAAGGTGCTACTGCCTGAGCAGTCCCCCTATTTAACTATCACCCATGACGAAGATTATGTTGTCGCGACGTTCGGCATTGAACGCATCCCATTCCTACCACGCGACGTTTCGACCCTGCCACTACGCAACATTACCGTGGAGGAACTCGCGCATTGGTTTATATCCTGCATCGTAGGCGATACATCATTTAACGAGTTACCCATCGACTCTCTCACTATCCGCGTAGCTTCGGGGCCCGGTCAATGGGCGTCATCGAGCTGGGCTCGATGACTAAGCTTTTGTTGATTACAGGAGCTAGCGCGGGAATCGGACTCAGCACGGCATCCCGCTTTTTAAGTGACGGTTACACCGTGATCAATCTTTCGCGACGCCCTTGCCCGCTCGAAGGGGTACAGCATCTTCGTTGTGATCTCGCACAAAAAGACTTTCTCGAAAAGATTCGCTCCGCCCTCGAGTTGTTGCTATCTCAAGCTGATCGCGTCTCGATTATTCATAACGCATCGCGACTCTCGAACGATACCGCAACCAATACGCCGAGCGACGCATTCCGTGACGTTTTAGAGATCAATATCGTCGCACCAAACACATTGAATCGGTTTGCAATTCCATACATGAAACACGGCTCATGCGTGCTTTTTGTCGGTTCAACGCTGTCTGAAAAAGCAGTCCCTGGCAGTTACACCTACGTGACAAGCAAACACGGCATGATCGGGATGATGCGGGCAGTCTGTCAGGATTTGGCGGGGACGGGGATCCACACCGCCTGCGTCTGTCCCGGATTCACCGATACCGAGATGCTCCGCGAACACGTGTCCGCGGATGCCATCGAAGCCGTTAGCGGTATGTCCACGTTTGGTCGCCTCATCGAACCCACGGAAATCGCGGAGACGCTATTTTGGGCGGCGTCCAATCCAGTGATCAACGGCAGCGTCATGCACGCCAATTTAGGTCAAATCGAAACCTAGGAACTCGCCGTGACACCGAACTATACCCAGCGACGTCAGCGTGTGTTTCTTATCCTTAGTGGCGTTTTCCTGGGTACCTTGTCGCTCTTAAACATCTTGGGCATCAGCCGATTTCTTGACCTGTCCTTTTCCGCGTTCGGTCTAAATATTCCCATGGCGGTCGCCGTGGGCGTGCTGCCCTACCCCGTCACTTTTATTTGCACGGATCTCATCAGTGAACTCTACGGAAGAAAGCGAGCCAACGAGGTAGTTCTGATGGGTCTGGTGTTAAACGCTTGGATAATGTTCCTGCTATGGATCGGTGGCGAGCTCCCGGGATTTGAGCCGATAGATCCGAGCACAGGTAGCCCAGCACTCGATGCCGCCAGTCGATCGCCCGTGTTCTTTGAGATGCGAACGCTCGCTTTCGGTGCCGTGACCGCATCGATGTTTGCGTACCTTGCCGCTCAGTTCTGCGATGTTCAGATGTTCCATTTCTGGAAACGTCTTACTAACGGCCGACATTTGTGGTTGCGTAACAACGGCTCAACGTTAGTGAGCCAGATCGTCGACACGACTGCGGTGATCCTCATTACCCACTTTTACGCCAACGCGCTGCCCGTGGCCGTGAATGAACCCATCTGGCCGCAGCTCATGACTTTCATCGCTTCGGGCTACATATTCAAAATGCTCGTGGCTCTCGTCGACACCGGTCCGATCTATCTTCTCGTTGGTTGGTTACAACCTTATCTAGGGTTAGCAAGCGACGAGGAAGTCGGCGATAGTGACGAATATGACGCGGCCCAAACCGGCCTGGATTGACCGTTACTCGACCAATTCGGCAGTCAACGCCACCGACCGTTCAAGCTCCCCGCTTTCTATTTGACTAATCCGCAAACGGGTAACGATCACGTGGGTCATGCCCAGCTCGGAACGGTAATAAGCCAGTCGGTCGCGAACCGCCGAAGGTTCCCCAACAATGGCCCAATCGTCGACCTCCATTGATATACCTTTTCGGAGACCCGATCCCGAAAGATTTCGCGCTTCTTCTTCGAGCCGATCACGGATATCGGAGACGAGTCGCGTGTTCTCCG
>JAKUTH010000041.1 GCA_022448085.1 Pseudomonadales bacterium | reverse complement strand
CGACTGCAGTTGTTCGAGCCGGAATCGGATTTGTCAGCGACTTTGAAGACCATTGGCTGACTCTGTTTTTAGTGTAAATAGCCCAGCGATTAGCGGGAGGTTGTATGGTCGATTTTGCTATTCGCGGTGATGTTGCACCGGGCTTTGACGCGGTCGCCGAAGTCTTCGAACGCAACTTCACGGAGGATATTGAAGTCGGTGCGAGTTTTTGTGCCGTGGTGGATGGAGTGCCGGTCGTCGACCTCTGGGGTGGATATTGTGATCAAGATTGTACGGTTCCTTGGGAGTCCGACACATTGGTTAACGTGTATTCGACGACCAAGGGAATTGCGGCATCTGTTATTGCCACGCTCGTGGAACAAGGTTTGCTCGACTACGAAGAACCCGTAGCAAACCATTGGCCCGAATTTCGAGCGGGCGAGGGTGGCTTGACGGTTGGACAATTTCTATCGCACCAGTCCGGCGTATGCGGACTCCGCGAAACCGTGACCATCGAAGATCTATACAACTGGGACGACATGACGCGGCGGATTGCGGCCGAGATCCCACACTGGGAGCCGGGCACGGCGGCTGGTTATCACGCGATACTTTGGGGATTCTTGGCGGGAGAACTAGCTTTACGAGTAACGGGCAAGACACTGGGGATGCTTCTTATGGAACGTGTGGCGGGCCCTTTGGACGCGGATTTCTATATCGGGTTGCCGGAAGCGGAGCATGGGCGTGTTGCTGATCTTATCGGGCCCAACAGGGCTCGTGTTTTGCCGGATTCGGCTGCGGCCCAACCTGTCAAGGTGCCTCCTTTATTCACCTTTGCGTTACAGAATCCGACCATTCGACCGTACCGTGACGCGTGCAGCTCGGCATGGCGGGTAGCGGAGATCGCAGCGGCAAATGGTCACGGGAACGCACGGGGGATCGCGCGGATATACACTGCCCTCGCGCAGGGCGGATCATCGGCAGATGTTCAAGTGATGCGACCCGAAACCATAGAGCGGATGACGCGCCAACAATGGGGCATGGTCGACGACCTTGTCTTGGGTAGTCCAATGCGAAGGGGTTGCGGCGTTAACTTGAACACGGCGGAACAATACGGACCGAATCCACTGGCCTTCGGCCATAGCGGAGCCGGTGGCAGTATTGGATTCGCCGATCCGCACAGACGCTTAGGTGTTGGGTATGCGATGAATCAAATGCAGCCCGGCATCGAGGCCGATACCCGCGGAAGTCGGCTCGTGCGCGCGATCATTGACTGTGTTGGCTAGCGTGTCTGGGGAAGTGCTCGCTTAACGGTTGGGTCCTCGATGCATCGGTACAGGCTGCCATCGCTGCAGCGGCGTTTTTGGAAGCACCGTTGGGTTAACGCAACTCATTGGCCACTTGCCTTGTAACACCAAGGCGACTTCGCGGCCCGCGCGGCGGCGCGCGGTTGGCCGCATCCGGGTTGAGGCGGATGCCACGTGCGGCGTGACGGTGACATTGGGCATCGTAAGTAAGGGATTCTGCGGATTGGGTGGCTCTTGTTCGAGGACGTCCAACCCAGCGGCCTGAACTTTTCCGCTGTTAAGTGCGGCGATTAGATCTTCTTCCGCGATGATAGGGCCTCGTGCGGTATTGACGATGATCACGCCATCCTTCATTTGGGCAAACGCTTTCGCGTTAAGGGAATGTCGTGTCTCGACGTTGTCCGGCGAGTGCACGCTGATGTAGTCGGATCGCCCGAGTAATTCTCCCCATGCGACAGGTTCTACACCGTATTCGGCGATCGTCAGTTCACTGACATACGGGTCGAAGGCGATCACGTGGCAGCCGAATGCTTGCGCGCGTTTCGCGACACAGCGAGCAACGTTACCGAAAGAGACCAGTCCGAGGGTTTGGCCCATAAGACGTGATACATGGTTCAATTGCGGCCTTCCTTTGTGCCATTCGTTTTCAGCAGCAAAAATGTTCTGTTCTTTGGTTCTTCGGATGGCATTGAGTAGCAGCATCATCGCGTGATCGCCAACTTCTTCGATAAATACGTCCGGGGTGTTTGTGACGACAATGCCTGCCTCGGTGGCGGCTTCAACGTCAACCATATCGACGCCGACACTGGCGAGACCGATGACGACACATTTATCCAACTTCTGGATAATGTCTTCAGAAAGTTGAAGGCCCCACGACGTAATGATTCCGTCGCAGTCCGACGCGCCTTCTGCGAATGCTTCTGCCGTCGGACTCTCTACTTCGACGATATCCGCGATGGGGGCAAGCGCTTCGAGTTCCAATGAATATTTTTCTTCTAGATTTGCCACGTCCGCACGCCGTGGGAGCTGCATGGCTACTTTTTTTCTTTCACTCATCAGGTTGTCCTTGCAAGTAATTCGATGGCTTCGTCGCGTAAACCGCGTTTAAAAATCTTCTCGGAAGCAATTTTCGGTAAACGATCGGTGCGTATCCAGAAGTGGTCTGGGACTTTGAATTTCGCTAAACGGTCGAGCGCAAACGCCTTGAGTTCGTCTTCGCTAACGGGTTCATCTGGATTAACGCAGATGACCGCCGCAAGGGTCTCTCCCAGGCGTTCATCGGGCACACCAAATACAGCGGCTTCTATGACGGCGGGGTGATCGTAAAGTACTGCCTCGACTTCTTGGCAACCGATGTTTTCGCCTCCACGAATGACCATGTCCTTTTCTCGATCGGTGATGAATACGTAACCTTCTTGATCCATGTGGCCGATATCGCCGGTATGCACCCAGCCATCAACGAGAGTCGATTGTGTTGCCTCAGGCTGGTTCCAATATTCCCGAAAATTCATGACTCCCCAAATACACAACTCACCGGTTTCGCCCGCCGTGAGATCCCTACCTTCTTTGTCTATTACTTTAACTTTTACAAGGGGGGGAACCGCTCGACCGCAGCTACGTGGACGTTGTAAGAATGCCTCGCCGCCGATGCCGGTGGCGAGACCCTGAGTCTCCGTCATTCCCCAACCGGTACCGGCACTGCCTTTACCTAGCTTGTTGTCTATTTGTCTCGCATGTTCAGGAGCCATGGCGGCGCCACCGCCTCCCGCGCTGCGTAGACTCGATAGATCGTATTTCTCGAACGCACTCGATTGGACGAGTTCCCATGCCATGGTCGGGACACCGTTAAAGGAGGTAATACGTTCACGTTCGATAATGCCCAACGCCTCATCGGCATCCCATTTGTACATCGCCACGAGTTTTCGACCGGGCTTAAACGATTGCAGAAATTGAACGACCAGACCGGTCACGTGGAACAACGGTACCGTGAGGATGGTTGCGGGTAGATACAGCGGCGTTGGGGCTGCGGCAGCCTGCGGAAACATGTAGGCGCCGATCGCACCGCCGCATTCCCAACACATAAGCGCATTCAGGATCGCACGGTGGGACGAGAGAACACCCTTTGGATGGGCGGTGGATCCTGACGTGTAAAGAATGGTGGCGTTCGTATCCGTAGGAACGGGTTCTTCGGGCATCAAGCGCGAGCCGTTTTCGACGAATTGATCCCACGAGATATACCCCTCAGGCTGACAGCGAACGGCGATGGTTTGAATATTGAGCTTGTCGTCGTAGGGTCGAAGTCGTTCGATCCGCTCTTCGTCAGCGAAAAGCAGCTTCAAGCCGCTATCCTCGATCCCGTAAACCATTTCCTCGCCGGACCACCAGGCATTCATGGCAACCGCCACTGCACCGATCGACGTAATGCCCATGAATGCAAAAATCCATTCTGGGTAGTTACGAAGCGAGATGCCGACGCGATCGCCCGTTTTTATCCCTGCATGCTTAAGTTGATTGCCGACGCGGGCAGCTTCTTCCCATGCCTCCTGGTAGGTAAAGCGCTCGTCCTGATAGACGAAAAAAACCCTATCCGCGTGTTGCAGTCCTTGTCTGTAGAGTTCACGCAGGTTGACAGGAGCATTTGAGAAGACGACAAAGTCGACACCGTCAATGGTCCGGGTCTCGGTAGCATAGGGCTGACCCGATTCGGTGACTGCGGCAATAGCCGCATCCAGTCCTCCCTGAACCATGATTCCTCCCAAGCGCCGATCGGCAATTCTCGCATCGTCGAAAGCCGAAGTCAGCCTCTTGATGTAAGATCGCGGATCGTATGCAAAGTCGTGAAAGGGGGGGGGATTCAATGCGAGAGAATACGGTGCTTACGACATGGCGTGAAGGCGGTCAGACGATTGGAGCTTGGTTGAGCATTGGCAACGCGTACACCGCCGAAACCATGGCCAGCATGGGGTTCGACTGGCTATGTGTGGATTTACAGCATGGAATGCTTAGTTACGATGATTTGAAATACATGCTTCCAGCGATCTCGACTCGGGAAAGCATTCCGATCGTGCGCGTTCCGTGGAATGAGCCTTACGAGATAATGAAAGCCCTGGACGCTGGCGCGTATGGCGTCATTGTCCCCATGGTGAACAACAGGGAAGAAGCGCTCCAGGCGGTTGCCGCTTGCCGTTATCCGCCTGATGGCGGGCGTTCTTTCGGTCCGATTCGGGCTGCCCTGTACGGCGGTCGTGGATACGCGTCCGAGGCAAATTCACAAATCGCGTGCATTGCGATGGTGGAGACGGCAGAAGCGCTCGATAACTTGGATGATATTGTGACGACGCCGGGTCTGGATGCGATTTATATTGGCCCGTCGGACCTTGCCTATGCTATTGGCCTGAACAGTCCAGGTGACTTCGAGAATCCAAAACATATCGAAACCGTCAACCTGATCTACGAGACATGCAGAAAACACGGAATTGCGATAGGAATACATACGGGCAGTCTCGCATATACCCAACGCTACCTTGAGCAGGGGTTTAATTTTGTTACGTTGGGCACCGATAGCGCATTTATGGGCCGAATGGCCGGAAGCGAATTAGAGCAAGCAAAGCAAACGAAGGAAGCAGAGCGCGAAAAAACTGGCTACTAAATCGTGATCGTTATCCCGCGCGAATTGACTGTTGCACATTTCTGTCCTTTCTAGCGCGTGGAGCTTCGTGGATTTACGCGGTTATTGGCGCATACTGGCTGCTCCGAATACGTGAGAAAACGTATCCCCTATGCCGTTTGAGCAAATAAGACTCGAGAAAGAAGAAGATATTGCGATCGTCACGTTGAACCGTCCAGAACGGCTCAACGCGTGGACCCAACAGATGAATTCGGAACTTGTAGAAGCAGTCAATTGCTGCAATGACGACTCTGCAGTAGGGGCCATAGTTTTCACGGGGGCCGGACGCGGGTTTTGTGCCGGTGCTGACATCCGAGATAATTTTCAGGCCCGTCTTGATGGCGACAGCGAGCGAGTCGAGCACGACTGGGTGGGTTTGGTTCGTTCATCCAAGCCGATGGTCGCCGCCGTAAATGGAGCGAGCGTTGGGGTTGGAGCTACGATGATTCTTCCAATGGACGTTATCGTAGCGTCCGACGAAGCCAAATTCGGGATGTTCTTCGTCAAAATGGGTGTCGTACCGGAACTCGCGAGCTCCCACTTCCTTGTTCAGCGGATGGGTTTTGGTCGTGCCAGTGAAATGTGCTTAACAGGGCGCTTATATTCGGGAAAGGAAGCGTACGATCAAGGGCTGGCCGATCGGTTGGTACCACATGCTGACTTGATGGCAGAAGCCAAAACCATTGCGTCGACGATGGCCGCGAATCCGGCCCCACATTTACGTTGGGTAAAAGAATTGCTCAGTCTCAATGGATCGGAGACGGATATACAACGGGTGCAGCAACGAGAGGGTGAGGCGCTGCAGAAAGCCTACGCGAGTAGCGAACATAAAGAAGCGGTCGCCGCGTTTCTTGAGAAGCGTGAGCCCCAATTTAAGCGCGAGTAGTCTTGGTTGGGAGTTTATCCATAGCAGAAACCACACTGAATAGAGAGGCGTGCGTACGTACGGTTTGTTCGAGCAATCTGAAATGCTGTTGATGCTGTTGGCGGGACTGACGGGGCTCATTGTGGGTGCTGTTGTGGTTTATTGGCGTCTTGAACGCCGTCATCAAGGAGCGATAGAGCTGGCGGCGGTTAGAACCTCGGAGACGACCCTAGCCGAAAAACAACTGATGGAAGAGCGATTGCAATTCCGGGAACGAAATCTTCAGACGACCGAAACCAAACTCAAAGAAGTTCAGAAAACGTTCGACGCATTAAACCAGTCGAGCAAGGTAGCAAGTACTGACGTGGTTCGCCTATCCACGGTCAATGCGCAGCAGATCGAAGACCTGAATAACCTTCGGCAGGAAATTATCGACGCCCGATCTGAAGCCCGCTCTTCTGGACTACAACTGGCAGAGTTTAAGGCCAGGCTCGAAGAAACCGAGCGTGCGTTTGCGGAAAAAGAGGCCCTCTTCAAGCAAACGGGGGAGTCTCTAAAAAAGGAATTTCAGTTGCTCGCCAGTCAGATTTTTGAGAAGCAAGGTGAGGTCTTTCGTGTTCGTAATGAGGCCCATCTGTCGATGGCCTTGGCACCCTTCAAGACGCAATTGTCGGATTTCCGAAAAAAAGTCGACCAGGTCTACATAACGGATGCTAAGGATCGGGCTTCGTTGCTTACCGAGGTTCGGAATTTGCAACGGGCAAGCGAGAAGGTTAACGAAGAAACGGAAAATCTCACGCGTGCGCTAAAGGGTGATAATCGTTTACAAGGGAACTGGGGTGAGCTTGTGCTAGAGCGAGTCCTGGAAGAATCGGGTCTACGTAAAGATCACGAATATGTTTTGCAACATTCGTTCAGGAATGCTGACGGCGATATCAAACGTCCCGACGTTATTATTCACCTTCCCGAAGACAAGGACGTTGTTGTGGACGCAAAAGTGTCTCTGGTCGCGTACGAAATGGCGGTATCTAGCGACGACGATGCGGCTCGCGAGGTAGCGATCAAACGGCATGTACAGAGCGTCCGCGCGCACGTCAAGAAACTTTCGGATCAATCGTACGATCAATTGCCGGGTATTCGATCGTTAGATTTTGTTTTACTTTTTGTGCCGGTGGAATCCGCGTTCACGCTTGCGATGGAGAAAGATCCTTCGTTGTTTACCGAAGCGTTTGAGAAGCGTTTGGTGATCGTTAGTCCAACGACACTAATGATGACGCTGCGTATCATCGATAACGTTTGGCGTTACGAGAAACAAAACAAAAACGCTCAGGAAATTGCTCGGCGCGCGGGCGCGCTTTACGACAAACTTCGTGTGGTGCTCGAGGACATGGACCAACTCGGCCGCAACCTTGATCAAGCATCAAGGTCTTACGATTCCGCGTACACCCGTCTAGCCAAAGGTCGAGGCAATCTTGTTCGACAAGTCGAACAGTTCCGAGAGTTAGGGGCTACGGTGAAACGTTCCATACCTCAAGAGATCGTCGACGAAGCCGACGACTAGAAAGACTTCGAGAGTTGAACCCGTTGGGTAAATCATTCGATAACTTCTGAGACGATGAAAGGCGGCGTTTCGCATATGGCGTACGGTCGAATCGACAAGTGGTCTAACGGTTGGCGATGTATGCGGATAGGTTCGACGCTTTCTCGCCGAAGTTGTTCGACCGATGGGGCGAGACTGAGACTGTCAAGGGATGTCCAAATTGGATTTACGGGCGTTAGAACATCAAAAGTACAACGTGATTCGAACGCTCCCGCGTGAAGTTCTTGGACGTCGATCGATTCGACGATGCTCCAGTGTGAGAACGCCAGTGGCTCGCCCGTGGCAAATACAATAGGGACTTTTCGGTCGACTTTTTGGGACTCGTGAAATCGTTCGGCGGCAATGATCCAAGGATGGTCGTCGCGATAGGCGCCTTGGCCGGTTCCGTCAAGAATGGCCTTTAAAGCCTTTTCTGATACTACGACGCAAAGGCAGAAAGCTGCGACGCTCATTTAGAATTTGCTGTATATATATACATGGTTATTATGATGCGGCGATATGCGACCGATTGGAAGTTAGTTGACTGCCTAAATTATTTCTTAATGAAGCCCCACCCCGCGATTACTACGCGACTAATCTACTCGCACTCATTACAGATGTTGAAGATCAATACGCATCCATTCTGAGCCAGGCAGAAATCGATTTCGGTCGACGTGTTCGCGATTTAGGAGCTGATGCACGCCGTCTTTATGCACGAATCGTTTCCCGCAGAGGGCCCTTTCTGAGAGTTAAGAAGTTGAATTACGTAGAAGTTTCGATGTGTACCGATGCGATTTCAGAACTCTGTTCTGTCGAGTTGGTGGATTGGTGTCCGCACGCTGAACTGAACGATCTGTTGACTTGCTGGAGCGTAGCTGAACTTCATTGCCTTTTTCCCGAAGTCAAACCGATAAGGCCCAAGAACGACTATGTAAAACGAATCATTCATCTCCACCAACTCGATACAGTCGTCGAACGGCTGCAAGAGCACGATCCGTGGTTGGCGCTAAATTTTGCGGAGTATTTAGCTGTGTATCGTTTGCTTTTTTTTGGCGATCCCCGCCAGGACTTGAGCACTTTTGTGTTACGCGACCTCGGGATTTCTCGATTCGAAGAATACGCATTGCCAGCGAAACGACGTCTGTTCGCCAATCGTCGAATCCTTGACGCGTACCTTGAGTTGATGCGAGTGACAGAGACCGTGCACGAGTTAGGTCCGCGTCCGGATCGATCAGCCATATCTTTGTTACCGCGTCTTTGGCGCAAATTTCCACATCGTTTCGTGGAGCGACGTCGATCACGTACCCTGAACCGACTCGCTCGGGGTTTTGAGAGGGCGGGAGAACTTGATGCCGCATTAAGCGGTTACGCGCGATCGTCACTCGCACCGGCGAGGGAACGCAAGCTTCGAATACTCATGAAGCTCGGAGATACTCAGGGTGTAAACGAACTCGCCGAGGAAATGGTTCGAAGGCCGTGGACGGCCCTCGAAGGGGAGTTTGCACGCCGCGCGACAAATACCACGGTATCCCAGCCGCCCATCCCACAAACCGATGTCTGTTTGTTTGGATCTAAGCCTGATTCGATCGAACGTTATGCGCTAGCTCAATTGACCAAAGATTCGGGTACGGGATGGCATTTAGAGAACCAACTTCCGATGGGACTTTTTGGGCTCGCTTTTTGGGATTGGATTTATGCGCCGGTTGATGGGGCATTCTTGAACGCTTTTCAAAGCGGCCCCACCGACCTTTTTTGGCCTGATTTTTTCGGTGTTAGGCAATCCCATTGTGAGGACCCGCTTGAATCTACGGCTTCATTACCAGAGAGACTTTTGCGTACTCATCGTGACAAGAATGGAATCTCTAACCGACTCATCAACTGGTCCGAGCTCACCGAGGAACGACTTGAACGGATCGTCGAGGTCGTTGACGCACCTGCGCTTTGCCAAGTATTGAGCATCGTCCAAGAAGGGCTCGAAGAAGCACGCGCCGGGTTCCCCGATCTAACAGTACTCTACGAGCCCGGACGATATGAGTTTGTTGAGGTCAAAGGGCCTGGCGATCGCCTTCAGAGCAATCAGCAACTTTGGATGCGTCGCCTTTTGGAACGCGATATCCCCACGCGGGTTATGCGTTTTTCATTGGTATGAAGTTTCGCGTGGCAGTTCGCGATCTGGCCGAACACGTTCATCGCAGCGGCGATATTCATTATCGGTTCGATCAACCAACAACATCGGCCGAGGGAATAGAAGCTCAACGGCGTTATCAAATCGATTCCGTTAAAACGAATGCTAACTACCTAACCGAACAGGGTGTTACGGAAGCATTTAGTGATGAGGATCTTGAGCTCGCAATTAGCGGTCGGATTGATGGCGTTCTCTTTCGTGGCGAACGTGGTGATCGTAATCGATGCGCGCTAGTGGAAGAAATTAAAACGACACGTAGCGAATTTGAGCAGCTATACGCGTACGCGGGTGGGCTACATTTCGCTCAGTTGAAAATTTACGCGGCAATGTTGTGCAAACGTGAATCTCTGAGTAGTTGTGAGTTGCGATTGACCTATTTGCACCCCGACCGGAACGAGCAAATTAAATTTGAGGACTTTGCGACATCGCAGCAACTTCGAAGGTACTTTGTTGAGACCTGCAGGACTTACGTGAATTGGCTTTTACTGATTCAACGCCTCCGTGGTCGGCGTACGAATTTCTTGCGCACTATGGATTTCCCCTATACGGAGTTTCGTGATGATCAGAGAAACATTGCGCGTTCTTGCTATCGCACTTTTAGGGACTCAGGTCAGCTATTGGTCGAAGCGCCGACTGGAACTGGAAAAACCATGGCAACGCTCTTTCCGGCCGCGAAGGCAATGGGTGAAGGCATTCTCGAACGGGTGATTTATGCAACAGCACGGAACACGGGCCAGAGAGCTGCAGAACAAGCGCTTAAAAAAATTGCGGCCAGTGATTCACAACTCACCGCGATAACGTTAACGGCGAAGGAGAAAATTTGTTTTAACCCAGACGTTCCCTGCGACCCCGACGTTTGTGACTACGCTCGTAGTTACTACGAGCGCTTGCCAAACGCTCGCAAGGACTTGATGGCCAATGGTATCAATGATCGCGGGGCGGTCGAGCGCATCGCACGCATGCACGAAGTCTGTCCGTTCGAGTTGGCGTCAGATGTGTCTCGTTGGGTCGACGTCGTGGTTTGCGACTATAACCATGTATTCGACCCCATCTTCAGTAGGGTTCGGCAGCTTGGAAATGAAACCGCTCATGCTGGTCTTCTAATTGATGAGGCACACCAGCTTGGAAACCGCGTTCAAGAGATGTTGTCGACGCGCATCGATAGATCCCAACTTAAACGCCTTGAGGCCTCTTCACCGTCCGACGGGGTGGCGAAAAAAATACGTTCCATCGATCGTGCATTGGCGAATCTCGGACGTACCTACTTGCCAGAAGGCGGCGAGTTGGTTCTACCCGAGCCGCCTAGAGCACTAATACGAGCCTTGGATCGTTTTCTCCGGGTCGTTTTCGATGACGGTCCTGAGCGAACCTTTGACGAATACCTCAAGCAATTCGTTTTTACGGCACACCGTTTCCATAAAGGCAGTTTCTGGTACGACGATGAGGCGTTTCGTTACTTTTTGACCCGAGAGGGAAGTCTAATCACGGTTCAAATGCGCTGCCTTAAGCCAGGATCGTATATACGCGAGGTGGTGGACGACTTTCGAGGTAGCGTGCGGTTTTCGGGAACGCTATCGCCCGCCACGGTTTTCCAGACGATGCATGGTTGCGAGGGCCCAGCGTTGCGTTCAACTCCGTCGTACGGTGCACACAATACCGGGGTGTACGTCGTCCCGGACGTATCAACCTTTTTCCGTGACCGGGCAACCACCGCGCCGATGGTGGCAAACGTCATCCGTTTGGTTGTTAACGCTAGCCCAGGCAACTACTTGGTGGCATTCCCTTCTTTTGAATATCTGCGACTCATTCAAGATTTCTGTTGCTTTGACGCCGAACTATTGTCACAAGAACGAAGTATGTCACTGGACGACCAAGGGGCATTTATCGAATGGATTAATACACCCCATTCAATGAGGGTGGGGTTTGTTGTTCTCGGGGGAGTTTTTACTGAATCGGTCGATTATCGATCGGGCGTATTACGAGGAGCCGTTGTCGTAGGGCCGGGCATTCCGCCAAGGAGCCTCGTCCGAGATACGCTCGCCGAAAACGATGGGAGTAATGAGATCGCGTATCGCCAGCCTGGCATGACGCGCGTCGTACAAGCGGCAGGACGCGTTGCCAGAGGACCAATGGATCGGGGCGTGGTGGTCATGATTGACCCACGCTTTGCCGAGTCCGCTTACCAGAAATATTTCCCACATCATTGGCGACCTCACCCCGTGATAGGTAGCGCGATCGGAAGCGCTCTGGCGAACTTCTGGTCTTCTTGAGACCGTCCGGAAAGCTGTTTGATTGGGCGTTCTACCATAGAATTCATTAATGCTAAGACGAACAAAAATCATCTGTACGATTGGACCAGCTTCCAACGATTTCGATACGTTGAACGCGATGTACGAAGCGGGGATGAACGTCGTGCGCATCAATATGTCGCATGCGACCCACGACGATGCTACGCGCACCATCGGATGGATCAAGACCCTAAATCGCAAAGCAAAGTATCCCGTGCCCATATTGATCGATACGCAAGGTCCGGAAATACGAACCGCGAAACTGGACCGCCCGTTGGTCTTGCGAAAAGGTACCGAGGTAGTACTTATCCCAGAGTCGAGGGATTACAAAGGGCCCGTTAGGTCGAGTCTCGAAGTCCAGTTCGAAGGACTTGAAGGCGCTGTATCCATAGGCGACACGATTGTTCTAGATAATGGCTTGATTAATCTGAGGGTCAGCGATCAAGAACCGGCTGCTATTCGTTGCGCGGTGTTGGACGACGGTGAAATCGGTAGTCGCAAACACGTCAATATTCCTGGCGTTCACATCAATCTTCCTGCCATCACTCCGAAGGATCGAGATGACGTAACGTTTGGTTTGGATCTCGATGTCGATTTTATTGCGCAATCGTTTGTTCGGAGCGCTGAGGACATAGCCAAGATGCGCGAACTTCTAGGCGATCGAAATCATGGAGTTCATATTGTTGCGAAGATCGAAAACCGAGAAGGAGCGAAAAACATCGGATCAATTGCCGAAGCGGCGGACGGGATAATGGTTGCACGTGGCGATCTCGGTATTGAGACGGATATCGCGACATTGCCCAACTTGCAACGCCAGCTAGTCCGTTCGTCGTTCCAGTCTGGACGTCGCTGTATCGTTGCGACCCACTTGCTGGAATCAATGGTTGAACATCCAATTCCGACCCGTGCCGAAGTGACGGATGTCGCGAATGCCATATACGAAGGCGTTGACGCCGTGATGCTTTCTGCGGAGACGAGTATTGGTGAGCACCCTGTCAAGGCCGTGGAACAACTTGCCGAAATAGCTTTAGCGAGCGAACAATTTCCCGATCTCGGGTTCGCTCAAGAGTTAGCCGCCGAATCTGATAAGCAAAACATTGCCCGTTCGGCGCTCGAGCTTGCGGGAAGAATTTCCGCGTCGGGTATCGTGGTCATCACACGTCGTGGGATCACTGCAGATCTCGTTACAAATTGTGGCCCAACGGATGTGCCCATCTTTGCATTTTCGAATTTAAGTCAGGTACGTCGTCGGTTGATGTTGAATCGGGGTGTGTACGCTCATCGAACGGCATTTAGCAACAATCCGGAAAAAACCATCCAAACCGCCCTGTCCGTTTTGCGTCAACGAGAAGGCCTTCATTCTGCGGAAAGGGTGGTGGTCATTAGCGATGTATTGGCCGCAGGGCCCGTCGATGCGATTCAGTTGCGGACCGTCGGTGAGGTCAGCGCTAAATAGACCACACAACCCGGAGTGCTACGACAATCATAAGGACGCCGAAGGCTTTACGTAGCCGAGCTGACGGGAGCTTGTGCGCGGTCCGGACCCCGAGCGGTGCGACGAGAACGCTGGCGATAACAATTGATATGGTTGCGGGGAGGTAAATGAATCCCCAAGCGTTGGGAACCTCGATCTCCATACCGTGGTAGATATAGCCAATTGTCCCAAAAAGAGCGATCGCGGGACCAACCGCGCTTGCGGTGGCTGTGGCACGTAGGATCGGGGCATTATAATAAATGAGCGTTGGGACCACGATATTTGCTCCACCAATGCCGGCAATTCCTGCGACCATCCCTCCGATTGAGCCGAGCAGGGCGCTCAAGAAGCGACCAGGTAAATCTCGGCTAGGACTCGGTTTCCACGAGGTCAACATCACGCAGGCAACGAAAAGAACCAAAGCAGCAATGAAGGTTTTCAAGAAAGTGTCGGACAGGCTACTCGCAACGTAGCTTGATCCGAGGCTTCCGAGCGAGAGAAACACTACCCAACGTCGAACCACTAGCCATTCGACCATGCCTCGTCGTATTTGAGAGTACGCCGCGGACGCAGTTGTGAAGATGATGGTCGACAACGATGTGCCGACCGCCAAAAGGGTCCCGGTGTTGGCGGGAAACCGAGTCGATGGAAAAAGATCCATCACGTCAAATAAAATGATGAGTGCGGGAACGACAATCACGCCGCCACCGATACCGAGGAGGCCACCCAAAAAACCGGTCACCGCGCCAACTGCGACGCAAATCGATATGAAGAAAAGGTGATCCAATTCCAGTAAGGTACCAGTGTTTTCGGGAAGTCTACTAAGGAAACGTTTGGCTCGCTTTTTCCCTTCCCGCTCAACTATCGAACGTACGATTTCCCGACAAGCCGTCTTGTTGGTCCTTTCCCTGTCCGCGACCATTATCGGTGCCGATGTTCGGCGCATTGAACTCGTAGGCGGTGACATCTACGAAGGCGACGTGAAAGACGGAGTAAGGACAGGACAAGGACGATTAGAACGGCGTGATGGTGCTTGGTACCAAGGTGATTTTTTGGATGGTCAGATGCATGGAAAGGGTACCTATTCCTGGGCTGACCGTCGTGTTTATCAAGGTCCCTTTCGGAACGATAAGCGACACGGGTCAGGTACTCTTCGTTGGCCTAACGGAAACCAGTATGTAGGTGACTTCCGCGATAATAGACGAACGGGGACGGGTCGTTTCGTCTCGGCCGAGAACGACGTTTATGAAGGTGAATTCTTGAATGACCAGATGCACGGGAACGGTGCGTATGTTTGGTCCGACGGACGGCGTTATGAAGGTATGTTCCGAGACGGTGTAAAGAGTGGAATGGGTGTCCTTACTTGGCCGACCGGTAATAAATACGAGGGACAATTTCTCGAAGACCAGCGTCACGGTCTCGGCGTCCTCTATTGGGGCGACGGTACGACTTATCAGGGGCTATTTGCGCTTAATCAAATGAATGGTTATGGGGTTAAGACCAATCCGGACGAAGTGCCTGTTTTCCAGCAATGGCGTATGGGCAATCTTCTGGAAGCATGGCCGATTGTCGAAAGCGATCGGTGCCGACTAAACATCGATGGCGCTCCTTGGATATTTGCGGGGAGTTCATGCATTAATGGTCAGGCGCACGGCACCGGAATTGCTGTTAGCGTTGACGGTCAAGCGTACATCGTCAATGGCCGGTTTGTGCTCGGGCGCCTCATCCAGGGCGACGTTAAGACTCTGCCGTTGCCGGAATCTCAATGATCGAACTTCTTGGTTACAAAATTCACCGTGAACTAAGGTCTCGTTCGAGTGCTCGAATTTTCCTGGCGACCCAAATGTCGACTGGCCGTGATGTAGTTGCAAAAATTATTGACCCAGAGATAACTGCCGGCGAATTCGACGACGAGGCCTTTATTAGAGAAACAGCAATTGTCGCATCACTTAATCACCCACACGTAATTCGCATTCATGACTACGGGGTTCAAGACGGCAAACCGTTTGTCGTCATGGATTATTTGAGACAGGGCGATTTGACACAAAAGCTCGCCAAGGGACTAGGGGTACACGAGCTTATTCGCGTGATGAATCAGCTTTCGAGCGCATTGGACTACGCCCATACAAAGGATGTCGTCCACCTCGATGTTAAGCCGGGGAATATTCTATTTAGTGACCAGTCATTTGCGGTCCTTTCGGACTTCGGGATTGCTGAATTTCAATGCGGAAGAAACGGTGCTGCTGAGCGCCGCACTGCTTTGGGTACGCCGGCGTACATGAGTCCCGAACAAGCGATGGGTCGTGAGATTGATGGCCGAACAGACTTTTATAGTTTGGGTGTCGTTTTTTATCAGATGCTCACGGGCGAACTACCGTACCGACCGGATCGTGGTGGCAACGTGGCACTTCGTCAGGCGAGAGACCCAGTGCCACAGCTTCCCGATCAATTTTCTGTGCTTCAGCCCATCGTTGACGGGTGTCTCGCAAAATCGCCTGAAGAGCGATTCGCGCTTGGCGAAGATCTCCGTCGAGAGTTGGCTGAGATTAGTATGGAAGGAATGATCCCGAAGGCGGTGGTGCGTTCAGAAGTCGTAACGACGGTGGAAATTCATTTGATCCAACCGCCGCCGAGCGAGGGATCTTCCAAGCGCAGCGAAATTCGTGGGCGTCGCCAAAAGGTGACGCCAAGGACACTGTTGTCCAGGGGAGCATTGGCGATTCTGATCTCCGTTTTAATTCTCGGGGCGGTGTGGTATTTAGTTGAGCGAGCACCTGCTACCGCGAATGTTCTCTTCTCGTGGCTGATTCCTTCAAATACACGGAGTGTTGAGGAAGCGTGGAATACGGCTGAGGGGCTTCGAAGTGATAGCAACCAGAGTCTGTCTGCGATTGTGGCCGGTTATAGCCGAGTACTCGAAATCGATCCGGAACACGTGGGTGCGCAAGCCGGTTTGCTCGGCGCTGTCGAAGCGTGGAAGTCGGATATTCGCGAAGCCCTTGACGCCGGCGACTTAGCACTTGCAGAGGTCAAATTGAACGAATCCTTCAATTTGGATTCTAGCGATGCGGACCTCGCGGTTCTCTTTGAGGATCTAGTAGATCGTCGGCTTGCTGAGTCTTTGTTGGAAGATGCGCGTGCGTTATTGCAACGCCAAGGGCGTGACGACGTCGCGTCGTCGGCTTCCGCAATTCAAGCGTACCAGGAAGTCGTCCGACTAGACCCAACAAATGCAGAGGCGCCGGCCGAACTTGATCGATTTGCGCAATATTACGCTGATTTGGCATCACAGAACGCGCTGGCTGGCGATGTTACCAACGCGATGGCGAACATGGGGCGTGCCAGCACCGCCAACCCAGAATTTGTGGGTTTAGACAGCGTTCGTGAACAGATTCAGCAGGCAGCGACATTACAAGCCGAAATCGATGGCTTACTGCGGGAGGCGAGTCGCTTACGGGCGCTTGGGAGTTTGATCGATCCTCCAGGGTCGAACGCGGCCGAACGATATCAACGGGTCCTTGCCACGGATCCTGAGAACGCGATCGCAACGCAGGGAATGTCCGAAATCATTGCGCAAGTTCAGCGCCGGTTTTACGACTTGTTAAGCCTTCGTGGCTTCGTAGATATTGATCGATTGATTGATCGTGCTATCGCCGTCGGACTCGGGGAGGCGTCGGTTGCAGAGTTTAAGTCTCGTTACGCGTTGGAGCGGGAGCGCGTTGATCGGGTAGAAACGCTTATTGCTGGAGCCGAGCAACTAATCGGGCAAGGATTTATCACTGAACCTGCCGATAACAATGCGGTGGCTACCCTCAGGGAGGCTCTTCGCTTGGATCCAGGAAACCACGATGCCGAGCAACGTTTAATTGAGGCGGCGGAACGGCTTGCATTGGTCGCCCACGAAGCGCATGAGGTTGGCCTTCAGGCCGAAGCACGACTGTATTTAGAATTAGCCCTGACCGTACGTCCTGACGTTGGGGAGTGGCGCCAGTTACGAGATCGATGGGTAAACGACATCAAACCGGATGACTAAGATTCGCGGACACAATCGCTTTCTATGGCGAAATCGTATTGCTCGACAGTTCTCTGTTGCCTATGCTTGACAGTCATTTCGCGAGTGAAGAGTGGTATGTCGGTGAGCATTCCTTATGTCCGTGATCTCGAATTTGAGTACGGGCGTACAGCGCAAATATCTGGGGACATTCGACGTGTCATCGCGAATAACCCCAGTGCGTTTACCTTGTACGGTACGGGTACCTATATTTTGGGGCAGGGCGAGGTTGCCGTTGTCGATCCGGGTCCAGCGGATACAACGCATATCGATGCAATCCTTGAGGCAACAAAGGGTGAAAAGATCACTCATATGCTTGTCACTCATACCCATATGGATCACTCGCCAGGTTGCGCATTGTTGGCCAAATATTGCGACGCGGAGTCGTACGCGTATGGACCCCATGGTTCGGGTAAACAGGAACAAGGGGTCGTCGTTGAAGAGGGCGGCGATACTGACTTCCGTCCGGATAACGAAATTCGTCATGGCGACATAATTGATGGTCCAACTTGGTCCGTTGAATGTGTCTACACGCCAGGCCACACCTCGAATCACGTTTGTTATGCATTAGCGAGCGAGCGCGCCCTTTTTAGCGGCGACCACGTGATGGGTTGGTCGACGAGCGTCATCTCACCTCCTGACGGCGACATGGAGGCCTACATGGAGAGTCTGCAAATATTACTTGACCGGAATGACGCTATTTACTGGCCAACTCATGGACCCGCCATCACCCAAACGAATGCGCATGTTGAGTCGTTTATCGCGCATCGTAAGGAACGCGAACACCAGATTATGCAAGCGTTGCATGCTGGCACAACGACTATTCCCGAGATGGTGCCTGGTATGTACAAGGAAGTGCCCGAATACCTTCATGCTGCTGCTGCGAGAAGCGTGCTGGCCTCAATGGAATACTTGGTAAAACGTATGGAGGTTGTCTGCGAGGGCGGTGACGTGTCGATCGGCGCACACTACCGTCCGGCTTAGGCTGTTTCCGCCGCCTCTGTTTTTTCAAACTTTGGCGGTGTGGGTGGTCGAATGCGACTGAGTGGCAAACGAACCATAAATGCGACCCCGGAACTATCCGGTAGATCCAGCGCATGGACACTACCCCCGTGATGTTCCGCGATTAGCCGAACCACGTATAACCCGAGACCGAAATGGAGCCGACTTTGGCGTCCACGATGACTAACCATCGACTCAAATAACGATTCTCCCGCACCACGCGGCAATACGGGTCCACGATTGGCGACGCTGATCTGAAGATGCTCTCGATAGGTATCTAGTTGGACCTTAATGGGAGATTCAGGACGGTGAAAGTCGATCGCATTGTCGATAATTTTGTCGAGAAGTTGTTCGATACGATAGTCGGAAACTCGTGCTAAGACTGGCTCACCAGTCCCGCGAAAAACGAAGCGATGGTTTTCGTGCGTCAGCTGGAAATTGGCCACATAGTTTTCAATCAGCTTCTCGATATCCAAAGTCTCAAGTTCTTCGGTTTCGAGTGATTCCTCTAGATTTGCGGCATCCGCCAAGTTTTGAACGATCGCACCGATCCTAAGAACGCCTCTCTTTGCGCTCTCTAGGTATTTGCTATTACGTACGGACTCTGATTCGTTTTCAAGGTTCTGGAGCGACGTGGATAACGTATTGAGGGGGTTGTTGATTTCGTGCCGAAGCGTTCGTGGCATGTTCTCGATGAAGGTGTTGTGCTGATTTAAACGCATCAGCATGTTGTCTATGCTGCGGGCTAGGTCGCCGATCTCATCACCTGCTTTAACTTCTGATTGTAAAGCGCTTGCCCTTAGGCGACCGTAGGGATCTATCGCAGCGTTGGCTTCACGACGAAGCCCCCGGATTCGCCACGCCAACCTGACTGAAAAAGCGAGTAGCACGACGAATACGGCTAACAGGGACAGAATCGAAAACAAGACGATTTGTTCAATCGCAGCTTCCTGAAAGGTGAGTATTTCGGCCATGTTTTGTTGAACGATGACCGCACCTAAGGTTTTGTCCTTTGAAACAATCGGATGCAACGCCACAATAATTTGAGCATCGTCGGTTACCCGACGAAGGACGCTAGGTTGACCGTCGAGCGCAGAGGTGAGCGCTCTATCGAAAACGCTATCCGATTCAGTCTGGGGCTGATCACGCCACTCTTCGCGAATAATTAATTTATGGAGCAGCGGTCGTATTGTTGTGAACCATGCTCGAGTATCTATAGCTGCAGGGTTGTCTCGGTTTGCCGAATCGATCGTTCCGTAGGAACCAGTTTCTGCACGCGTTCGGCGCTGACTATCGATCACTTGTATTCGAGCACCCGAATACCCGAGTCCCTGGATGATGTTAAGTACTTGAGGTGACCGAAACACCACGAGGTTGAAGCTTTCTTTGTCGCCTTTTGGGAGAGTTTGAACGATGTTCCGAATCTCACGAGATTCCTGATTATCGACGTCGGCGAAGGAGACGGCGAAACCTTTCCTAGAACCCATCATCGAAAGTGGCAATCGGAATTCAACTCCATAACCACTTTCGGTTTCGGCAATGGAGCCTTGGACTTCGTTGGCGGGCGGCGCGCCGGTCGCAGCGAAACGCCAGTCATTGCTCATTCGGTAGGCAGACGCGACACCGGGTTCGTGAAGAGTGAGAGTAATTCGACCGTCGGTGCCGTTGGTCTCAAAAAAGTTGATGCGGACGTGATCAGCAGTATCGAGCCGCAGGTAGCCAGGACTTCGATAGACTCTTCGATCGTCGATTACGTTGAGGTATATGTACAGCTGATCATTGCGCTCTGCCATCAGGAGATCGAAAGACCCATCAGCACGGGCGGGACCAAAGTGTTGGGCCTTTTCCGTGAGGCCCGATCCCCAATCTCCTGCATGGCCGTCGAGGCGGATCGATGTCGTTAGAGGGTGGACGTACAAGGGTTCGTACTCAAGCGGGTAACTCAAAGGGAGATCGTTGAAAAGATCGTCACGGCCATTGAAGAGCGTTGAAATACCCCGCGCGAGAAGTAACTGCACGTTTTCGCGGCTTTGAATAAGTAGTCGTTCCATCTCGATGAGCTGGAGGTAGGACAGCCAGGGAATAACCAAAAGGGAAAATCCGAGCAGCATGAGCTTCGTGCCTAAGCGTGGTCCACGAATGCCAGAAAAAATTTTCAAGCGGACCAGCGATACCCGAACCCGTATTCGCTTTTAATACAGGCGAATTCTTGATCGATTATCTCGAACTTCTTTCGGATATTCCGCATGTGGGTATTGATCGTGTTGTTAGTTACGAGCGACTGCATTGTTGCATTCATGAGGGTGTCGTAACTGACCGCGTGACCGGGAACGCGAACAAGTTTCGCGAGCATACGGAACTCGGTTCCGGAGAGATCTAGTCTTTGTCCACGCCACGAAACTAACAAAGCGTCCTGGTCTAGGGTCAGCTCGCCTATTCGCTTTGCAGATGAGTTGGTCGGGTCATCCTCTCCTCGAACTTCGTCGATACGTAGCAAGGACGATATACGTTCAGCGAGATAGTCGAGCGAAATAGGTTTAGGGAGATAGTCCCAAGCGCCGAGCCGTAAACCAGAGATCTTGTCGATTTCGTCGATGCGCTCTGTAAGAAAAATAACAGGCAGGCTTGGAGCCCGGGATAAGAGATCACGACAGATCTGGAAACCGCCATCGACGTCTTCACCGAGAATGATGTCGAGAATCACGAGATCCGGAAGATCGCGATCGAAACCCTCAAGTGCTTCTTGGCGACTCGCGTATCCCGTTACGTCATAACCTTTTTTTGTGATCGCGTCGGTGTAGTTGGCGCGTTGATCGGGGTCGTCTTCAACGATCGCGATGTGTTTAGCCATCGCCTATCTCCCGTCATTATTTTGGTGATCATACCTTGACGGACGTCCAATTACCGGACCGCCGGCGGTCGGCAAGAAGTGTCTCCACCATATCTCCACGATGCTCCGTCCTGTCTGCAGTTTTTTGGGATACAAAGGGTTTATGAAAGTTTTTGTCCCATTCGACGAGTCAGTTCTCGACTGCCTTAAACTCGATCTAGGTATGGGGCTTGTTCCATACCAAGTCGGCTACCGTTCTATCGGTCCACGCGATCTTCGGACGGGTGATGAACTTGACATGGAACCGGAGGATGGTTGGTTGGAAGTTGTCGTCGGCTAACCGTTCGTGTAGATCGTGAGCTTGGAACCGAGCCCGCAAATGTCATTGGTTGCATAAGCGAATACTAAGCGGCACGCTGTCCCGGTTTTAAGCGTGGTGTCCCCCGGTGACCGATTTTTTAATCAACGTTGCTAATTACTTCATTTCTAGCCCCTGGGAATTGATCGGTGCGGCGTCGGGACTCCTGTGCGTGTGGCTGATCATCCGTGAAAACATTTGGAATTGGCCCGTTGGCCTGGCGTATGCGTTGGTTTCTTTATTGGTTTTTTACAAGGCGCGACTTTATTCGGACTTGGTACTGCACGTTTTTTACGTTTTTATGAACG
>JAKUTH010000040.1 GCA_022448085.1 Pseudomonadales bacterium | reverse complement strand
AGTCTTGATTGGGTTGATTCTTGTGTCGGTGCCATCGGACCCGTGCCAAACGGTATCGTAATCACGCCGCTAACTTCTGCGATTCGTTCTGCCGCAACTTCGGCGCACTCTTCTGATCGTTCAAGAAGCGTGCCGACTTTGAGGGATCCGTACACGTGACAGACCACATAAATTTGTTGCCCAACGAAACTCGTCAACGATTCCGCCAGTACCTCCAATTGTTCGAGCTGACTTTTGTCCAACTCACCTTGTCCGTTTGGGACAATTCCATCGATTCGAACGAATCCGCGTTTTGCTAGCCGCTCGGCAAAATTGCGATTCCCGTCAAATTCAAAGCGCACAGCGGTTACAACCTGCTCGACGTGGACATAGATTCGTTTGTTCCCGCGTTCGACGAGATAAACCGCGACCAACGATTGCTGCTCATCCGCTGTGAATGTCGCCGCAAGGTAATATTGATTCCTATTTGGGGCAGTCATCAGGCGTATTCCAAAAACGTCATTAGCCCAAATTGAAGAGCGCCCGCAAGCGGGGCCATGACACCGGAATAGGACCTTGTCGGCCGTCTGACGCATTTGCTTTTCGTAATGTTCAAGCACCTCGGCCAATTGAAAACCAGGAGGAATCTGGTAGGTGACGCGAATTTTCGCGCCCTCAACACGGATCGCATGTTCGAACCGGACTTCCTGACCCATCTTGTCAACCGGACCGATAATAAATTCGTGGGGCCGTGATTCTTCGGTCGCTTCGAATAGGACTATCCATGACCGAGGAAACCGATCGACTCCACGAACATCAAAAGATTCCGGGACATCTACATTCGCCAACGTGGACACGGCGAAAACAATTACGAGCGGCGACCATTTCAATTTGTCGCGCCCCAAGTCGTTGGCTTAGCAAACTCAACGTCAAGTTGCTGCTCAGCCGTCATCAATCCATTGATGACCTCATCCATGGACCCGTGTTCGAACAACACACGGAAGAGAGCTTCGGCTAACGGCATGTATACACCCAACTTTTCGCGTTTTTGATGCACGACGTGCAACGTGTTGACACCTTCCGCTAACTTACCCAACTCATTCATCGCTTCGTGAAGCGATAGACCACCCGCGATCCGGAATCCCAATTGATAATTCCTAGAAAGTGGTGACGTACACGTCACCATCAGATCGCCAACGCCCGCCAACCCCAGAAACGTATAGGGATTGGCTCCCATCGATTCGGCGAATCGGCTCATCTCCGCTAGACTTCTTGTAATCAACATCGCGATTGTGTTTTGACCGACTTCAAGTCGAGCGGCCATTCCGCAAACGATCGCATAAATATTCTTGAGCGCACCACCCAACTCGACGCCAAAGATATCTTCGCTCGAATAGACGCGAAAGGTATCGCTCGCAAATACCATCTGAACACACTGACACAACGCAGGGTCGCGACTAGCGACAACGGTTCCCGTGAAATGTCCACCCGCTATTTCTTCAGCGATATTGGGGCCACTAATGACTCCAATTCGCCGGCCCGGTAATTCCTCCTCTAGGATCTGACTCATCAATTTAAAACTCGGGGCCTCCACGCCTTTGGTCCCGCTAACGATGTACGTCTCTTTGTTGACAAAAGGAGCCAACTCGATCGACATTTCTCTAAAGGAAGCACTTGGAACTGTGACAAATAGTAAGTCGCTTTCGGACACAGCCAACTGAAGATCCAGGGTGGGTGTAACTTTCTCCTCAAGCGGATAACCGGGCAGATAGCGGCGATTCTCACCGTACTTTTCGATCTCGGCAAATTGTTGCGGATCACGCATCCACAAATACGCTGGCACACCGTTCCCAGAAACAATATTGGCAACGGCCGTACCGAAGTTACCTGATCCAATGATCGCTACTTGCAAGTTGCTACCTTCATTCCAAGAGATTCAGGAGAAGGCGATTAATACGGTGCACGTATTCGCCAGGCTCAAGCAATACGGTCCCATCCGCCAGCGAGGCTTGATCAAAGAGAATCAGAACCATGTCGCTAAATCTATCTTCGTCAGATTCGGTGTCCAATCGTTGGACCAGAGGGTGGTCGCCGTTAATCTCAAAGTGCGGTTTGGAGTTTGGTACTGATTGACCCGTGGCCTCCATGATACGGCGCATTTGATGTCCTATATCGTCGTCGCCAAGCACAAGGCACGACGCCGAATCGGTGAGTCTGGTCGACCGCCGCACCGATTCGACCTTCTCTCCCAACACCTTCTGAATCCGTTGGACTAGGGAATCGTCATCCAATTCCTCAGGCTTCTCCAGCTCAGGCAGATCGAGTTCACCGCGCATAACGTCTTGAAACGACCAACCATCGAACTCCGTTAGAAACGACATCAGCCATTCGTCGACTCGGTCCGACAACAACAACACTTCAACTTTCTGCTGTTTAAATACTTCGAGATGCGGGCTTTGGCGCACCGTAGCGAGATTGTCGCCCAACACATAGTAGATCGTTTTTTGTGCCGCTTTGGCTCGATCCTTATACATCGCAAGCGAAATACGCTGGTCTGAGGACTCGTCCGCCGTCGACGTAAAGCGCATGAGGTTAAGTAGGAGGTCACGGTTGGCTGCATCTTCTCCAGCCCCTTCCTTAAGCACTTGTCCAAACTCGTCCCAAAATGCGCCATACTTTTCCCGATCCTCTTCCGCCATTTTGCCAAGCATGTCGAGCACTCGCTTGGTTAGCGCGTTCCTAATCGAAAGCACATCTTCTGATTGTTGCAACAATTCACGCGATACATTGAGTGGCAGGTCATTGGAGTCGACGACGCCGCGGATGAAGCGGAGGTATAGCGGCAAGAATTGATCCGCCTCATCCATAATGAAGACCCGCTGCACATAGAGTTTGAGCCCTCTCGGTAACTCGCGATTCCATAGATCGAATGGCGCACGCGCGGGCACGTAGAGCAAACTCGTGTACTCAAGCTTGCCTTCGACTCGATTATGCGACCACGTGGTGGGGTCTTCAAAATCATGAGAGATGTGTTTGTAGAACTCCTGATACTCGGTATCTAAAACCTCAGATCTAGATCGGGTCCAAAGCGCTTTGGCGGAATTGACAACCTCCGTTTCTTCACTCGCTTCATCGTCGCCTTTTGGCATTTCCACTGGTATGCCAATGTGATCACTGTATCGCCGGACAATATTTCGTAACCTGAACCCATCGGCGAATTCCAACGCATCGTGTTTTAACTTGAGCACCACGCGCGTGCCACGGCTTGTGTCCACCTGATCAACAACGAAGTCGTCTTCGCCACTCGATTTCCAACTCGTCCCCTGGTCTTCTCCAGCTTTCTGGGTAAGCACGTGGACCTCATCGGCAACAATGAACGCGCTATAAAAACCAACACCGAACTGGCCAATTAACGTCGAATCTTGCTGCTGATCACCGGTAAGGTTGGCGAAAAATTCTTCAGTACCGGAGCGGGCAATAGTTCCGAGATTCTCGATAACTTCCTGTCTGGACATACCAATGCCATTGTCTTCTACCGCCAGCGTCCCCGCGTCCTTGTCGAATTCAATCAAAATTCGGTAGTCCGGATCTGTCTCGGATAGCTCTGGTCGTTCCAACGCTTCGAACCGCAACCTGTCGATTGCGTCCGACGCGTTAGATATCAACTCCCGCAAAAAGATTTCCTTGTTCGAGTACAGGGAATTGATCATCAGTTGCAGTAACTTCCGCGCCTCGGTTTGAAAGCCATGTGTTTCCGCTGTCATCGCCTACTCCCAGCCCGTAACTTCTGCCAACGCCTCGCCAATATCGGCCAGACTCTTCACTGTTCGAACTCCCGCCGCCTCTAACGCGGTGAATTTCTCGTGCGCGGTCCCCTTTCCGCCAGCGATAATCGCGCCCGCATGCCCCATTCGTTTACCAGGCGGTGCTGTTACACCGGCGATATATGCGACCACCGGTTTTCGCACCTCTGTTTTGATAAATTCAGCAGCTTCCTCTTCGGCCGTACCTCCAATTTCCCCAACCATAACGATGGCTTCGGTAGCATCGTCTTGCTGGAAAAGACCCAATACATCAACGAAGTGCGTTCCCGGTATAGGGTCACCGCCGATTCCCACGCACGTTGTCTGTCCATAGCCCTTGTCCGTCGTTTGCTTAACCGCTTCATAAGTCAGCGTCCCCGAACGCGATACCACGCCGACTTTACCAGGTAGATGGATGTCGCCTGGCATGATGCCAATTTTGCACTCGCCGGGTGTGATTACACCGGGACAATTGGGACCAATCAGTCGAGCCCCCGAGATCCCAATACGGGCTTTAACCTCGAGCATGTCGAGTGTGGGAATACCTTCGGTAATACATACGATTAACTCAATGCCCGCATCGATAGCTTCCAGTATCGAATCTTTGCAGTACGCGGCAGGAACATAAATTACCGTTGCGTTTGCATTGGTCTCTTCCGCGGCCGCGCGAACGCTATCGAAAACGGGTAAGCCCAGATGGTAGCTACCACCTTTACCAGGCGTCACACCGCCAACCAACTGAGTCCCGTACGCAAGGGCCTGTTCAGAATGCAATGTTCCCTGAGAACCCGTAAAACCCTGACAAATCACCCGGGTCGCACGGTTGACCAAGATGCTCATGCAGAACCTCCCGCCGCCGCAATCGCTTTTTCAGCGGCGTCTACCAGTGAGCTGGCGGCAATGAGATTAAGTCCGCTCGCGGCCAGCCTCTCAGATCCTCGATCGGCACTATTCCCTTCGAATCTCACCACCACGGGAACGTCAACACCTATCTCTTCAATCGCCGCAATGATCCCTTCCGCAATGGTTGCGCAAGACACGATGCCACCAAAGATGTTGATAAGTACGGCACGAACATTGGTATCGGAAAGAATGATCTTGAACGCCTCAGCGACGGCCTCTTGACTAGCCCCTCCGCCAACATCGAGGAAGTTCGCTGGATTTCCACCGTACAACTTGACCAAATCCATGGTACCCATCGCAAGACCCGCGCCGTTGACCATGCACCCGATGTTGCCATCCAAAGCGACGTAGTTGAGCCCGAAGGCGTCGGCCTGGACTTCCCGCGCATCCTCCTGCGATATATCTCGCATAGAACGAAGGCCGTCTTGGCGGTATAACGCGTTGCCGTCCACATTAATCTTCGCGTCCAGGCAGTGGACATCGCCCGCGTCGGTAATCACCAATGGATTGATTTCAACCAACGAGCAATCTAATTTATTAAATAAATTCATTAAATTATTGAATAAATTAGTAAATTGACTAACTTGATGACCTGCCATACCCAGCTGAAATGCCATATCCCTACCCTGGAACGACTGCGCTCCTACGAATGGGTCGATAGCGATGCGGAAAATCTTCTCGGGGGTTTCTTCAGCCACCTTCTCAATTTCGACTCCACCATCCTTGGAGGCCATCACAACAATGCGGCTAATGCTCCGGTCGATCACGGCCCCTAGATACAACTCCCGTTCGATGCCTGTGCAAGCCTCGATGTAGATTTGGTTCACAGGTTGCCCGTCGGCGTCTGTTTGCACCGTAACTAGTCGCGTGCCGAGCCAACGTTCTGCGAACGAACGCACTTCGTCGGTTGAATCGACGAGCTGGACACCACCAGCATTACCACGACCGCCCGCGTGGACTTGCACCTTACAGACCCACGCGGTACCCCCGATCCGTTCTGCCGCTGCGACGGCCTCGTCTGGTGTGTCAACCACATACCCAACCGAAACGGGTAATCCATAATCGGCAAAAAGACGCTTCGCCTGGTACTCGTGAAGATTCATTAAATGTTGTTCCCCCGAACACGCCACGCCTCAACCAGACGCTGCACAACTCCCATCACTTTTTCTTTCTATTTACTACGTGAATTGCCCGTCCCCCAGCAGCCAGCGCTGCCTCGTGAACGGCTTCAGAGAGCGTGGGATGAGCGAACATCGTCAATCCCAGATCTTCCGCGCTCGCGCTAAATTCCATGGCGATGACGGCCTGGGCGATCAACTCGGATGCCTGCGGGCCGAACACATGCACGCCGAGGATCTGGTCGGACTCAGCGTCGGCAACAATTTTGACCATGCCTTCGGCATCGTTCGCCGCTATTGCGCGACCATTCGCGCCAAAGGAAAAGGATCCAGTCTTGATGGCTTCACCCTCCGCCGTCAATTCCTGTTCGGTCCGTCCCACCCATGCGACCTCGGGGTGGGTATAAATCACATTCGGAACGGTTTCGTAGTTAACCAAAGGTTTGAAGCCTGCGATTCGCTCAGCAACCATGACCCCTTCTTCCGTTCCCTTATGGGCAAGCATCGGACCTCGCACAACGTCGCCCACTGCAAATACGCCCGGAACACCCGTCTCACAAAGATCGTTAACGTACAAAAAGCCACGCTCATCTACGGTGACACCACTATCCGGCGCAAGAAGACTTTCCGTACAGGGTCGTCTCCCAACGGCTACGATCAACTTATCCACCGAAATACGCTGGTCACCAGCGTCGTCCTGATAGGTGACATCAACGCTACCGTTTGCTTCAGCGGCTGCGACAACCCTCGCACCCAAACGAATATCGAGACCCTGCTTTCGTAACTCTCGTAATGCCTCGCGGGCAATGCGCGTATCCACCATCGGTAAGAACGAATCCAGAGCCTCAAGCACAATCACCTGCGATCCAAGACGCGACCAGACACTGCCAAGCTCAAGCCCAATGACACCCGCACCAATGATCCCAAGTCGCGTCGGAACGATGTCAAACTCCAAAGCACCCGTCGAATCCACAATTTCCTCGTTCGAAACAGGAGCCGCATCGATATCCATTGGAACCGAACCCGGCGCAAGAATTATGTGTTCAGCCTTCATTTCATTGGTTGACCCCTCGTGGTCCGTCCACGCTACTCGTCGTCCAGAAAGAAGCCGTGCCGATCCGGGGTAAAAGTCAACGCCATTGGCCTCGAATAGCGATGAAATACCCCCGGTTAATTGCGTAACTACTGCATCTTTGCGCGCCATCATTTTCGGAAGATCAAAACCTACTTCCTTCGTTTCGATCCCCAAAGTCTCTAGACCTTCAATTTCCGCGTACTTCTGAGAAGCGTCGAGCAGCGCTTTCGAGGGGATACAACCCCAGTTCAAGCACGTCCCTCCCAACGAGGGTTCGCCGTCCTTGCCTAGGGTCCGATCAATGCAAGCCGTCTTCAGACCCAATTGAGTGGCCCGGATCGCACTAGCATAGCCAGCGGGGCCAGCACCAATCACAACGACCTCATAGCTCAACGCGTCACTCACGAAGTGTCCTTCACAGTTCCAATAGAATCCTCGCAGGGTCTTCAATCATGCCTTTAATTGTGACGAGAAATCGAACCGCCTCTTGCCCATCGATCAACCGATGATCATATGAGAGCGCTAAATACATCATGGGCCTAACCACGATTTCACCGTCCTCAACGACCGGGCGATCTTGTATTTTATGCATGCCTAAAATCGCTGTCTGCGGCGGATTGAGTACGGGCGTCGACATCAACGAGCCAAACACGCCGCCATTGGAAATCGTGAACGTGCCGCCCTGAAGATCCTCCAGTGAAAGCTTGCCATCTCGGGCTTTACCCCCGTATTCACTTACCTGATCTTCAATTTGAGCAAGGCCAAGGGCGTCCGCATCACGAATTACAGGAACCACCAAACCACGCTCGCTACTTACAGCGACCCCTATATCGTAATACCCGTGATACACAATATCGTTTTCATCGATCGATGCGTTCACCGATGGAAATCGTTTTAAAGCTTCCACCGACGCGCGCACAAAGAAACTCATAAACCCCAATCGGGTCCCATGATGGCTTTGCTGGAACTCCTGTTGATATTGCTCCCGGATGCGCTGGATGGGCGACATATCCACTTCATTGAACGTTGTAAGCGTCGCTGCTGTTTGCTGTCCCTCGACGAGACGACGGGCCAGGCTCGCTCGAAGTCGCGTCATCGGCACTCGCCGCTCCACTCGTTCGCCGGTCAGGTCTGGATCAAATTCCGCACCTAAATCGGCGGAAGACGGCGGAACACCATCCAGATCCCGGTCACCTACCTTCAACATTGTGCCCACGTCCGTTTTGGTTACCCGCCCGCCACGACCGGTACCTCTCAATCCTTCAGTATCAATGTCGTTCTCGAGCGCCAGTTTTCGTGCTGCCGGTGACAGCCGGGCAGTTACAACATCAGCGGTTGACGATTGACGCTCGGAGACCGATTCCGTTATCGGTTCGTCAATGCTTCCCGCTTCGAATTGAGCGATGATCTCCTCGCTCTCGACAGTGTCTCCCTCTTCCTTAATGACCTTCGTCAAACGCCCATTAGCCGGGGCAAAAACTTCGATGACCACTTTGTCGGTCTCAATGTCGACCAGCAATTCGTCTCGAGCTATGGATTCACCCGGTAGCACATGCCATGCAGCCACCGTGCCCTCGGCAATCGATTCAGGAAAGGTTGGCGCTTTGATTTCGATGGTCATACAAAATTTCCGTGAATGAGTCGCGTTGGCGTACCCATCATCAATCGAACAACGCCTCTCTTATCAACCGCTGTTGTCGTTCGATGTGTTTGGTCACGTATCCGCCAGCCGTGGCGGCAAACCCTTCGCGTCCTGCATACGACAGATAGAGCTTATCATTGTGGTCCAAAATGACTCGGCGTATGTGGTGTTGGCTGGAATACCACGCGCCCTGGTTCATGGGTTCCTCCTGACACCAAACAACGTCTTTGATATTTCGAAACGGCGCGATGACTTGCCCCAAGTCGCGTTCGGGAAATGGGTACTACTGCTCCAGCCGAACGATTGCTATATTTTCTGCTCCCTCTTTGCGGCGCTGTTCCAAGAGATCGTAGTAGATCTTGCCTGAGCACAGGACCAGGCGATCCACCTGACCCGGATCCACAGCATCAATTTCACCCAGAACCGTGTGGAACTGACCAGCGGTCAGATCCTCCAACGCCGAAACGGCGAGCTTATGCCTGAGAAGACTTTTGGGCGTCAAGACAATGAGTGGTTTACGTAGTGGCCGGATAACTTGACGGCGAAGCATGTGAAACATTTGTGCCGGCGTCGTCGGGAGACAAATCTGCATGTTGTGTTCAGCCGAGAGCTGCAAAAAACGTTCGAGCCGGGCCGAAGAATGCTCAGGACCCATGCCTTCGTAGCCATGGGGAAGCAACATAACCAACCCACACAGGCGTTCCCATTTTGCCTCACCACTTGAAACAAATTGATCGATCACAACCTGGGCTCCGTTTGCAAAGTCCCCAAACTGCGCTTCCCATATACACAACGCTCCAGGAGTCGTCGTCGCGTAGCCATATTCAAAGGCAAGTACGGCTTCTTCCGAAAGCAACGAATCGTATATATCAAACGTGGGCGACCCAGAAAGATGGTTGAGCGGGATATGACGTTTGCCGTCGCGTTGATTGTGTACCGCCGCGTGTCGATGCGAAAAGGTTCCGACGCCGACGTCCTGACCCGTCAAGCGGACAGGGTGTCCTTGATCGAGCAGTGACGCATACGCCAGTATCTCGGCAAATCCCCAATTGATAGGCATCGCACCAGCTGCCATGCGCCGCCGATCTTCAAAGATTCTTTTTACCTGTCGGTGCAAAACGAAGCCCTCCGGAACCTTATTCACACCGTCGGCTAGCTTCCGAAGGCGGGTCAGATCACACCCTGTATCCGCGGGCGCCGTCCACTCGTGGTCAAGATAAGGTCGCCAGTCGACAAAGAGATCAGTATTTGGCTCGTGCACCAAAGAAAGGGCGACATGTTCTCCCGAATCGAGCTGATCACGATACCGAAAAATCAATCGGTCGGATTCAGAACTCGGCACCGTACCGTCCGCGTGTAGTTGATCGGCATAGATGGAGCACACAGTTGGGTGTCCGCGAATCGATGCGTACATTAGTGGCTGCGTCTTCATCGGCTCCTCGGCCTCGTTGTGTCCTCGCCGTCGATAGCAGACCAAATCGATGACAACGTCTTTATGGAAAGCCATGCGGTAATCAACGGCCAACTGCATGGCAAAGACAGCGGCTTCAGGGTCGTCTCCGTTAACATGAAAGATCGGTGCCCGAACCATTTTCGCGATTTCGCTGCAATATTCACTTGACCGCGCGTCGTCAATACGATGGGTCGTGAAACCGATTTGATTATTGACGATAACGTGTATCGTTCCACCTGTATGAAAACCACGGGTCTGGGACATCTGAAAAGTTTCCATGACCACCCCTTGACCCGCGAACGCTGCATCGCCATGGATCACGAGCGGGACCACAAGATCGCCCGTGTAGTCCCGGCGCCGATCTTGGCGCGCCCGAACCGATCCCTCAACGACCGGGCCGACGATTTCGAGATGCGACGGGTTGAAAACCAGGGCCACGTGCATTTCGCCGCCAACCGTCTCAACGTTGGAAGAGAATCCTTGGTGGTATTTAACATCTCCTGTCCGATCCCCTTCCGGTGTTTTTCCGTCGAACTCATCGAACAAGTCCGCCGGCTGCTTTCCGAGGACGTTAACCAAGACATTCAACCGACCTCGATGCGCCATGCCGATAACGGTTTCCACGACACCATGTGACCCACACCGCTGCAAACCCTCATGCAACATAGGAATCAGACTCTCACCACCTTCAAGCCCAAACCGTTTGGTACCTGGATATTTGTTGTGTAAGTATTTTTCGAGGCCTTCGGCCGCAAAGAGGCGTTCAAGGATCGTACGCCGGTGCTCCTCTGAAAACGTCGGCCGTGCATGTACCGATTCAAGTCGCTTACGCAACCACAGCTGTTCACCAGCGTCGGTAATAAACATGTATTCCGTTCCAAGCGCTCGACAGTAGGTGTCTTCAAGCGCCTTGATAATGGCCCGCAATGACGCCTGCCCGTCTTCAAAAAAGTGTGAGGAGCCCGTCTGAAATAAAGTGTCGAGGTCACCTTCCGTTAGATTGTGATATGCAAGGTCAAGTTCGGGGGCAGGATCCCGAACCCAGATGTTGAGAGGATCGATACGAGCACGACGGTGTCCCCGATGTCTGTACGCGCTGATTAGCTCCAAAACACGAACCTGTTTACGCTCGTGTTCTGAACTAACTTCTGTACTTACCTTTTCGGGTCGCGCTTTGAGACGATTTCGGCCTAAACGCTCGAAATGCCGAATGATCGCTCCGTGAGGGAAATCCGCACTTACGCCGTCCACTATCGGCAGGTGTTCAAAATAATCACGCCAACCTTCGGAAACAACACTAGGATTTTCGAGAAACTGTTCGTACATCGTCTCGATGTACACCGCGCTTCCACCGGAAAGATGGGAGCTCCGTTGCATACGAACTAGATAGTTTTCATCCATGGCGCTTCAACGCGTTTAAAGATGAAACATAGGACGCGCTGTCTTCAGGAATCCCGCGTCAGCAGTAATGAACGTATCTTACCTATAGCGCGCGTCGGATTCAGACCTTTCGGACAAACACTTACACAATTCATGATGCCGCGGCATCGAAACACGCTAAAGGGATCGCTCAGTTTTGATAGCCGTTCTTCGGTCGCAGTATCGCGACTGTCTGCGAGAAACCGATAGGCTTGAAGCAACCCCGCTGGCCCAATGAATTTGTCCGGGTTCCACCAAAACGAAGGGCAAGACGTAGAACAGCACGCACACAAGATGCACTCGTATAGTCCATCGAGTTCCGCACGCTCCTCCGGCGACTGCAATCGTTCCCGCGCCGGCGGCGGCTCTTCGTTGATGAGGTACGGGTCAACTTTTTCGTACTGGTCATAGAACTGTGTCATATCCACCACCAGATCCCGAACCACCGGCAAACCTGGAAGGGGCTTAAGCACCAGCGTCTTGTTGTTAGCAACCTCCGACACGGGCGTTTTACATGCCAAACCGTTGGTTCCATTCATATTCATCCCGTCCGATCCGCACACACCTTCCCGACAGGAACGTCGGTACGCCACCGTTGGATCCTCGGCTTTAACGAGCTGAAGAACGTCGAGCACCATCAAATCCTGGCCTGCGGGGATGTCGATCTCATAGTCCTGCATCCGTGGTGTCACATCTTCGCCAGGTACGTATCGATAAACGCTTACATGCATATTTAGTACGTGCGCTCCTTTGGCTCAAAACTTGGAACAGTCTTAGGCGTTAAATTAACTGCCCGTTTCCCAACCCTCATCTCCTTCGGAAAATACATTGAGTGGCATAGCCAATTCTCATCATCCCTCGCCTTATAGTCGACGCGTGAGTGAGCGCCCCGACTTTCACGGCGACCTTCAGCGGTGATTGCGGTCGCTTCGGCCACATCCAACAGGTTATCGAGTTCCAGCGCTTCGAGTCGCGCCGTATTAAAAACTTCGCTCTTGTCCGGTAGATGTGCACCAGCGATCCGCTCGCGAAGTTCAGCTATGACCCGCATACCCTCGATCATGTTGGATTCTGTCCGAAATACTCCGAAATTGATCTGCATCGTGTTTTGTAGTTCTTTCTTCAAATCGTCGACCGCTTCGCCACCTGAAGAGTTGTCCCAGCGGTCCAGGCGCGCGACGGCATCATCCAGATCACCCTCGGTCGCATCACGAAAACTGACGCCCTGACGGAGGATATTTTCAATATGGATGCCCGCTGCACGGCCAAATACGATCAAATCAAGTAGCGAATTGCCTCCTAGACGATTGGCACCATGCACCGAGACGCACGCAGCCTCACCGACCGCATACAAACCCTGAATCGGAACGTCGCCACCGGCAGCGTCTTGGGTCAATGCCTGCCCGTCCACGCTTGTTGGAATCCCGCCCATCATGTAATGGCAGGTCGGAATGACCGGTATCGCTTCTTTGGTTGGATCCGCGTGTGCGTACGTGCGTGACAACTCCAGAATCCCAGGCAATCGCCGTTCGAGGACGTCTTTCCCCAAATGATCGAGTTTCAAAAGAACGTGATCGGCTTCCGGGCCGCAGCCGTTGCCCTCTAGAATCTCTTGGATCATCGATCGTGCCACCACGTCACGACTCGCCAAATCTTTTGCGTTAGGTGCATACCGCTCCATGAAGCGCTCGCCATCCTTATTGATGAGGTATCCACCCTCACCCCGACATCCCTCCGTGATAAGAATCCCATGACCTGCGATGCCCGTTGGGTGAAATTGCCACATCTCGATATCTTGAACCGGAAATCCGGCGCGCAGGGCCATTCCGATGCCATCGCCCGTATTTATCAGCGCGTTGGTCGTGCTCGCGTAGATACGGCCAGCACCCCCCGTCGCAAACACCGTCGCTTGCGCTTTGACGTACACGGTCTCACCCGTTTCGATACATATGGCAACCACGCCAACGACCGCCCCATCTTGGTTCTTGACGAGATCGACGACGAACCATTCCGACAAAAACGTCGTCCCGGCCCGCAGATTCGCTTGATATAACGTGTGCAGGAGCGCGTGCCCGGTGCGATCTTCAGCGGCACAGGTACGCGATGCTTGACCGCCTTTTCCGTAGTTCTTCGATTGCCCCCCGAACGGTCGTTGATAGATCCTCCCAGACTCGGTGCGCGAGAAAGGCATCCCCATATGCTCAAGCTCGTAAACAACTTCCGGGCCCACACTACACATGTACTCGATCGCATCCTGATCACCAATGTAATCAGAACCCTTAACCGTGTCGTACATGTGCCAGCGCCAATCGTCGTCGGGATCGTCACTAGCAATCGCGCAGGTAATTCCACCTTGCGCCGAGACTGTGTGCGAACGCGTCGGAAATACTTTGGAAATAACTGCGGTTTTTAGTCCAGACTGGGCCAGTTGAAGACCCGCGCGCATACCGGCACCGCCGCCCCCAACGATAACGCCATCGAACGTAAGCGTGCGCAGAGCCATCACCCAAGACTCCAGATGATCGAGCTTCCCAAGCCGAGGTATATCAGCAATAACGCAACGACGAACGCCTGATAGACCTGCCGCAAGAACGTTGACCGTTTGCCAAATGAGAATGTTCGAATGTAATCGGTGCCGATGGTCCACATCCCGACCCACGCATGCACACACAAGGATACAAGGGACACGGTCGAGAAGATCATCATCGGCATCGATCGCATAAAACCGACCCATTCGACTTGAGAAAGCTCGCTGTGGGACAACAAAAACCCAAGCAAGCAGAAGGTATAAAGGCCGAGTACGAGCGCACTCAGCCGTTGCATGACAAAATCGAGGAGGCCTCGATTACGCACACTCAACAGACCTACTACCACAACCAAAACCCCGCCAACGTAGCAAGCACTCCGCTAACGATTATCACCAGATACGAGCCCACAACGGTCGCGGCGTGGGTATCGCCAACACGCATATCGAGCAGTAGATGTTTGGTACCAGCCACCACGTGATAAATCAACGCAACGAATATTAACCAGAGCAAAAACGTTTCTGGGGTTCCGTCAAGGCGAATTTTCAAGGCATGCAGACCGACCTCGGATGCCAAAGAACGGTCTAATAAAAACAGCAAATAAGCGGAGCCAAAAAACAAAAAAGCCCCAGAAACACGGTGCAAAAATGACGCAACGGCATGCACTGGCTGCCGTATGATCGTGCTAAACGTTAGATTGACGGGACGTTCAGTATTCATTCAGGTAACGCTGGTCATTTCCCGAGATATCAAGAGTGCTTCCGGAAACACCGCACGGCGTCCGCATCATAGTCCATGACCTAAAAATTGACTATGAAAGAAGACGAAAAATCGTACGCGCGCCTGTACGTTGACAAGATCAAGGCGCCCCCGATACGCTCGATCGCTCGGTTCCTGCAACAGGGATCCAAAAAGGGGACAGCGGCGAGCATGGCGGATAAAGCAGCTCGACTATCAGTTGGCGGGGTCGAAGTCGATCTCCCGGTGTACAGTCCCACCGAGGGTCAAGACGTTATCGATGTGGGAAAACTAACCGCCGAAGGTTATTTCACATACGACCCTGGTTTTGTCTCAACCGCATCTTGTGAATCTGCGATCACGTACATTGATGGGGATAACGGCGTGCTGCTGCATCGTGGATATCCGATCGAGCAACTCGCGGAACAATCTGATCACCTAGAATTGTGTTACCTCCTATTGAACGACGCGCTTCCAAATGCCCAGGAAAAGGAAGCATTTGTCTCAGCGATCAAGGCCGAAGCCGCGGTGGACAAACGTTACCAACACGCCTACGTGTCGATCGCGAGAGACGCCCATCCTATGGGGACCATGTGCTCGATGACTGCATCGCTGTCCGCCCACTATCACGCCGATCTTGATGTCGACAGCGAAGAAGACCGGATGTTGACCAGCCACCGCCTTATAGCAAAGATGCCAACACTTGCCGCAATGACTTACCGCCACAGTCAAGAGTTGCCATTCGTCGCGCCAAGGCCTGATCTGCCGTATGGCGAGAACTTCCTGAACATGATGTTCTCGACCGGCGACGACTACGAGGTCAGTCCTGTTCTTGCACGAGCCATGGATCGAATATTTCTTCTACACGCAGATCACGAACAAAACGCTTCCACCTCAACCGTGCGTCTTGCCGGTTCAACTGGCGCAAATCCCTACGCAAGTATTGCGGCTGGGATCGCCGCTTTGTGGGGACCTGCCCACGGCGGCGCCAATGAAGCGGTGCTCAACATGCTTGCTGAAATCGGCGAGCCCGGCAACATCGATCAATACGTGAATCGGGCAAAAGACAAAGACGATTCCTTCCGAATCATGGGCTTTGGGCACCGGGTCTACAAGAATTACGATCCTAGAGCAAAAGTCATGCAAGAGACTTGCCACGAAGTCTTGAATGAGCTCGGGGTCGATAACGATCCAACCCTACAAATGGCACAACGACTCGAGACCATTGCACTCGAAGACGAATTTTTTGTGGAACGGCGTTTGTATCCCAACGTCGACTTCTATTCCGGCATCATTTTAAAGGCTATCGGCATTCCCACCGAGATGTTTACCGTGATTTTTGCAACCGGTAGAACCCCGGGTTGGATTGCGCACTGGAAAGAGATGGTCAGCGTTCCCTACAAAATTGGGCGTCCGCGACAGTTGTATACGGGGTCGGGGTTCCGCGATTTCGTTCCGATCCACGAACGCTAGCTCGCCCTCCTACTCCTCAACGCGACGTAGACGTTCGATAAGACTCGAGGTATCCCAGCGATTTCCGCCCATCGCCTGAACGTCCGCATAGAATTGATCCACGAGTCCCGCCAAGGGCATTCGAGCGCCGACTTTCCGCGCCGTTGCAAGCGCGATATCCAGATCTTTTCGCATCCACTTGACCGCGAACCCGAACTCAAATTCGCGTTTCATCATCGTCCCTGCGCGGTTATCCATTTGCCACGACTGCGCCGCCCCTTGCGAGATCACGTCGACCACATCTTCTAGGGCAAGGCCCGCTTTTTCAGCCAAATGAAGTCCTTCAGAAAGGCCTTGCAGGATGCCCGCAATACAGACCTGGTTGACCATTTTAGTCAACTGACCGGCGCCCACGTTGCCCATCAATCGCGCCGACTTGGCGTAACAGCCAATCACCTTCTCAGCACGCGCAAAAACAGCCTCTGCCCCACCAAGCATGACCGTGAGCTGCCCATTTTCTGCACCCGCCTGACCACCACTAACGGGTGCATCCAGAAAATCAGCTTTGTTTGCATTAGACGCTTGTTCCAACTCGACAGCGAGTTCGGCCGATGCCGTCGTATGGTCGACGACGATGGCCCCCGCCTCAACGCCCGACATGACGCCATCGTCGGACAACGCAACGCTTCGTACGTCGTCATCGTTGCCCACACACATAAACACAATCTCGGCGCCAATCGCCGCCTCGCGCGGGGTATTAGCAACCGACCCACCGTGTTCTACACACCATTTTTCGTCCATGGTTTGAGTTCGGTTATATACAGTTAACTGATGCCCAGCGGCAGCCAGATGACCGGCCATCGGATAACCCATCACGCCGAGACCAACAAACGCTAATCGCCTACTATCCGTCATCGCGCACTCTCCCGTTCGAATGCGAGGACATTACCGCATTTCCCATGGATTGAGCAGACACAGAACCGACACTTGAAGCGTCCCCATCAAACCGGTGACCTAACATCAAAAACCCCATTAACATTCATGCCGAACGATGCTGGTAAGCTTTACACGTGATCGAAAACAACAATCAACGTCGCAAATTACCTGGGGTCGATCAGATACTTCGGGCACCGCAACTCACGTCCCTAGTACGCCAGTGGGGCGTCGCTACGGTCGCCAACGCCATCCGTTCGATACAAATATTCGAACGTGACCGTTCACGATTATCGAGCTGGGCGATGGAGCCCGAACATTATCTCGAACCGATCACCACATGGCTGCGAACTCACGTCGGACACGGCTACGAAACCGTTTTTAACCTCACGGGAACGGTGATTCACACCAATCTCGGACGATCACTCCTCAGTAAAGAATTGATGGCGGAAGCGGTTCGCGTCGCGACCAGACCAACTACGCTTGAATACGATTTACGGACCGGGCGCCGGGGTCAGCGCGAAAACATCGTCGAACATCGTCTCAAGCTTCTCACCGGCTGTGAAGCCGCGACGATCGTGAATAACAATGCGGCCGCCGTGTTGCTCGTGCTCAATACCCTCGCACACAATAAATCGGTACCGGTTTCCCGCGGTGAACTGATCGAGATTGGAGGAAGCTTTCGCTTACCTGACATCATGGAGCGCGCCGGATGTCGATTGGTTGAGGTAGGCACTACCAACCGAACCCGACTTTCGGACTATGCAAACGCAATCGATGAAAACACGGCCATGCTGCTGAAAGTGCATCCCAGCAATTTCCATATCGAAGGTTTTACCGAAGCCGTGGCAACCCGCGACCTCAAAGAACTTGGCGAGAAAAGCGGTTTGCCCGTCATCGAAGACATCGGCAGCGGGGCTTTATTTGATCTCGCGCGTTTCGGATTACCCCATGAACCGACGCCGCGCGAAGTCCTTGACCAAGGTGCCGACATTGTTACGTTCTCAGGCGACAAGCTACTGGGTGGTATCCAGGCCGGGGTCATCGTCGGTTCAATTGCGCTCGTCGAGCGAATCAAAGAAAACCCACTAAAACGCGCGTTGCGGGCGGACAAAATCACTTTGGCAATCTTAGATGCGACTCTCAAAACGTATGAAGACCCGGACACCACCCGCGAAAAAATTCCGCTCTTGCAAACGCTCACCCTACCGCGGAAGACGTTGACACATCGTGGCAAAATACTCTCCAAATTGCTGCAGGAACAACTCGACGATTTCACCATCGAAGTCGTCGATAGCAAAACGCAGATCGGTAGCGGTGCGCTGCCCGACCGACTCATCGACAGCCTCGCGATACAAATTTCCCATGCCATACCTCGAGAGATGCGAGGTCTGGTATCCAAACTTCGTAACCTCAATCCCCCGGTTATCGGTCGAGTACAAGACGATACCTTGTTGCTTGATCTTCGCGGAGCGGAACCGATGGAGGAGCTGACTCGCGCGCTGGAAGATCTCACATGATCGTTACGCTCGCGGGTCACGTCGATCACGGCAAGACGTCAATCGTGCGTGCACTTACTGGTACCGATACCGACCGCCTCGCTGAAGAGAAAGAACGCGGTTTAACTATCGATTTGGGATTCGCATACTCAGATCTGGGCGGCCACCGTATCGGCTTTGTGGACGTCCCCGGACATCATCGCTTCATCCACAACATGGTCGCAGGCGTCGCCGGTATGCAACATGCCCTCCTAGTAATCGCAGCCGACGATGGCGTCATGCCGCAAACACGAGAGCACCTGCAAATTCTTTCACTGCTCGGCCTTAAGCGCGGAACTATTGCGCTAAGCAAGATTGACCGGGTTAGCGATCTAGAGGTTAACAATCGACGGGACGAAATAAAGACCTTCGTTGAGGGTTCTTTCTTGGAGACAGCGAACATCATCGCGGTCTCGTCCGAGGATGGTCAGGGAATCGATGTCCTACGCGACACCCTAGCAACTGCCGCGGCACAACATTCATCCGAACGTCAATTGCCACGGGAATTTCGGCTGGCGGTGGATCGATCGTTTAGTACACGCGGTGTAGGCACGGTCGTCACGGGTACGGTGGTTGAAGGCCAATGCGCCGTCGACGACCAACTCGTTTTGGGGTCTGACGCAACCCCTGTCCGCGTACGCAGCCTGCACGTGCAGAATCGACCCGCGTCAAAGGCAGAGTTTGGAGATCGAACGGCTATGAATCTAGTTGGCGTCGATGCAGAAAAAGTACAACGCGGCGATTGGATTACCAAAAATACGGTGCGTCTCCCGACATCAAACGTAACAGTTCAACTTTCGGTCTTGCGTGACTTTCCAAGAACGGTTCGACATCGTTCTCCCGTCCACATTTATCACGCGACGAGTCATCACCTGGGGCGAGTCGCGCTGCTCGAAAGCAACGCTGCAGATCCTGGAAGCGAACAACTTGCCGATCTGCTCGTTGAGTCAGAGATGCATGTCAAAGTCGGCGATTCCCTCATCATCCGAGATCACGATCTGGGGAGAACGATGGGCGGAGGCCTTGTTATCGCGCTTGACGAACCCAGCGCGCGACGTCGCAGCCCGGCAAGGCTAGATATGCTCATTCGTTTGCGGTCGGCCTCCATACAACAAGATCCCGTTGAATCCTTATTGGATATGTGTCGTCATAGACCCGTGCATTTCGATAGGTTTCGTCGTTCCTGGAACCTAACTGAGTCTGATGCCGAAAGGCTCAGAAGCTTGCCGCCGTTAACCTTCAAGAACGATTTCGTATTGCATGACGAGTACCTCACGATCCAAACAAGTGCCTTCACCGCAACGCTGGAAGAGCACCATCGCCTAGTATCAGACAGCGAAGGCATCGAGCTTGAAAGCTTGGCGACGCTTGTCGGCCAACCCATGGACGCAAGTCGGATTGTTCTCGCTTGTGCCGTGGACGACGGGACGATCAAGTTAAAGGGTGGTCGTTACGCCCTTGCAGACCATCACGCGAACGTCCCGCTAGCGGTCATCGCACTGTTCGAAAAAGTAAAACCATTATTGGACCAGGCGCAGCCTCCAAGCTCGGGAGATTTGGCCAAACAACTGAGGATACCCCTATCAAAACTCGAGAAGGAAATGCCCTCGCTAGCAAAATTTCGGTTGTGTATTCAGATCTCTACAAATCGTTACTACCTTCCGGATCAGATTGCGCAATTGACGCAAACTGCAATCGATCTTGCCGAACACGACGATTTCACCGTTCGAGCCTTTCGCGATTCGACCGGCGTCGGCCGCAATATCGTTATCGAGATTCTCGAATATTTCGACCGTAAAGGATTCACCCGACGTAACGGTGACTCACGACAAATCGTAGGAACGGCAGACCAGGTACTTACCTAAAGACCTCCACTGGCACGACACATGTGATTAACGTCTAATCGTCCTTGGAAGAGTATCGTCTCCGGTGGGGCGCGCGGCCTTCAAAGCCGTTGAGATGCTTAACAGGCGTCTGGTGGGTTCGACTCCTACCTCTTCCGCCATATTTCCAAGAATGCCCTTAGCTACTGCTTTCTATGGGCACTAAAGGTTCATTTGTCAGCCAGACATTAGCTTTTGCTACACCGAGTGCTACATTTTGAACAAATATCCATATCAGACCTGCAGAAATGGCATCTATTACTTCCGACGAAAGGTACCCAACGATCTAATAGACATATTTCGTAAGCGGGAATTTTCTTGTTCCCTTAAAACAACCAACCCGAGGGTCGCGTTTAAGAAAGTAATAGAGATGGCAACGAATTTAGATGAACTCTTCCAGTTGATACGACAGGGAACTGATCTGATCTCTCCTGAACAGTTGTCTCTTATCGTCAACGAACTCCATAGAACAAAGACCAAGACACTGCTCGTTGAGGCATTGGAGGAGTTTCAGAATCGCACCGAAGAACAGGTCGAATGGGAAAGTTTCCACGCACAAGAATTTAAGAAGGAAGTAGAGAATGACCTTCGGGTGAGCCATTACGGCGCAGACATTAAGGCCGAAGTACGAAACCTGATCAACGAACGCGATCTAGATGTCTCTCCTGACTCCCCTCTCTTCAAACAACTCTGTCGTGCAGTCCTACAAGCTTGGGTTTTGCACTACGAAGATGCTGCTCTAATTGTTAAGGGGCATCTGGATGATCCGAGGCTTTACGACACTGGCTCAAATATCGAAGAGATCAAAGCACCTAAAGCATCGGGCAAAGGTGTACTGATCTTTAAAGACTCTATTGAAACGTATCTGGCCGAATACAAGCGCAATTGGACAGATAAGCATTACAGCAGCCAACAGGCCAAGTTGAATCACTTTCTAGACTTCATTGGTGAAGGAGATAGAAATAAAGGAGAGCAAGTTGCTCTACAAGACGTGTCGTCAAGTGATGTCAGAAGCTACAAAGAGCTTCTCCAAAGAACACCCTCAAATGCTTCAAAACGTCATCCCGATAAATCGGTGATTGAAGTTGCGGAGACAGCTGATAGTGATCGTAACCCTCGATTAAGTGCGACCTCTATAACCAAATACATCCAGTGTCTTAGTTCCTTTTATACGTGGGCAATGAAGGAACTCGATTTTGAGGGAAAAAATCCTTTCCTCGGTAGAGGTGTTAGCTCTACGTCAGCCACCAGCAAACGAGCGGAGAGGAATCCATTCAGTCGCCAACAACTCAAGACGTTGTTTTCCTCCCCAATATTCTATGGCTGTAAAAGTCTTGCCAGTTGTTACAAAGAAGGAGGACTAGTCCCTATCGATTCACACAAGTATTGGGTTCCTCTAATAGGCTTTTACTCAGGAATGAGGCAACAGGAAATACTCCAGCTATATCTGGAAGATATCTATGAAAACGCTGGTATTTGGGTGATGGACATCAATAAAAATCATCCGGACAAGAGACTCAAAACGCCTCAATCGAAGCGATTAGTTCCCATTCATAGAGACTTAATCACGTTGGGGCTGATAGACCTAAGAAACCGGAAATCGCCTCTACCGGATCACAACGTTTGTTCTCAGATGCAGCCGAGTCCGGCGACGGAACCTACTCCAGTACCATCTCGAAATGGGTTAGCCGATATCTCGAAACCGTACATGTAAAAACGG
>JAKUTH010000004.1 GCA_022448085.1 Pseudomonadales bacterium | reverse complement strand
GGGTGTGAAGTCGTTCGGTGTTTGTTCAATACGTCGATTTAGTTCAGGGGAGGAGACCCATTCCCATGCTTGAATTTCGTTCGTGTTGACGATGGGTTCACAATCGACCTGTCCTGCATACACGGAACAGAGCTCGTGTTCCGAGCCTAATTCCTTGTAGCTCGCACGGTACTCGAACTTAAAAAGAAAATTTAGATGGGCCTCTAATCCGAGTTCCTCCGCTACGCGCCTGCGGGCTGCGACATCGGTTTCTTCGCCAACGCGCGGGTGTGAACAACAACTATTCGACCACGCGCCGCCCCAGAGTCGTTTATGCGCGTGGCGTTGTTGGATGAGTAAATCGCCGTCGCGATTAAAGATAAAGACTGAGATTGCCCGATGAAGTTTGCCGGAGCCGTCGTGACAAGCTTCTTTATCGAGCTCCCCAATTTCTTCGTCGGAAGAGTCAACCAGAATCAGTAAATCGCGATCGTCGGAGATGATGTCGGTGTTTGTTGTGGGATCTTCCATCGTTTAATTGTATGCATTCCGTGAACTCGCAGCCATGAAACGCCGCCAATAGGGCGCTAGACTTCAGGACGCATTAGGGGTGGACAGTGCAACCGATAGAAAAGCAGTTATCGATTCGAGGGATCAACGTCACGTATTACGAGTGGGGTGATCGAGCGGGAGACGACGTCCTGTTCGTGCACGCGACAGGGTTTCACGCACGGTGCTGGGACGCGACGATCCGAGAGCTTGGGAGCGCCTTCCACTGTTTGGCATTGGATCTGCGTGGCCATGGCCGTTCGGATAACGTCGGTCCATACGAATGGAGTACTTTCGGTGCGGACGTGGTTGCGTTTGCCGAGGCGATGGAGCTACTGGGCGGTATCGGTGTCGGCCATTCGATGGGCGGCCACAGCCTGACGCAGGCCGCCGCGCAGCGGCCAGAAAGGTTCCAAGCGCTGGTGTTGGTCGATCCGGTCATCATGCCTCCCGAAGCTTATGTGAACTGGGAGCGGGACCGGCCTTTTGCTGACGCTTCGGAGCATCCGGTGGCTCGCCGCCGAAACGAGTGGTCCTCAGCGGACGAGATGTTTAAACGGTTTCGATCGCGCCATCCGTTCAATTTATGGCGCGAAGACGTTCTCCACGATTATTGTGAATATGGAATCGTCCCGACCAACAATGGGTTCGAACTAGGTTGTCCGCCGGTCGTCGAGGCCTCGATATATATGGGAAGTGCGGGATGCCAAATTGACGAGGCGATCAAGGCGGTACAGCATCCTGTTTCAGTAATGCGTGCATTTCGAGCCGAAGGCGAGCGAGCCGAAATGGATTTTTCGCAATCGCCTACATGGCCGGAACTCGCCGGTGCATTTGAAGACGGTCATGACATCCACCTACCGGATCTAACCCACTTCATTCCGATGCAACGTCCGGATCTGGTCGCGAAGGAAGTTAGGCGACTCGCTAACAGCGTAGCTTAGCGAAGCTGGCCGTTGGTTCGAAAAATCTTCAAGAAATAGTGTCTTGCCGAGAGGGCGCGATCGAATCGGCGGTTCTAAAAGCGCGAGGGGTTTCTTTTGGGCGGGCGACCTACCGGTCAGGCTTATCGAAAGAAGGCGAACGGAAGGCCCATAAACTTGTGCCGTACAACCCGAGGACAAAGATCGCGATTGAGATGGGAATGCCAGGTAACAGGGCGGTCATGGGGTTCGTGTACTCGACCAACGTACCAAGCATGAGAGACGATAGGGGTGCGCTGGCCATGAAGCTAAAGAGGAAAATAGACAGAATCTTCGCGCGATGAGCTTCCGGGGCCAACTCTTGTACAACGGTTCGTACCAGCGTGGTGGTAATGCCCATGTTGACTCCCCACAAAAAGATGATGACGAAAAACAACCAAACCGGCGGTTGCAACCACAATGCCGCGAGAATGACGACCCGCGTTAGCTGAAGACAGATAAAAGCTCGGCCAGGATGCAACAACGGCATGACGAGCAGCAGGAATGCGGTCGAGCCAATGCTCCCTGCCATAAACCAAATCATCGTGTCCGCAAAGAAGTCAGCGTTACCTTGGTAGACTTGCGTCACGATGTACGGCACGCCAATGGTGTAAGCACCCGCATTAAATAGCGAGGAGAGGAAATTAAGTCCAATGACGTTCCGTATTAATGGAATGCCCCAAAAGAGCGCGAAGCTTTGCGATAAACGGCTCATGAGGCCGTGGCCCGAACCTACAGACTCCTCGGCGCGTATAACGGGTGGTAATGCGGGGAGTCTGCCGAAGGCGAAGGCGGAAGCTGCTATCACGACAGCCTGAATGACGAGGATTTGTCGGATTCCGATCGTTTCTAACTTACCACCGATCCACACGCCCACAAGACCGGCCAACGTGGTTGTCACGGTTGTGACGGTGACGGTACGTTGAATGTCGAAACGGGTGACGCGATTGATGATTGATTGACGAGCTGGGTCACTGAGGGCTTGTAATAAGGCCATACCCAATCCAAATAGGAAGGCGACTTGCAACGTGATTGAATCCGCGAACGGAATGAGGAGAAGTGGCAGGACGACGGCGAATAGACTTAAGAAGAGAATCAGGTTGCGCGCGTCTGCTCTGTCGGCCCAGAGGCCACCGAGGAGCAACACCGCTAGCGGCGCCAGTTCCATGAAAAATCGAATCCATGCGTAAGTACCAGCCGCGGTCTCGAGGATGCCAACGAATATCCACGCAATGAGTAAGCCGTGAAGGCTGATTGCCGTCATCCAAAGACTTGATCCAGATAGGTACCAGCGAAACGCAGCCGGATGGGGCAAGTGAACTGACATCGCGTACGATGATACAGCGGCAGCTTGTAGTTAACTTAAACCTGCTTCGGAGGTCGACAGCTTACCGCTTGCTAGACCTTGTAGCCGCCGTCCACGCTGATCACTTGACCCGTAATCCCCGCTGATTCGTCGGCGGCAAGCAATGCCGCCATCGGACCCAATTCTTCTGGCTCAAGTATTCGTTTCTGTAGGTTTTCGGATGCAATTCGTGTTCGTTCCACCTCAACCGTTGTATGCCGCGTTGACGCCATAGCCTCAAGATCTACGAGTTGCGTATTTGTCCACCCCGGACATAGGCAATTGACGGTGACACCTTGTTCAGCCACCTCGGCCGCCATTGCCCGCGTGAGCCCGATGAGACCGTGTTTTGCCGCCGTATACGCTGGATGTCCGCCGGAACGCTTCGCGTATCCGGAGCCGATATTGATAATGCGTCCGTGCCCGCGTTTGATCATCGCTGGAAGCACCGCTCGACTTGCGCGGTAGGCCGAAAATAGATTGAGGTCGACGTTGGCAACGAACAGTCGATCGTCAATCTGTTCTTTTGAGAGTCCGTCAGTATCGCTAAGGCCGGTTCCACCACCGGCATTGTTGACGAGTATGTCGATTTCCCCGAGATCGCTTCTTATGCTTTCGACGCATTCCCCGATCGAGTCGAAAGACATGACATCGCAAACTACAGCCACCGCGTTGACCCCAAAAGATCGTATTTCATTAGCAACGCTGTCGATTTCGGGTTTTGTACGGGCACTAACCGCGACGTCAGCTTCCTGACGCGCCATCGCTAGCGCGATTGCTCGACCGATCCCGCGACCTCCGCCGGTGACCCAGGCGTGGCGTCCGTTCAACCGGGCCATCGTTACATTCCGATCATAGGGTGATTGCCACGAATCGGATTACGAAGGGTTCACGGCATCGAAATACTGCTGAGCCGCCGCAAGGTGATCGTCGACCGTTTGATTACCGGCATTGTGAGTGGCGACGGCGATGTGGGTGCAGCCTAAAGCTCGCCAGCGGTCGGCGTGATTTTGCCAACGCTCAGGCGTTCCACCGGCAAATTGGGCTTGCGCTTGGATGCCGAAGCCGTCCCACGACAGGCCAGCCTCCGCACGTTCATTCTTGATGGTTTCGATAGCCGCTGCTGACGCTTCGTTTGGTCCCCCAAGCGGGAACCAACCTTGCCCCATGCGCGCGCATCGAGAAAGCAACGCGGGGGCAATGCCACCAAACCAAATCGGAATCGGATGCGCCGGCCTAGGTAGGATGCTGGCTTGTGTGACTGTATGAAAATCGCCATTAAAGGTTACATTATCGGATTCCCAAAGATTACGGAGTAATGCGATCTGTTCAGCTTGCCGCTTGCCTCTAGCTGCGAAGGGAACATCCAGAGCTTCGTATTCCACTTCGTTCCAACCGGTGCCGATGCCCAACCGGAAACGGTAGTTCGACAAAATTGCGAGTTCCGTCGCTTGTTTGGCGACTAGGGCAGTTTGGCGTTGAGGTAAGATCAAAACCGACGTTGCAAACACAATTTTTTCGGTCACGGCCGCCATGAACGAAAAAACCGTAAAGGGTTCGTGGAAGGCGATGTCTTTGTCGTAGGGGCCTCTCCACCCACCCGGCCGATTCGGATCTGCGCCCAGGACGTGGTCGTAGATCAACATGTGGTCTGCGCCCATTGCCTCGGCACCTTGTGCGTATGCCTTAATTGCCCTGGGATCGTTGCCGATTTCGTGATGTGGAAAAACGATTCCAAATTTCATGCATGAGCCCTTCCGCGGTCGGACCGACGACACTAGTTGCGCGCAAGTTGGATTGCAATTTATCCACAGCTAAAATGCGCGCCCCCATGATATTCAGAAATGTGCGGTGACGTAGCGTTCTGTCTATCCCAAGACCAATCCAATATAGGATTGGGTGAGGCGGTCAATGGTAAGTTGCCGAATTGCGGTACGAGCCTTGGACATGAGCGGTGAACTTCACGGAGCAGCAAACATGACTGAGTCAGCCGAACATTCATCGACATTTCCCTTCGTGAAGATGGAGCACGACATCCTTTCTCTCTGGGAAGAAGAACGGGTGTTCGAAAAGTCATTGGAATTCACGAAGGATAAAAAGCCGTATATTTTTTATGACGGCCCTCCGTTTGCCACGGGTCTTCCTCACCACGGAAATCTACTCGCTTCCATCATCAAGGACGTTGTGCCGCGGTACTGGACGATGAGAGGTCGATATGTATTGCGCCGTTTCGGTTGGGATTGTCATGGGCTGCCAATCGAACACGAAATTGATAAGCAACTCGGCGTATCGGCTCAGGAAGCGATAGCGAAACTAGGAGTAGCCGGTTACAACGCCGAATGTCGGGGCATCGTCGACAAGTATGTTGATCAGTGGCGCACCATCATCACGCGGATTGGTCGTTGGGTCGATTTTGATAATGACTACAAGACCATGGACGCTTGGTACATGGAATCCGTTTGGTGGGTCGTGAAGCAGCTGTGGGAGAAGGGCTTAATTTACCGCGGTCAGAAAGTGATGCCGGTTTCTACCGCCCTTGAGACTGTCCTCGCAAACTTCGAGGCAACGTCAAATTATAAGGACGTGCAGGACCCAGCAATTACCGTGCTATTTCGACTTACCGACGACGACGCTTTCGTCGCGGCGTGGACGACGACGCCGTGGACTTTGCCTTCGAACCTTGCCTTGTGTGTAGGAGCAGACATCGATTACGTGGAGGTTACCGAAGGGGTATCGGGCCGACGTATTTACCTAGCGGAAGCACGCCTTGAAGAATATAGCGCCAGGCATCAGCTGACGGTTGAAAACCGCTTAAAAGGTTCCGACCTGGTGGGTAAAAAATACGTGCCGCTGTTTGAGTATTTTAGATCTGAGGCCGAGCGGGGGGCGTTCGTGGTGGTGGCTGATGATTACGTCACCACGGATGAAGGCACGGGGATCGTCCATCAAGCTCCTGCGTTTGGCGAGGACGATTACCGTGTACTCCAGGCCAACGGCATCGATGCGTTCGCGTGTCCGGTCACCATGGGCGGACGGTTCACGGATGACGTGAAGGATTTCGCGGGAATGCCAGTGAAGGATGCCGACAAGGACATTATTCAGTTCCTTAAGGAGTCGACGGCTTTATGGGATCGGGAAACGATCCAACACAGTTACCCATACTGCTATCGATCCGATACTCCGCTAATCTATCGAGCCGTACCCTCCTGGTTCGTGCGCGTAACCGATTTCATTGACGACTTGGCTGCCGCGAACGAACAGATTCTTTGGGTGCCCGGCCATATTAAGGACGGTCGGTTTGGTCACTGGTTAGAGTCGGCGATTGACTGGGCGATTTCCCGTAACCGTGTATGGGGAACCCCCCTTCCGATCTGGGAAAACGAGGTCTCAGGTAATCGAATTTGCGTTGGTTCGATCGACGAGTTGGAACAACTTAGCGGCGAACGGGTTGAGGATTTGCATCGCGAATTCGTTGACCCCCTTGAGTTTGAAGTAGACGGTGAGGAGGGCGTGTACCGGCGGGTCGAAGAGGTACTTGATTGTTGGTTCGAGTCGGGTTCCATGCCCTATGCGCAGTTGCATTACCCGTTCGAGAATGAAAAAGTTTTTGAACAGGGATTTCCGGCTGAGTTTATCGCTGAAGGGCTGGATCAAACTCGGGGCTGGTTTTATACCCTTACCGTGCTTGCTGCCGCGTTGTACGAAAAACCTGCATTTCGCAATGTAATCGTTAACGGCATGGTGATGGCTGAAGACGGCAAAAAGATGTCCAAGAGCCAACAAAATTACACGCCACCGGGCGATCTCATGGAAACATACGGCGCGGACGCGCTACGTCTCTACCTCATCAATTCCGGTTTGGTTCGAGGCGAAGAACAGCGTTTCGAGGATAGCGGCGTTCGGGACATGGCTCGAAGGGCCTTACTGCCTTGGTACAACGCGTTTTCATTTCTTCAGACCTATGCGTCCATTGATCATTGGACGCCCGATAAAGGCGACTACATCGGCAGCAATATCCTGGATCAATGGATTCTTTCCAAGCTGCAGACCCTCAAAGCCGGCATCCGAAACGAGATGGAACAATATCGTCTCTATAACGTGGTACCCAAACTATTTAATTTCATCGAGGACCTGACCAATTGGTATATACGATTGAACCGATCGCGATACTGGGGGGGCGACATCACGGCAGACAAAATCGCCGCATACTCGACGCTATATCGGGCCGTGCGCGAGCTTTCCATTGTTATGGCACCGTTTGCGCCGTTTCTTTCGGAGCATGTATACCGTCAGATCTCGGCCTTAGCTGAGGAGCGCCCCAAGCCCTCGTCTGTTCATTTGTGCAGCTACCCAGAAGCCGATGGTTCGGAGATTCATCGTGACCTTGAAGATGCGGTGACGCGCATGCAGCAGGTGGTTTTGTTGGGTCGGCGAAAACGAGAAGAGGTGAAGATTAACCTGCGCACTCCGTTGTCCCTCGTGACGATTGTCCATCGCGATCGCGGCGTTCTGGAGGCTATTCGAGGATTGGATGAGTATGTGCGCTCGGAACTCAACGTGAAGGAAGTCAGGTATGTGACCGAAGAAACCGACTACATTGTGTTGTACGCGAAGCCCAACTTTCCGGTGTTGGGTAAGCGCCTTGGAAAACGAATGAAAGAATATCAGGAATTGATTGAGTCGATGACGCCCGACGATATTGCGAACTTTCACGACGAGAAAGGGGTCACGCTTGGCGGTGAACGTTTTACCACGGAAGAGATTCAGGTGTTCCGAGAAGCGAAACCCGGGACTAACGTGATCACCGATCGATTGATATCGATCGATCTGGTTTGCGAGCTCAACGATGAACTCGTGATGGAAGGGTATGCGCGGGAAGCCGTTAACCGTATTCAGCGAGCGCGGCGAGACGCAGGATTAGAAGTGTCGGACCGAATCAGACTGGTCTATTCGGGCGATGAACGCGTGCTCGAAGCGCTCGGAATACATGCTGAATACGTTGCCAGAGAAACGCTTGCAACTGAATTCGAACTGGGTCCGACTCAACAGTTTGATGCTGAAATCGATGGCATGCGGTTGGGGTTTGATATCTCAGTAATGGGGATTAATTAACCATGTTGGAATTTTACACGGCGCCCACGCCCAATGGTTGGAAAGTGGCGATGACGCTCGAAGAGATGGGGCTTGATTACCAACTGCACATGGTCAACTTATCGGGGGGTGAGCAGCAAGAAGCGAGCTATCTTGCCATCAATCCGAATGGCCGTATCCCTGCGATCGTCGACGACGGCTTCCCGGTCTTCGAATCCGGCGCCATCATGCTCTACCTTGCCGAGAAAACTGGGGAGTTGATACCTCGAGACATCAAAGGTCGATCGGAAGTCGTTCAATGGCTCATGTTCCAGATGGCGGGTATCGGGCCGATGCAAGGACAAGCCGTCGTCTTTGTACGTTATTTTCCAGAGGACATTCCAGCGGCCAAGGATCGATACATCAACGAGTCACGTAGACTCTACGAGGTCCTTGATCGCCGGCTGGAGGGACGCGAATGGCTGGTGAATGATTTTTCCATTGCGGATATTGCCAACTGGTCCTGGATCCGCAGTCACAAGTGGGCACGCGTACCCGTTGAAGGACTCGACAATCTGTCGAGATGGATGGATCAGATGCGAAATCGACCCGCATGCGAAAGAGGCGCAAACATCCCACCGTCGCCAGGACGCGCGGATCTAGTCAAAAAGGGTGGTGCAGCTATCGTTACAACCTAGCGGGTCGTTAAATGATCGTAGCGCTTGACGTTGTCAAAGGGCGCTCCTGCGTGCCACGCTTCTTTGAAACTAGAGAGAGATTTATGAAGGCAATATGCAATGGTCAGATCATCGCGGAAAGTGAGGAAACTGTTGTCGTTGAAGGCAATCACTATTTCCCCCGCGCGTCGCTCGCGGTTGAATTTTTCACGGATAGTAAGACAACATCGATTTGTCCCTGGAAAGGGACCGCACATTATTTAAACGTCGTTGTGGATGGGGAAACCGAAGCTGACGCCGCTTGGCATTACCCAGACCCGAAACCGTCCGCGGCTGAAATCTCGGATCGAGTTGCTTTTTGGGGAGCGGTTGAAGTTTTAAGCTAACGGACGCGATGCGGAACCATCGCGTCTGCATGACTAGGAGAACCGGATGTTCTATGAGTTGAGACAATACCAAGTTGTTGACGGGAAAATGGACGCGTTCGTCGAATTAATGGAGTCCGAAATTATCCCCTTTCAGGTTGGAAAAGGGATGGTGATTACGGGGAGTTTTCGCGGTGAAGAAGACCCGACAACGTACATATGGATGCGTCGATTCAGTTCGGAAGCGGAAAGAGAGCGTCTCTACGAAGCAGTCTATGAAAGTGACGAATGGAAAATATCGTTTGCACCTCGTGTGGGTGAATTGATGGATCGCTCAGGGATCAATGTTCAACGGATCGTTCCGACACCCCGTTCAGTCACGCAGTAAGTGCCAGGGGTAGAATTCAGATGCCTGGTAGGCTCAAGGCAGGCGGTGCTTGTTGGCCCACATTGCCGATTATCGTGGGAGTCGGTGGCCAACCGGTCGAATGAATCGTATGAGGGGGATTAGACATCGATATCCGCAACTCAAGCCGTAGGATTTTGGCGTCAGGTGCGCTACAAATCAGTTTGATCCTGCTTTTCGTCGTTGGCCTGGGAACGTATGCGTTCACCCTACGCGACCCGGCGGTTGAACAACGAAGTTCACAGATAGGAAGCATTCGGGTCAACGCGCTACCAGTTGTAAACGTACTGTTACCGGATTCAATCGCAAGGGACGTCCTAGTCGACGTCACTGGAACAATCAATGCCCGAAGTTACGTCGAGTTAGTTCCCGAAGTTTCGGGACGGGTGGTCGAGGTGTCGCCATCGCTTCGGGCCGGAGGCTCGTTTACGGTTGGAGAAGTACTTATTGGAATTGACGAGCGCGATTTTCGGCTCGCGGTTGAGCAGGCGAATGCGGAAGTCGCAAGCGCGGAGTCGAATTTGTTGTTGCAGCAAACGGAGGGCGCGGTTGCAAGCAGCAATTACGCGCTTTTACACCCAGGAGATTCGGTACCGGCGTTAGTGGCGAGGCAGCCCCAAATCGGACAGGCACGCGCGCAGCTTTTGTCTGCTCGCGCTCGTGCGGCGGCGGCGGAGTTAGACCTTTCCCGAACGAAAATTTCGTTGCCTTTCGCGGGTAAGGTGACTTCCAGCACGGCGGAAGTGGGGCAGATGCTTTCTCGTGGACAGTCCTTCGGACGAGTATTCGCGCTCGATGCACTTGAAGTGAATGTACCCATCGGACAAACCGAACTACTGAATCTGACGCCTGCGGAAGGTCGTGCCGCGATGGTGTATGTGGGATCTAATACAAAGGATGCAAAAGTGTATCCAGCGGTCGTGGAGCGGGTTGCTGCGGTGCTGGATGAGCGTACCCGATTTTCGAAATTGTACATGCGGTTAACAGGCGGTCCGGAACTGTCCCCTGGAACGTTTATATACGCGAAGATAGTAGGACCCACCGTGCCATCCTCATATCAACTCTCAGAGGCCGTCGAGCAACCAGGTGGCCATTTGTGGATAGTTATTAATGACAAGCTGGTCCGGCATTCACCCGATATCAGGAACCGTTCGACGGTGGGCATCCTGGTGGAAGCCTTTGAGTACGGGCAAGGAATCGTGGTCGGGCCCGTTCCTTCCGCATTCGAAGGCATGCGCGTGCGCACTCTGCCGGTTGATGCCGCACCATGAGTGACATCGATGGCGTTGATCCCAACGCGTCGTCCACGCCGGGGGGAAATCGCCTATTGCGGGCTTTCACGAGTAATTCTGTAGCAGCCAACTTGACGATGTTGGTGATGCTCATCGGTGGTTTTTTTGCCTGGACAAACCTCACGTCACAGACGTTTCCGACCCTGGACTTTGGCATTGCAAGCATTTCGGTGCCGTATCCAGGCGCGACACCGAGCGAAGTCGAAGAGGGTGTCACGCGCCGTGTAGAAGAAGCTATTAGGGGTATCGACGGTATTGACCAGGTGCGGTCGACGGCGGTCGAAAACTATGGTGTCGTAACCGCGGAGCTTAAAGACAGTGTCGATGTCGTCAAAGTTCGAAACGATATTGAGACCGCGGTTGATCGTTTAGTCGACTTTCCACCTTTAGATGCGGAAAACCCAGACGTTGTGCTTGCCGAGACCGTCAGCGAAGTGATGGCCATCGTGGTTTCCTCCGAACGGGGAGAGAAGGAGTTACGCCGAGGTGCGGAACTTCTTGAACAGGCATTGCTGGGACTATCAAGTATTTCCTTGGTCTCGATTGATGGGGCTCGTAATTACGAAATTGCGATCGAGGTCAGCGAAGAAGCGTTGCGTCGTTACAACCTGTCGATGAGTCAGGTAGCTGGAGCGGTGAGGGTGTCGTCGTTAAACCTGTCGGCGGGTGAATTAAGGACGGAAGGTGGCGACCTCCTTCTCCGTACCAACTCGAAACGGGTAACGGGTCGCGAGTTCGAAGACATTGTTCTTCGAGCGTCTTCAGATGGGAGCATATTACGTCTGCGTGATGTGGCGAAAATACGAGACGGTTTTACGGACATTGATCTGATTAATCAGTACCAGGGTCGGCCGAGCGTGGTGGTTAGGGTGCAGAAATCTGAGCCGGAAGATGCCATTGGTATCGCGGCGGATATTCGGACACTGCTCGAGACGTTTAAAGCGCCGCAAGGACTCGATATCGCCATTCTTTCAGATCAATCGGAATTTATTGAGTCGCGCATCAGCCTTCTCATGAAGAACGGTTTGCTTGGGTTTGTACTCGTGTTTCTCTTCCTGGTGCTTATGTTGGATCTTCGGCTCGCGATTTGGGTTGCAATGGGCGTGCCGATTTCGTTTTTCGGCGCGTTCCTCTTTTTCGGCGCGTTCGATGTCAGCCTCAACATGATCTCCCTTTTCGGCCTCATCATTGTCATTGGTGTCGTCGTCGATGACGCAGTGGTGGTGGGCGAGAACATCGCAGCAGAACGTGAAATGGGTCGTGTCGGAACAGAAGCATCGGTGAACGGAGTCAAGGGGGTGATCGCACCCGTTTTCGTGGGTGTACTGACGACCATGGTGGCTTTTGGCTCGCTTACGTTTGTTACCGGTTTCATGGGGCAGATGATGAGGGATGTCGCCATCGTTGTAATGTTGGTGTTGACGATGTCGCTGGTTGAAGCGTTCTTTATCTTACCGGCGCATTTGGCGCATCCAGGGACATGGAGTCGGTACCCCTTGGACGCGGTCCAACAGAAAATCGCCGCCTGGGTGGAGCATTTTCGTGATGATCTTCTTGTCCCAGCTATTGCCCAAGCCGTATCGTATCGGTGGCTGACGATGTTGGCGTGGTTCGGCCTCCTTGCCATCGCAGCGCTGATCTTATTTTTTGGTTGGGTTAGATACATTGGTTTCCCGGATCTTGAGTCGGATAGGATTAATGCCCAAGTAACATTTCCGATCGGGACCCCTTTTTCGATCACTCAGGCGGGTGCGGAAAAAGTCACAGCGGCGGCCGTTAATGTAAACGCCGCAACTCGCGGTACCGCGTTTAAATCGACGCTCGTTACCATCGGTGGCCGTGTCGAATTGGGTATGAGCGGGCCCGCCGGCGGTGCGGGCTCGACCTATGCGAGCCACATTGCGTCTGTGCAGATCGAGCTCATGTCTGATTCGATTAGGACCCAAACCGCGAAAGAACTGGCTCGTGCTTGGCGAACCGAGGTGGGGATAATTCCTGGAGCCGAAAGCCTGTCTTTTTCAAGTGACGTCATTGGTGACGGCTCATCCGTGGATTACGAGCTTTCACACCAAGACGAGATCCTTTTGACGCGAGCAATCGAAAGGTTCAAGGGTGAGCTTCAAATAATAAAAGGCATGACCGATCTACAAGATTCGTCAAGCTTGGGTAAACGACAATACGACATCGAACTCACAGCCGCGGGTGAGGCAGCGGGACTTTCACCAGCGGATATCGCGCGCCAGCTCCGTCAGCATTTCTTTGGCGAAGAGGTCCATCGGATACAGCGGGGTAGGCAGGAATTAAAGGTGATGGTTCGGTATCCGCGCGATCAACGAAACAGCCAGCGTGATTTGTTGAATGTTCGAATTCGTCTTGCGGATGGTACCGAAGCCCCGCTCTCCACTGTGGCACGGACGATCGAATCGCGTAGTTATTCCGAAATCAATCGAGTCGATGGGCACCGAATTGTGTCGGTTTCTGGGAAGGTGGATTCTGATGTGATGACACAAACCGAGGCCACTGCGATTATTGACGACGACGTGATACCCGCGTTGGTCAAAGAATTTCCGGGTTTGCAAGTCACTAAGGCGGGGTTCTCGCAAGATCAAGTGGAGGACCTCGGGGCGATGGTCTCTGCTTTGGCGTTTGCACTGGTCGTGATGTACGCGCTTCTAGCAGCGGAACTTAAAAGCTACATTCAACCGTTGATCATTGGCGCCGGCATCCCGGCAGGGATGGCAGGAGCCGTCATCGGACATTTACTACTTGGCTACGACCTGTCGTTTATTTCGATTTTCGGCATGATCGCGCTAACGGGCGTCGTGGTGAACGATTCACTGGTCATGATTGATCGATACAACATCATTCGTCGCACAACCGACAACGGTCCAGCGGAAGCCATCGTCTTGGCGGCTCAGCGGCGTTTTCGCGCGATATTCTTGACCACGGCTACTACGGCCCTTGGGCTTACGCCTATGCTATTTGAGCGGAGCATCAGCGCGCAGTTCCTTATCCCTATGGCGGTCAGCCTTGCCGTTGGCATCGTGTTTGCAAGTGTGGTTATTCTCTTTGTTGTTCCGGCGCTCGTTGGCATCGTCGAAGAAGACTTGTACCCGTTTTTGTTGCGACGTTCGAAACCGTCGGTCGAATCGCATGCTTCCGAACAACAAGCGTCTGCGCCGATCCGCTAACTGGAACTTTGAATATCGACATCGCGGCTACTTGGAAGTTAGTTACCCGTAAACGAAGGGTCGGTCTTCTCGAGGTAGGCTTTGATGGCAATTTGGCGATCCTCGGTGGTGGCCGAAAGGATATTTTGATCGACATCCATGTGCATGACGGCCGCATCCAAGGATGAAACGATTGCGTTGACACTCCGTTTAATCATTTGGGCAGGAATCGGCGCGAGCGCGGCGTAGCGCGCCGCCCAAGACAGAGCCTCTTCCAACAAGGATTCTCGGCTGACGAGATTATCGAGAATGCCCCAGTCGTAAAGTGTCGATGCATCGATGCGTTCTCCACCGACCACCAAACGCTTGGCACGCGCTGGCCCGGCGAGGTGGGCGATAAGAGGAAGGCTTTTCCACATCAGATTCACGCCGATTAAAATTTCGGGGTATTGCATGAAGCAGTCGTCCGCGCCAATACGAAAATCCATCGCAGTCGCTAAGCAAGCGCCCCCTCCCATCGCGGCCCCGTTCCACGCGGCGATGGTGATTTGATCCATGTTGTAGATCGCTTCAATCGCGCGTTCCCCTAATCGTGCGCGACGACGACGCAACACGAGTCCAGCGTTTTTGACTACTGGATCGGGATGGGCGGACAAATCTGCACCGGACGAAAAGTGCTTACCTTTGCCAGTAAAAACGACGGCTCGTGTGTCGGGATCGTCTCGAAATGACAACGCTACGTTCTCGATATCCAGCAAATGTGCGTGATCGAGAGCGTTGGCCTTATCGGGTCGATTAAACGTGATGGTAGCGACAGAGCCGTTTTTTTCTATGGTTAGGTTTTCGTAGGTTGTCATACCACTTTCCTCGGAAGCATGGGCCTCATGGTAGCGCATGTCCCGAAACGACCGAGACTCGCATCGAGACCGGATGGTTCGACGTGAGGCCGAGGTGGGGAACGTGAAATTTAAGTACCTAGTTTGTCGAATAGCATTGCCGACGCTCGACGCCCGGTTGAAAATGCACACCCTGCAGTAAATATTCAGGGGCTGGAGTGGAACGCGATAACCCGACGTCACACACGTACTTTTCTCAACGGCTCCGTTTGCATTACCTCGATTGGGGCAATGATTCGGCGGAGAGTATGTTGCTAGTGCATGGTATTCATGATCATTGCCATACTTGGGATTGGGTGGCGCAAGCGTTCCGTGATCGATATCACATCGTAGCGCCGGATTTTCGAGGCCATGGAGACTCGGAATGGAGTAAAGGTAGCGCGTACACTCATCTTGAGTACGTCTACGATGTAGCACAACTTGTTAGGCAACAAGAGCTTGCGCCGACGACCGTGGTCGCACACTCGTTGGGCGGAACCATAGCCGCCATGTACTCGGGAATATTCCCTGAGCTGGTGAAGCGACTCGTTATTGTTGAAGGAGTGGGTCTCTATCCAGGCAGATATTCAGGGGACCCGGCCGCTCGCCTGGGCCAGTGGGTCGACTCAAATTATTCGCTCGCGGGTCGAATTCCACGTCGCTATGACTCATTAGAAGACGCGTTTCAGCGGATGCAGGAAACGAATCCCCATTTAACACCGCAACAAGCCCGGCACCTGACGATCCACGGGAGCAATCAGAATGAAGACGGGACGTATACCTGGAAATTCGATAATTACACGCGTGCACACACGCCGTACGACATTCCCAGCGAAGATGTCATTGATCTATGGAAACGAATACGTTGTCCAGTGCTGATCATTAATTCTAAACAGGGCTATCCCCACCGCATCGGACAAGCTGGCACGTTGGAACATTTTGGCGACGTTCGACTTATCGAAATCGATGAAGCGGGACATTGGACCCATCATGACCAACTGGACGATTTTGTAGAATTGGTCACTGATTTCTTGGGGGGTTAATGAATTGATGCTCGTGTGGAAGGATGAGTAAAAGCATCCTGGACGGGTCGACTCTAGCGGGTATCCGGGTTGTGGATGTTGGCGATCGTTTGGCGACCGCGTGGTGTTCGCGCCTGCTCGCTGATTACGGGGCCGACGTCGTCTTGGTGGAATCGCATAGAGGGCACCTAGCGCGGCGGCTCCCGCCCTTCGACGGAAGCGGCCAAAGTCTTATGGCGCGTTATGTCTTGGCGAACAAGAAGTCGGTCGGGCGTGAGGCGGTGGACCAGCTTATCGACGGAGCCGATGTAATCGTCACCAGTCTAGGCGATGGAGTGCGGCTATTCGAACAGAACCAGCATGCCGTGGTGTGTGCGATCACGCCGTATGGCCAGACGGGGGAGCTCAAGGATTACCCCGGTAACGATCTAACCGCCTATGCCCGGTCGGGTTGGGCCCATTGCAACGGTCTTCTCGGAAGACCCCCATTGAAGGGAAGTGGTTATCAGGCAAGCTATCAGGCGGGAACTCTAGCCTTTGGCGGCGTTGTTGCCGCTTTGATCGAACGATTCGCCACGGATGGATCGGGGCAATTGATCGACATTTCCGAGTGGGAAACCCTAGTTTCGACGTCGTCTCCAGCACCGTTGCGCTACCAATATTCCGACTTTCTTTGGCAACGAAGACGCGCGCCAGTGAACATGAACGAGGGGCCCGTACCCGTGAAGGATGGTTATTTTGCGTTACCGCTATCGCGGCCAGCCTTTTGGGTGAAGGCGATGCACCTCTTGGGGTTGCCCGACCTGGCGGGCGACGAGGACCTACAACAACCAGGTATTCGACCCAAACACGCCGAGCGCTTTGCAAAGCGGGTCGCGGACGCTATGTCGAGTTGGACGCGAATGGATCTTTTTGCGGCACTTGGAGCAGAACGCGTTATCGCCGGGCCGGTTCTTAGAATGGACGAAATGGCCGCTAACCCACAATTCGAAGCTCGCGGATTTTTGAGAACGCCGTTTGGATCGAACGTGCGGTTCCCCGGACCTTTTGCGTGGACAACGAAATCCGTTTGGGAACTGAGGCACGAGATGCCGAAACCTCGATCGAGCGAGGTCGAATTTGCGCCGCGTCAATCGATCGCCGTTCAAGCCGTGCGGTCGGGAGGCCAGGGCAAGGGTCCTTTGTCGGGCTTTCGTGGATTAGTTTTAACCCAGGCGTGGGCCGGAACGTACGCGACGCAAATGTTGGCGTTATTGGGCGCCGATGTTGTTCAAGTCGAAGTAAGGAGTCGTCTAGATAGTTGGCGTGGCTCGTACCGTAATCCAATTCCCCGTAATTTGGCGAATACTGACACGGCCCGACATGCATGGAACTGCAGTCCACTCTATAACTCGGTCAACTTGAACAAGCGTTGCGTAACAATCGATTTATCAAAACCGGAAGGCAAAGATTTATTTACCGAGCTTCTTCCCCATTTCGATTTTGTAGCCGAGAATTTTTCACCGCGGGTAATGAATAAACTTGGGATAGGGTATGACGCGCTGCAGGTGATCAAACCCGATATTGTCTTTGCGAGCCTCTCTGCATATGGCGCGACCGGACCGTGGGCCAACGTGCCGGGAATCGGTGGAACGATCGAACCTTCGTCGGGGATGTCGGCGCTCTTGGGGTACGAAGGAGAGCAACCACAGAACTCAGGACAAATGTATCCTGATCCGGTTGCGGGGCTGTGTGGATTTGCCGCAATCGCCTTGGCTTTGTTGCATCGTGACCGCACCGGGGAAGGACAGTACATTGACCTATCGATGCAAGAAGCGAACTTTTTGTTTATCGGGGATGCTTGGATGGAATATGAAATCAATGGCCACGTACGTGGACCGCAGGGCAATCGCCACCCTCTGTATGCGCCGCACGCTATATATCCGAGTTCAGGCGATGACGAGTGGATAGCGATAGCGGCTGAAACCGAGCTGCATTGGCAACTCATTTGCGAGGTTCTTGAAATCGACGGACGACAATGGCTCTCCAACGAGGATCGAAAGAAGTACGAAGATTCGATCGATGCACTTCTATCATCGGCAACGGCAAAGCTCGACAGACACGCTCTTGCCAATGAACTCTGTCGTCGCGGCGTCCCGGCAGCTCCGGTATTGGGCCCTGCCGACATTGTTGCAAATATGCAATTACGTGAACGTGGCCACATGGTACTAGTCGACCACCCGGAAACCGGCGCGATGTGGCAGTCGGGATTGCCGATGTTATTCAGTCGGACTGAGGGAGGGGTGACGCGACCAGCGCCGATGCAAGGACAGCATTCGTTTGAAGTGTTTGAAGAATTTCTGGGAATGCCACGGCAACGATACGACGAGCTAGCCGAGCAAGGAATCACGGGCAAAGGAGAGATAACCCGATGAGTTTTCATGACATCGAGTACGAAGTTGTTAACCGGGTTGCGCGGATTACCACCGCGCGTCCCAAGTACCGCAACGCGCAAAGTCGACGCTTGCTTGAGGAACTCGACGAAGCATTTATGACGGCGACGGTTGATCAAGACGTACACGTCATCGCGCTCTTCGGTCAAGGCGAGCATTTTTCGGGAGGACACGATCTGGGTACGCCAGACGAACGCGAAGATATGCAGAGGCGCCCTCTACAGGAGGGCCTGCGTGGCCGTTTTGATCACTCGCGAGAGCAGTTCGTCGAAAAGTCGATGCGTTGGCGCAACGTCCCGAAACCCACTATAGCGGGGGTTCAAGGGTATTGCATATTTGGCGGGTGGATTGTCGCCAGCGCTATGGACATCATCTATGCAGGTGATAGCGCGATGTTTTTGGGGTCAAATTTCCAATTTTTCACGGTGCCGTGGGACATCCATCCCCGAAAAGCCAAGGAAGTTCTCTATGAGAGTCGTTTTATTGATGCGGCGGAGGCCCTCGAACTCGACCTCGTCAACCGTGTGGTGCCCGATGCCGAACTGCAAGCGTCGGTGTTGGAGTATGCTGAACGTGTGGCCACGAACGATCCGTTTCAGCTGCGCATGATCAAAATGGCGGTCAACCAAATGCAGGATACTCAGGGCTTCCAAGCTCACGTAAATGCTGCCCATCTCATGCATATCGTATCGGCCCAGGGGGAACGAGACCCTGACTACGCGCTAAAAGTACCCGAAGGCAAGCGACGCCCTATGGTCGAAAAAGCATTTGACAACTATGAACTCCATAAGAAGCGATAGCGGTTCGACGCGGAGGGAATTGTCCGAGATCGAATGTGCTGAGGTTCTAGCGCGGCCGATTTCGGCGACCATTGCTTTTCTCGACGGCGAGGGATTTCCGAGGATGGTCCCGTGCTGGTTTCTCTGGACGGAAGAGGCTTTTCATACGACTAGCGACCCCGATAAATACCATGTCAAATGCCTTTCTGCTAACTCGCGTGGCTCGTTTTGCGTTGAGGTTGAGGATATGACTCCATCGCGTCGTTCGAATCGACAAGTCAAGGGAGTAGGACATTTTGAGATCGTTCGTGGGGGGATTACAGAAATAACATCCGGGCTCTGGGCTAAGTACTTGGGCATAACGAGGGCAGCTGGTTTATCCAATTCCGGAAGGGTTGTTTTGAGGTTGCGCCCCGATTTTATCTCCGCTCATGGCAGCGAACTGGTGTTCAAACGAAAATGAACCAAGCGCCTCACATCATTATTTTTAATCCGGATCAATGGCGAGGCGATGCTCTAGGCCATATGAACCATCCGGCGGTTAAAACGCCGAATCTAGACGCCCTCGTTGAGACGGAGGCGATTTCCTTTCGAAACGCATTTAGTCAGGCGACTGTCTGTACGCCGAGTCGTTGTTCGTTTATGACCGGCTGGTACCCGCACGTGCGAGGCCATCGCACGATGCATCACATGCTGAATGCGGAGGCGGGCGAACCGAATCTCCTGTCGGTGTTGCGCGACAACGATTACTTCGTTTGGTGGGGTGGAAAGAACGATTTAGTACCCGGTCAGCTGGGCTACGACTCACACTGCGATGTCCACTTTAGACCGAGTCGTGCGGATTATGAGCGCTGGGGGTATACCCCCAGGGAAGGCTCCCATAGAGGTGATCTCGAATGGCGCGGCAAGCACGGAACTGACACTTTCTACAGTTTTTTCAAGGGTAAATTGGATCGTGCGGCGTCGGATGTATATTTCGATGGTGACTGGGCCATGCTCTACGGTGCGATGGACTTCATTCGGGCGTATGACGGAGACCAACCTCTGTGTTTATTCTTACCTCTCGGATACCCGCACCCACCATACTGCGTCGAAGAGCCATGGTTCTCGATGATCGATCGCGGTGACGTTCCGCCCCGACGCCAATACGAGCGCTGGGATGATAAGCCCTCTCTGCTTACGGGTATTCGAGACGGACAGGGCCTTGTCAACTGGTCGGAAGAACGCTGGACGGAATTGCGTGCCACGTACTTTGGTATGTGTGCACGGGTGGACCATCAGTTTGGGTTACTAATCGAAAGCCTGCGCGACGCCAACTTATACGAGCACAGTGCGATTTTCGTGTTTTCGGATCACGGCGACTTTACAGGCGATTACGGTTTAGTCGAGAAGACACAAAACACCTTCCAAGATTGCCTGAGCCGTGTACCGTTTATCGTCAAGCCGCCTGCCGCCATGGCCGCTGCGCCAGGGATTCGGAACCAACTGATTGAATTGATCGACTTTCCCGCGACCGTGTACGACTGCGCGGGAATAGAGCCGCCGTATTGGCACTTTGGGAAAAGTTTACGAAGCGTGTTGGCCGATACCGACGCTATCCATCGCGATGCTGTCTTTTGTGAGGGAGGCCGACTGCGGCAAGAGGTTCACGCCAGCGAGCGTGAGAGTACCAGTGGGACGGGCGGGCTGGGGCTCTATTCCCCTCGAATCGAGCAGCAACTTCGTGAAGACGATGTGTTCCCGCATTCGAAAGCCACGATGTGTCGAGATGGTCAATTCAAATACGTACGACGGGCGTATGAAACCGACGAGTTCTATGATCTAGGATCGGATCCGGGTGAAACTACCAATTTGATAAATGAACCGAGTAGCGCTCGTTCCATCGATCGGTTGAAGGAACGTATGCTCGCCTGGTACATGGAAACGTGTGACGTGGTTCCATTAGCATCGGACCAACGCAATTTCCCGCGGTAACCAAGGGCGTCTAATCTTCACCGATTAATGACTTGCTCCTCAAGATACTCGCCAACCTCATCGACGGTCCCTCGAAAGATGATTCGCGCGCTTTTTTGTTCAAGTTGATAGTCGTACATCGGGTCGTAATAGTTGGTTAACAGCGAGTCGATCCATTGGAGGTGTGACTCTTTATTCCCAGTATCGAATCCTTCTTCCATGAGCCCTAGGAGCTCGCGGTAACGCGCGTCTCCCAGACGCTTGCGTATCCGCCCGAGCGCGTTGGTGAACATTGAGGGAACGCCGTTTGCAACGTATTCGTCGTAGATATTGGCGATACGCTTTTCGAGCGACAGTTCAAGAATGACTAAGGGGGCGCTTTGCATACCGGCGAAGAGTCTGTCTGGTAGCGCAAGACGACCGATGGTTCGGCTTTCATCTTCAACGATGATGGGGCGGTCGTGATTGATTGAAAGTAGGGCAGCGGCAAGGGCGTTTTCAAATGAGACAGGTGGAGGTTGGAGAGTAATGTCCCCTCCGAATGCTGAGCCGCGATGTTTCGCCAATTGCTCCAAATCGATGGCATTTGATAATTGCCGCAACGATCGCGTTTTACCGCTCCCGGTTCGGCCGCCTAACACCAGCCAACTGTGATCTACCGACGCTTCGAGTCGTTCAAGGCAATAACGGCGGAGCGCCTTGGAGCCACCCTTGACGATGGGAATGATTGAACCGGTTTCTGCCAACCATTCCTGCGCGATGCGTGAGCGCAGCCCCCCTCGCCAGCAGCAAAATAGTGCACCTTCGTGAGAGTGCGCGAACGATGCCCAATCGCTCACGCGCCTCGCGCGAACGCTGCCCGCGACCAGTTTTTGCCCGAGACTAATTGCCGCTTTTTGCCCTTCGTTTTTGTAACAAGCGCCCACTTGTTGGCGCTCGTCATTGTTCAAGATTGGGAGATTGATGGCGGAAGGAATTGCACCTTTGACGTACTCGTCGGGTGACCGCACATCGATCACGGGACACTGATTCTTGAGAATACGGCGGTAGTCGTCTACGACTTCAATCGACACGGTTGCTCTCAGTTAAACCCCGTCAAGGTATGGGGTCGACGACGGGGCGGCCTGCTTTAAACGCGTCTAGATGTTCCATCAGCACGTCGATTACGGCGTTTTGTTCCTGCTGTCTTGCTTGCTCCACAGCCTCCGTCTGCAGGTCAACGGCAGTAATAAAATCGCCGCTTGCTGCATGAGCTGCGGCCCATGTATCCAAATAGGCCGGGGTTTGACGCGCCTTAAGATCGCTCTCCATGATGCCAGTCATGATTTCAAGGGCATACTGAGGGTTCTTTAACCTTTCGAGGTTGGTAACCGCAAGTGTCCACGCCACCTCGTTAATTATACTGGCGTCGTCTGGCGCACTTGCGATCGCTTTGCGGAACCACCCAAACGCTCGTCGAAAGCTCCTGTTGACGTGTACACCCCGGGCGTAGAGGTTCCCGAGCACCAGCATCGCGTCCGGATTGTCCTGACTCGCGACTTCTCGGAGCCAATCGTATGCTCGACGTTCGAACGGCTTATCAACATCCGGGTGCATGAGAAAACGAGCGTATTGGAGCTTGGCGAAGTCGTCGTCGAGTTCTGCCGCTTCGATAAAGTAATCGGCGGTTTTCCCCAGATCCCGCTCGATTTGTCTACCGTCAAAGTAAAGCTGTCCAAGGTAGATTAAGGCTTGAGTATTTTCGAGTGCTGACGCCTGCTCCATCAGCTCGATACCGGCTTGCAGTTTGTTGGGCCCTAACTGGTCGCGTAGATAAAGAACCGCCAACATGTACATGGCCTCGTCCGAGCCGACGCTGATGGCGTGTACATAGTTATCGACAGCGAGATTAACCGCCTCCGACCGGGCCTGTTCGCCCGTGTGACGCCGAGCCTTAGTCCACCAAACTCGTGCAAGGGTGAGATTCGCAAGGACATTCCCGGAACGGGTTGACGCGGAAAGCCAGTTGATCGACTCGTCGAGCCGGTCCTCTGATGCAAGGTAAGTGCCGATAAAGGCTTGCGCAGCCGAGTCATCGCGTTGCGCGAGGAAGCCGATTAAAGCACCGGGCGTAAATTCGTTATCTTGCGCCGTCTCACTGATTTGTTGCGAGACGATGGAGTACGCGTCACCGAGGTTGAAAAACACATTAACAAGGGGTCCTGAGGGCGGTTTTGAAGCAATGACCATCATGAAGGGCCGTTCCTGATCGCTCTGGTAGATCGACCCGACGGGTGTGCGACCCAATGCGACTAAATAGGCTCGTGCTTCCGGACCCGAGAAAACGCGGTAGGGTAGTTTCCGAGTTCCGTCGGCGCTTGATTCGATTGAAGTAACGATGCGTTTTGCCCAGTCGCGATGCAATTCTGCTGTTTCGTCTTCGACGCGCTCGTAAAATGCGGCAAGGGCAAGGTGCCCAGCAAGACTACCGTAATAAATATCGAGAATCGCAGTCCCAATTGCACCGAGTTTCAGGGGCTCGTCAATCAAAAGCTGCAGAGCTTGACGTTCAAGGGCGGAAACCCTTTGAAGACGTTGGGGGAAGTCAGGGGTGGCTAAAAAGGCGAGCTTTATGTCTTCGAGGGATACACTTTCGCCGCTTTGTACCGATTGGATGAGGTCTACGTAGTTCGCTGGTTCGGATGAAGTGGTTGTGCACCCAGTGATTGCGAGCAGGCAACAGAGAACCGTCGTCACACCAAGGTTTTGCATCACGGCAGTGTATCGTATTCGTGCGAACGCGTGAGGCTGGCTGGTATGATCGGAATCGAGAACATGAGGGAGCTCTGAATGGCATTGGAATACAAGCTCCGACTGCCGCTTGCGAATGAGGCTTTGCCTGGACGACCAGACGCTGTGGCCGTCCCTCCAAGCCACTTTGTGCTTGGCAGACCGTTGCAGCCGCCGTTTCCGGAGCACATGGAAATGTTAGTGGCAGGATTGGGGTGTTTTTGGGGTGCGGAGAGGTTGTTCTGGCAAATAGATGGGGTGTATACGACCGCCGTGGGTTATGCAGGTGGTCACACACAAAATCCCACCTACGAGGAGGTTTGTTCTGGTTTAACGGGACATACTGAAGCGGTGCTTGCGGTATACGATCCGGCGGCGGTCACGTATTTGGAGTTGTTGAGAGTTTTTTGGGAAGGGCACGACCCAACCCAGGGTATGCGTCAGGGCAATGACCTAGGTACTCAGTATCGTTCTGCACTGTATGTCCATGGCGCAGAACAGATGGAAATAGCGCAACGTTCGCGCGACGAATATCAGCAACGATTGCGTAACGCAGGTTACGGCGGCATTTCTACAGAAATTATAGAGGCGCCGATATTTTTTTATGCCGAGCACAACCATCAGCAATACCTCGCAAAGGTTCCGGGCGGGTACTGTGGATTGGGAGGAACGGGAGTGACGTGCGGGATCGAGCCATTGGTTCAGGCGTGATGCGACGTTAGTCCTCTTTAGGCGAGATCGATTTAACAACGAGCGATAAAAACCCGGCCGCGGCCGGGTTTTTTCTGGGAGCAAAGCCGGAGGTTCGGCAGTTCAAAAGAGTGCACTCCCGAGTAAACACACGGACTCACCTGTCGTAATTTGTTGAAAAAATAGAACTCTGGCGTCCATCCGTTAACCGCGTTTACACTGACAAACTTTGTTCGCAAAAAGTCGTAACGGTGATAGCTAAAGTTGTTTGGGTCGAATACGTACGATGAATAGATATAGGAGCAGCGAGCTGCAAAATAAATGGGCCGCTCGCGAGACCGGGGCGTTGAGATGACCTACCCCCTCGAGGGAGTCCGAGTCCTCGACCTTTCGCGGGTGTTAGCAGGTCCCTTTGCCGGCCGTATGCTGTCGGATCTGGGTGCGGACGTGGTTAAGCTTGAACCGCCACAAGAGGACCTCACGCGTCTTTGGGGAGAGGTAATAGGTGGAGTGCCGGGATATTTTCATCAACAGAATGCGGGAAAACGCGACGTATGCATCGATCTTTCGGTTCCGGAAGGCGTGGCGTTAGCCAAACAACTAGCGGCTAAAGCCGACATCGTTATCGAGAATTTTCGGCCCGGTGTGATGGATCGGCTGGGCCTTGGTTATCGGCAATTAAACGCGGCAAGAAAAGACCTCATACTTCTTTCGATTTCGGGATTTGGACAAGATAGCCCAGAGTCTCAAAGGATGGCGTACGCCGCCGTCATTCATGCCGAATCGGGGTTGGTGAAGCGTCAAGCGCGGGATGGTCGTCCGCCGCAGGACATACGGGTATCGATGTCGGACACCAATGCGGCATTGCATGGTTTGGTCGCCGTACTTGCCGCGATGCACTTGAGGCAAACCACAGGGCTTGGTCAACACATCGATATGTCGATGCTTGATGCGACCGTTGTGACCGATGATCAACTGCTTTATCACCTTGAAGATTCTCACGACACGGGACCGGCGGTATCGGACATTTGGGATACGGGATTTGGTCCGGTACTCATTGCAGGGGATTTTCGACATATTTGGCGCCAGTTGAACACTCGCACGGACGTTGAAGATCCCACTCAGGAGGGAGCCTCGTTGGAACAAAAGATTCAACAACGACGCGAATCTGCCGCAACGTTCTTTAGGTCGTTGAGAACCAGGGCCGAAGTTCAAGAAATCATGGGGTCGTTGGGCCTCGCTTGGGGAGAGGTTCGCGACAGTTCGACACTGATGGAATCAGATAGTGTGCGACACCGGGGCGTACTTACCGAAGTTGATGACCGTGTTGGTGGGTTGCGCGTCATACCACAAAGCCCGTATCGGTTTTCGGATGCTGAAGCGGCGGTACGGAGCGGCGCGCCGCATCGTGGCGAACACAATGAGGAGGTCCTCAGGGATTGGTTGGAGCTGAACGATGAGGACATGGGCCGTTGGCTCGCATCAGACGCCCTGGTTGCGGCGGAGTTGTGAAGAACGTGACAAACGTAGGGATAGGAATTGATTTCGGGACGACGAATTCGACGGCTGCTGTGTTTGATGGGGAAAGAGTTTCGCTCATTCAGCTCGAGACGGATTCCCCGATCATGCCGTCCGCAACGTATATCGATGCGGATCTTCAAACCATTACTGGCCAGGCAGCCATCGACCGTTACATTGAGGGCAATACTGGACGAACGGTGGAACTTGTCCCGGAAGTCATTGGACGCGCAACCCTGGCGGTGGGCGCAGCCGACCCAAGCGGTCAACGGCCGGCCGAAACACTTTCCCAAGCAGTGTACGGCGAGTCGATGATTGACACGGGTTTACGTGGGCGGTTGTTCCGGGGCACGAAGCGGTTGTTGGGAAACCAAAGCGTCCGGCGACTGATGGTTTTCGATCATCCTTTTCGGCTGGTGGCGTTAATTACGCCGATATTGCTGCGTGTACGCCAAGAGGTTGAAGTAAGCGGGATCGAAGTCGGTTCGGCCTGTGTGGGGCACCCCGTCAATTTTGAGGGGAGAGATGTGAAACGCAATGAAGTTGCTTTAAGTCGGTTGGGTGAAGCGTATGGCCATGCGGGTATTCAAAATCACCGGTTTTATCCGGAACCGATTGCGGCGGCGGTTAGTTTTCTACACGAACGGCCTGGTGCCGCAGGAGACATGATACTGACGGTTGATTTCGGTGGCGGGACATTGGATTTTTGCGTGTTGCAACGCCGCTCGGGAAATGCTTTTTCGGTGATCGCCACCCACGGAATCGCGTTAGGTGGCGATCGAATTGATCAACGCATATTCAGTCGTCTGCTGTTCCCACTGCTCGGAAAAGGAGAGCGATGGCGACGTCGCGGCACCGATCGTCAAGAGATCGAAACACAATTTCCTTTCGAGGATTATGAGGACTTGCTGTTGAACTGGGCCGTCACGTATTTACTCAACCAAAATCGATACACGACGCCTGTTCTTGAATGTATTTCGCAAGGAGGTGAAGCTCGACTAAAGTTCCGTCGCCTGCGCGAGCTCATCCAACAGAATTATAGCTACCTAGCGTTTCAAGCCATCAAAGACTTTAAAGCGGAGTTATCTTTCGCTGACGATGCCGTGTTAGATATTGCAGAGATCGACATTGAAGCTTCTCTTACACGTGGAGAGTTCGAAGATGTCATCAATGACTCGCTCGTACGGGTTGAGCAAGCGGTATTGGAAATCATTCACCGTGCCGACATCGTCCCGAAAAATGTCGATATTGTGCTTCGGACGGGCGGGTCGTCGTTGATTCCTGCTGTGCAGCACATGCTCAATAAACACTTTCCTCACCGGGTCGTAGATCATGACCCTTTTACCAGTGTGGCCGCGGGGCTCGCGATCGCCGACTATCACGATCTTCGGATCGCGTGAACGTTAAATGAACGATTCCGTCTTTGATCGAATGCTTCGCCAATTTACCAGTGCGGTTGAATCCGGTGACGGGCAAAAACTTGCAGAACTTTTCACCGAAGACGGCGTTTACAACGACTGTTTTTATGGTGCGTTTCATGGACGGGACGCCATTGTCCGCATGCTAGAAATGCACTTCTGGGGTCATGCGGAAGGGTTTCGGTGGCAGATGTTCGAACCGATCGCGAATTCTGGGATGGGGTATGCGAGGTATCGATTCAGTTATGTTTCAAAGCTTGACGGGGCCGAGGGCGAGCGTGTGGTGTTTGAGGGTATGAGTCAATTTACGCTAGACGCAGGTCTTATTCGCGTATATCGAGAGGAGTTCAATACAGGTATCGCGATCTCCCAATTGAATTTCCCTGCTGAACGCATTGCGCGTCATTTAGCTCGAAAAGCGGACCTCGTTCGGGCTGCCGACATTTAGTCGTCCGGGGCAATGTAGCTTGGATCTAACACTTTGAAAAAAGTCTGTAAGGCCCGATAGGTCAAGCCCCAAACGAAATGTCCGCCGCTGAGCCGATAGCCATCGAATACGGTCGAGCTCGAGCCGATAGGGCGCGTTTCGGTATCACATAGGGATCGGTCTAGCATATCGTTGAGCGGCCCCCAGACGATCTCGTCGACTTCATGATTCGGGCGAAAGACCGGAACGTCGTTGATTTCAAAAACGAAGGGAGCCACAACCATATCGGTCGTTCGGCCACGCGGCATCGCGCGTTGTTGCGATAGCGGCCCAAGGAACGTCGCGGCATCGAGATCCAGTCCAATTTCTTCTTGAGTTTCTCTAACGGCGGCGGCCTTGAGACTCGTATCGACGGGGTCGCGATGCCCCCCGGGAAATGCCATATGGCCTGACCACGGGTCGGCATCGTGTTGAGCACGCCTGATGAAAAGGATTTCTGAACCCTCGTCAGTCACGTGCAGCACCACGGCGACGGCGGCCTGCCGGGTCTCTTCATTGACGGGGAACCGGTGGGGTTGATGGGCGGCGATACGAGCCCGAATGTGGTGGATGCTTAGGTGAGACACTCGCTTATGATAGCTTGATCATCGCGAGTCTGAGCCAGGGAGCGGAGATTTGTTGGACAGTAGCGCTAATCGGTGCTTTGTTTGTGGGCCTGGAAACGATCGTGGTCTCGGGGTTCGGTTTCAATTGGTTGACGATGTGTGCCGGGCCGAATTCGTCCCCAACGAAAGCTACGCTGGGTATGACGGGGTCGTTCACGGAGGCATTTTGTTTTGTCTGCTTGATGACGTCATGGCCAACTGGCTCTATCTACAGGGCGAGCGTTGTTTCACCGCGCGAGCAGAAGTCCGGTATCGCCAACCTCTTCCGGTCGGCACGCCGGTGCGGCTCGAGGGTCGACTGTTGCGACGTAAAGGCCGAGTGGTCCTGATTGAAGGCAAGGTTTTCCGGCAAGACAACGACACCATCGTCGTTGAAGCGACAGGCAGTTATATGCTCGACGGTTGACTTCTATAGGGGAGACCCTCCGGCGTCGTGATAACTAATACGTTGAGAGATAGAGTCGAGAAGCGGTTCCATGGGTTAGCATCTTTGTGTATCGACCAGGAGACACTCTTATGGCGGAAGCGACACAGGTAGATCGAGAAAAACTAGAAACCTACGTCAAGCAGGTAAGTCAGCAAGTCATGGCTGGCTTTAACTGCAGCTTGTCGTACGTTGGGGACAAGATGGGTCTATATCGTCAACTAAGAGACGAAGGGCCGGTGACGAGCACCGAATTTGCGGAGTGTACCGGCCTTCACGAACGCTGGTTGCGCGAATGGCTACGGCATCAGGCATGCGTCGGACAAATTGAATATTCCGCTGACGATGATTCTTTCAGCCTTTCGCCTGAGGCTGCCATCGTCCTTTGCGATGACGAAAATCCCTTTTATTTCGCGGGCGGATTTGAAGCCGTTGTTGCGACGCACGATGCAGTGCCGAAATTGGGCGATGCGTTCCGCACCGGTTTAGGACTGAGTTATGACGACCAAGGCGAAGCATGTGCGTGCGGAATTGAGCGCCTCAACAACTACGTCCCGAGGAACGAATTGGTTCAAAACATTCTGCCTTCCCTGGACGGAGTTACTGAAAAGCTGACGTCGGGCGCACGCGTTGCGGACGTTGGTTGTGGAGCGGGCCAAGCGATTCTCGTCATGGCGGAGGCATTCCCTGCATCTGAGTTCGTTGGCTATGACACGTCCGAACATGCGTTAGCCAATGCACACGCCCACCTGATGGAAACCGAACTGAAAAATGTTCGCTTCGTCAACCCAACGGTGGAGCCTCTCCCTCGCGACGGTAGTATCGACTTCGTTACTACGTTCGATGTCGTTCATGACGCGCCTTATCCCGAAAGGCTTATCGCCGATGTCTACGGTTGTCTTAAAGCTGATGGAACGTGGCTTTGTTCGGATATTCGAAGCCTTCCGACGTTCGCAGAGAATTTGACGGAAAATCCCAGCGCGGGGCTGTTCTATGGTTTCTCACTAATGATTTGCATGTCTTCGAGTATGTCCACGCCTGACGGGGCTGGGTTGGGCACTTTAGGATTTAATGAGCAGGTAGCCAGAGACATGACCGAAACCGCGGGGTTCTCGGGCTTTGAACGGTTGGAATTTGGGACGTCGGTCAATAGCTACTACGAAATTCGCCCGTAGTTTACCTGGTTGCCAATATCGACAGCGGCCTTGTATACGATAAGTGGAGCTCGCCTCTCCCAGTAACTTCAATGACCTGCTAGTGACCTAACGAATGCCAGAAATTATCGATATCGAAGGCGGCGTGAATTTTCGGGACTTCGGTGGCTACCCGACGGTCGCGGGGGGCTGCGTGGTCGAGGGCAAACTGTTTCGATGTGGAACACTTTCCAATGTAACGCCGACCGGACTTGCGACGTTTAACGAATTGGATATTCGGCACATATGTGACTTGCGCCGAGCTGACGAGCGGGCGGACGATCCGACCCCCTTGCCGCCTGAAAATCCGAGACGAACAGTCGTTTCGATAGACCCTGGTAGCGCTCCATCGATGCGGCAGGTGCTACGGAGCCGTCCGCCGACTGAAGATCAGCGAATGAATTTTATGATGGCGATTAATGAGGATCTTGTCCGCGACCACACCAAGAACTATCACAAGGTATTTGCAACACTGTTGGACACTCGTGACGGGGGATTTTTGGTCCACTGCACAGCAGGGAAGGATCGAACGGGTCTCGCAGTTGCGATGATTCTTGCATCACTTGGCGTCAATCGCGAGAACGTTGAGGAAGACTACTTGTTGACCAACACCGTTATAGATTTCGAGGGTTTTATCCTTCCTCGCATTCGACAATACTACGGCTCGTTGAGTCCTGAAATCGAGACGATCAAATCCGTCGCCGGCGTTCGCATCGAGTATTTGAGGGCTGCTTTTCGTGTGATGGAAAAACTGCACGGCTCGATCGATGGATATCTGGAACGTGGACTAGGCCTCAATGCGCGAGACCTCGAAGAGCTTCAACGGCGATACGTGGTCAAGTCGTGACGAGGTCGTACCGGTCCGATTTTTCGGTGTAGTTGAATCGTTCGATCCCCGTCGATTCACGCATGTCGACGGTCATTTGCTGGGTGTTCTCATCGAGTGGAATGCCGGTCGCGTCTGCAACCCGAGTGATTCCGTTGAAGCCCGACGCAACCACAAGTGCATCCACCATGGATTGCGTGCCCATAGCCGCGCCTGCTTGATCGCGAATGGTTGCGAGGTCATCCCATCGGTTTTGAATGGCTGCTTCGGTCAGGGACCTGAGCCAATGACCAAAATCAACGCCCGAGTCGACATGGTCGTCGGTGACTGAATTCAAATCATAGTCTTTTTGGTCTGGCTGGCCGCTCGCCCGGAGCAGCATCGCATGTGAGGTGGTTCAGTAAAAACACTGGTTCAGTGCGGAAACGCGGGACGCGATGAATTCTGCCTGAGATTGCTTCAGATCGAGGGGGATGTTCTGCAATGCGTAATGGGGTCGAAACGCCGTGAAGAAGAGTTGCACGGCGCTCGGCACGAGTCCCATGGAACGCGCAATGTTGGGCTCGCGGTTGTCGCTGAGTCCGTTAATCATACCGGGTCGTTCGTTACCGACCGCGATAGGAACCCAAGCGCCTCCATCCGTCACATTGGCAGGGGGCTGTCCCGTGGGTGCGTCGGGTTGCGGTGTGGGGAGCTCGGCCAGAGGGAGGCCCAACGCAGCGTGTAACGTGTCGATGATGACCGAGGAGTTCACCACACCTACGATTTCGATGTAGTGCTCGGGTGTGAAACCAGCGGTCATGACCTGATCGAACATGGTTCGCGTGATACGACCAGGATCCGATCGAATCCGGTGAATCATATCGACGATCACGGCGTCTAAGTCCGTCTCGTTATCGTGCACCCCGTCTACGGCGTAGGGCGAGAGTGCTTGACGGCGTTTCGCACACAAACGACAACTCGTCGCGGCACGCGATTCCAACACCATCGCGATTCGTTCCGTCCCGGTCCAAAACGGGCCCGGTTCTGCGATGCTTTCCCAGACCTTCTCGTGGGCTTCGATAAGACCCTCGCGAAGGGGATAGTGGGTATGTGCGTACATAGCGTCTATCTTGCCGCGCTGAAGTTAATGCGTCTAGTTCGGATAACCGATCGGACATAGAACTTCGATGATGGGTTTCTTGCGCCAATGTTTTTTGACAACGGGCTTGTGGTGGGACGGTGCAAGCAGTAATCATGAAGTTTCCGTTCGGTGTGCCCGGACCTTCTGGGATGGAGTTCGATTGCGATGTCTGAACATGAAGGGCCCCGGTCGACCGGATTTGATACGTTAACGCTGCACGCGGGACAGCAGCCGGACCCGGTGACAGGCGCCCGCGCAACGCCGATATATCAGTCGGCTTCGTTCGTATTTCCGGACTCCGATTTCGCGGCCGGGTTGTTCAATATCGAGCGAGCGGGACACGTCTATTCGAGGCTCTCCAATCCGACTAACGCGGTATTGGAAGAACGGTTGTCAGCCTTGGAAGGGGGTGTTGGGGCGATCGCAACCGCCAGCGGCCAAGCGGCCATGCACCTCGCGGTCGCGACACTTTGTTCGGCCGGGGATCATATCGTCGCGTCCAGATCGCTGTACGGTGGTACCCACAATTTGCTTGAGTACACGTTGCCCCGTTTTGGTATCGAGACCACGTTCGTGGATCCCCGTTCTGTCGAAGCGTTCAGAAGCGCAATTACACCATCAACCAAACTGTTATTCGGAGAGATCTTGGGTAACCCGGGCCTCGAAGTGCTCGATCTGTCAGCGCTTGCTGAGGTCGCGCATGATGCTGGAATGCCACTGGTTGTGGATTCGACTTTTGCGACACCGTACTTGTGTAAGCCCATCGAGCACGGTGCCGATATCGTCGTGCATTCAGCGACTAAATTCTTAAGTGGGCACGGCATTGTTATCGGCGGCTTGCTGGTCGATGGTGGGACGTTCGACTGGGAAACATCGGAACGATTTCCAACGTTGACGCAACCGTACGAGGGGTTTCACGATCTGGTTTTTGCGGAAGAATTTGGACCGCTGGCTTTCATTACACGAGCACGGAAAGAGGGCATTCGGGATTTTGGTGCTTGCATGGCACCGACGACCGCATTTCACGTGTTGCAAGGTATAGAAACACTGCCGTTACGGATGCAGCGTCACGTGGAGAATACCCGCCGAGTTGTGGCCTTTTTGGACGAACACGAAGCCGTTGAGTCCGTGCTCTATCCGGAGCTCGATTCGCATCCGGATCGGGAACTCGCTTCTCGATTGCTGCCAAAAGGCGCGGGTGCAGTATTCAGTTTCAATATCAAAGGCGGCCGAGGCGCAGGGCGAGCGTTTATCGAAGCGCTTTCACTTTTTTCACACCTAGCCAATATTGGCGATGCGAAATCCCTGGTGATTCATCCAGCGAGTACTACCCATCACCGCATGAGTACCGATGCGCTTGCGAGCGCGGGTATTGGTGAAGGTCTTGTTCGACTTTCTATCGGATTGGAGGACCCGGACGACTTGATCGAGGATCTGGGACGCGGACTACGTCGTTCGCAAAGAGGCTGACGATGTACCTTGACGTGAACGCAGAACGTGTATTTGTGTCGACGGGCACCTCTGGACACCAACCCGATGCTCCGGGGATTGTGTTTATCCATGGTGCGGGTATGGATCACAGCATTTGGGTAATGCCGGCTCGATACTTTGCCCGCCACGGATTCAATAGCGCCGCCGTCGATCTCCCCGGGCATGGGCGGAGCCAAGGCGCTCCGCTGGATACGATCGATGCGATGGCTGATTGGTTGTCCGTCGTCGTCGATGTCCTTGGTTTCGCCCCGTCGATTATCGTGGGTCATAGCATGGGTTCTTTGGTCGCCTATCGATTTGCCGTGGATCACCCGGATCGTTGTCGCGCCATCGCTCTTTTGGGCACATCGGTCCCGATGCCCGTTACCGACGTGTTGTTGAACGCGGCAGCCGACAACGATCATGCCGCGATTGAGATGATCAATACATGGAGTCATTCATTTCAGGGAAAGGTGGGTGCAAATAGCAACCCAGGCGTTTGGATGCTGGGCATGGGCGAAAGACTCCTCGAACGGGCGACCCGGGGCGTCCTTCACGCTGATCTAGGAGCCTGCCATAGTTTTGCTGAAGTTTCCCATGAGGTCATATGCCCTGCACTCGTAATCGCAGCCGGCGCGGATTTAATGACACCAGCTCGGGCGGGACTCGAAGTCGCGAAAGCGTTACCGAATGCCGAAATCGTTAAGCTCGACGGCTGCGGCCACTTTATGTTGAGCGAACGACCCAATGACGTGCTCGACGCGCTTGCGGTGTTTGCAAGGGGACTTTAACAAGGCGTTGTTACGCTGAACGTCCGCGGGCATCTATGGGCCAGATGTCGACGAGTGTGTCTCCTTCGATGACGTGAACGACGTCATATAGGTTAAACGTTGGGTCGCAGTGCGGTGTGATGACGCGCATCCAGTCGCCAACAGCAAATTCCTCAGTTGTACGCCACCGAACACCGCCATGTTCGTCACCAAAAAAGAAGTAACGACCGTCTTGCGGTCCACCTTCGTGGAGTTCGGGATTTTTATCGTCGGTTGCGAAGGCCTTAAGGCCGGCATCGGTTGTGATGAGATTGTCGTGATTCGCGGATACGACCGTCGTCTGCACGAACAGTGAGGTAAAAAATGCAGGGTGGTCACCCTGCCTAGCCTCAATTTCGTTGTACTGTCGATCCATGAATGGGTACGACCCCGCTTGCAGTTCATCGAGTGCCCCCGTTTCCGGGTCGATATCGAACGTGCCCGTTCCGCCGCCGCTGGTGACCGGGCAAGCGATACCCACTTGTTGAAGTTCGTTTCGGAAATGAACCAGCGTTTCCATAACAGCCACTGACTGGTCGTGGCGCTCGTCGTACGGCGTGATATGCATGAGGTGTCCGGCATACATTTGGAGTCCGGTAAAGTCGAGGTAAGCGGATTCCGAAAGTTGCCGGGCCAATTCCAAAGCGCCTGGGCCAGGTTCTATGCCTGTTCGGTGAAGACCCGGATCGAGGTCGAGTAGAACCTTTAGTGGGGTACTAAATTTTCGGGCGGCGTCATTGAGTGCCGTGCCATTCACCGGATTATCGACGACGGCAAAGATGTCGGTATCGCTCTCATTCAAATTCAGGAGGCGGTCGATGCCACTCGGGGTGACGACGGGGGACGTGAGTAGAATGTCTTGAATGCCAGCGGTTTGCATAGCCTCGGCCTCCCCTAATTTTGCACAACAGATACCCCGGGCCCCGGCCTCAATTTGCAGTTTTGCTATGGCAGCGCATTTGTGGGTTTTTGTGTGGGGGCGCAAGGCGACACCAACCGTTTGGCAGTGCGTGCTCATGGTCTCAAGGTTGTTTTTAAAGCGGACCAAATCGATGACCAGAGCAGGTGTCTGCAGTCTTGTAGCGCCTCCGGTAACGCCGACCAACGCTCGGTTCAATTCCGTGTTCAGACGCCGTGGTCCTCGCGGTATTTGCGCCATCGCGCAAACGCGTCGGTGACTTCGGCCGCCCTTCCAGACACCATCGGTTCGACTTCCGGATGCGAGAAAATGTAGAACTCGTCTTCTTGGATCGAATGCAAAACCATATCGCCGACCACGGCCGGATCCAGCGCTTTGGTCATCATTTCTGCTATGCGTTGCTCCTGTTCCGGCCCCGCTACGTCCTCCGATAGGACCATTTTCGCCGTGTCCGTTTCACCCTGAAGATGGCTGGGCCGATTGCGTCCTGAATCGAAAATATTGGTGTTGACCACCCCGGGACAAAGCACGGAAACCCCAATATCGTGTTGTTTGAGATCAGCGCGGAGCGTTTCGGATATACCAACGACCGCGTATTTGGTCGCGGTATAAACGCCTAGTCCCGGAATCGCGAAGTGGCCCGCGAGGGATGCGGTATTGACGACATGGCCGCCCTCACCGTGAGCTTTAATTCGCTGCACGAACGCTTGTAGGCCATTGACCACGCCGTCGAGATTAACGCCCATGACCCAATCCCAATCCTCGTAAGACATCTGATCCAGCGATCCGCCGACGGCGACGCCAGCATTGTTTACGAGGACGTGAACTTTATCGAAAGCCGCTTCGGTAGCGTCCGCGGCGGCTTCCATCGCGGCTCGATCGGTCACGTCGACTTGAAGGGTAATGACTTCGGCGTTGCTCGCGTCGAACTCCGCTTTGACGCGATCGAGCGCATCTTGTTCGATATCCGCGATCGCAACTTTCATACCGGCAGCTGCGAACGAACGGGCCATCGCTAAGCCCATGCCACTCGCGCCGCCAGTGATGAATGCAACTTTTCCAGTAACGTCGCGCATCGCCTTCCCCCAAGCTGATGGCAAAGAGCGTAGCACAGCTCGCTAGGTTGGCTTTTGTGCTCCATGGATGCAGGATTAAATTCTTATCCATGGATGAGGCATGGTTTTGTCAAGGCTGGTTTTCTCGAGCGCGTTGTTCCTGATTTCACACCTCGGAATTAGCAGCACGTCATTTCGCTCAGTGCTAATCGAGCGGTTCGGTCGCAACGGGTACCTCGCCGCGTACTCTATCGTCGCGGTGTTCGCGCTTGGGTTCATGATCTTGAGCTACGCGGACCGACCGGTGAGTCCGTATTTGTGGGTGCCAAGCCAAGCCCACTGGTGGTCAACGTACGTGTTGGTGGGGTTTTCTTTCGTACTCGCCGTCGGAGCGTTTTCGACCAAGAACCCAACGAGTGTTGGGAAAGAAGGCGAGTTGGGAACGGAACCACGTGGCGTCATATGCATTACCCGCCATCCGTTTCAGTGGGCCGTGGTGTTATGGGTTGCGGGACATATGACAGCGAATGGTGACGTCGCCTCCTTAATTTTCTTCGGTACGTTCGGGCTTATCTCGGCCTTTGGCACGTACTTGATCGATACGCGAATGGCCCGTGAGCAAGAGGACGCATGGCGTGTTTTTACTGCACGCACATCGAACGTCCCGTTCGGTGCTATTGCGGCGGGTCGGGCCACACTCCACTGGAAAGACTTATGGTTGCCGATTGTGTTGGGGCTAGCCGTTTATGCGGCTGTATTCGTTAGTCATGGTTGGATCACGGGGGCAGGGCTTCACTGAAAATAGCCGACGTTGCCGATTGCAATGCCTCGTGTTGGCCGCCGAAGAAGTGATCGGCCCCAGGGATCGTCGTAATTTCGGCATCGTGTTGGTCGTGCTGCCATTGTTGGAGCTGCGGAAGGTCAACGAACGGGTCGGCATCGCCGACGATGATTCGTATGGGCAACGTAAGGTCGTTTGTTAATGCCATCGAAGACGTGGGCGGAGCAATTAACATGACACGAGACACGGTGTTGTTGTTGGCAACACCTCGGCTCGCCACCACGGAACCGAATGAGTAACCGGCGACTGAGAGAGTTGACGGGTTTTTCGCTTCGCAGAGCCACTCCACGACCGAGAGTAGATCGTTCACTTCGCCTTCCCCGTTATCGTGTTCGCCTTCACTAGACCCGACGCCGCGAAAATTGAATCGTAGGGTCCGTAGGTTCATAGGCGTCAACGCTTGTTCGACAGTGTCGAGAACCGCGTCGAACATCGAACCGCCATAGAGAGGATGAGGGTGACACAGTATGACCCAAGAACCTCCGTTCGAGTCATTGACCATGGCTTCCAAATTACCGGCTGGGCCAGGGATTATGTAACGGCTAGTCATGCGGGCAGCCTGGGGTAACGTTGCTTAAGTGCCTAGGGCTTGCCGGGATGGAATTTGTGTTTCATGGACATTAGTCTATGCCGCCTGCGAGTATTGAAGTACGACTAGGGAAAGAATAATAGTGATTGAAGCCGATGGATTAACGCGACATTACGGCGCCGTAGTGGCTGTTTCTGAGGTCAGTTTCGAGGTTGGCTCAGCTGAAATCGTAGGCCTTCTTGGGCATAACGGAGCCGGCAAAACCACCGTCATGAAAATGCTTACGGGATACCTCGAACCGACTTCTGGGCGAGGTCTGGTCGATGGAATTGACGTTCGCGACGAACCCGTAGCGGTGCAGAGTAAGGTCGGTTATCTACCCGAAAATCGCCCGCTTTACCCAGATATGTCGGTCTTCGACTACCTAACCTTTGCCGCAAGCATGCGTGGTATGGCCGGGAAGGAAGCGGAATCCGGGCTACGGGATGTGATCGAGGCGATGGATCTCGGATCTCGAGCCCTTGATAAGCTAGGTACCCTATCGCGAGGGTTTCAGCAGCGTGTTGGGGTTGCGCAAGCAATTTTGCATAAGCCGCCCGTGCTAATTCTCGACGAACCGACTAACGGACTTGATCCTCGACAGACCGAAGAGATGCGGCGTCTTCTGAAGGATCTGGCCAAAACCGCGACGGTGATCCTTTCGACCCACATCATGCAAGAAGTAGACGCAATTTGTGATCGAGTGTTGATCATGCGCGATGGCGAACTGGCGATCGATGAAAAGCTCGAAGATTTGAAACGCGCTGACACGATCGAGTTAACGACTTCGGCACGTCCCGCGGACGTCGAGAACGCGCTCCATGCAACGGCAAATGTCGTGTTGGAAGACGACCGGATATTCCTCACCCGAACCGGTGTCGAACCTGAGGAACTCGCTGCTCAGGTGGCTCGAGCCTTAGTGGCTAAGGAAATTCCGATCCATAGTTTGGCACCAGTTCAACGTGATTTGGAAAGGCTCTTCCGGGAAGTAAGCGAGGTCCACGATGTTCGCTAGCAAGAGCAAGAGTATGGAGGTCGCTGCCAAAGAGCTTATCCAGTTCTTCGGGTCGCCGATAGGTTACTTATTTTTGCTCGCGTTTCTCGGTTCCACGCTCTTTGTTTTCTTTTGGGGTGAGGCATTTTTTGCACGGAATATCTTGGACGTTCGGCCGATGTTCGAATGGATGCCTGTCTTGCTGATTTTTTTGTCTTCTGCGCTCACGATGCGAATGTGGAGTGAGGAGCGTCGCAGTGGAACGCTAGAATTTCTTCTCACGCTTCCGGCGACGACCTTGGAGCTCGTTATTGGAAAGTTTCTTGCGTGCTGGGTGCTGCTCGGTATTGCTTTGGTGCTCACATTACCCCTCCCACTCACGTTGGCGGTTGCCGACAACAGCCTAGCGGGTTTGGACTGGGGACCGGTTCTTGCCGGTTATGTTGCCGCGATTCTCCTGGGAGCGAGTTATATAGCCATTGGTTTGTTTGTCAGTGCCAGGAGCGACAATCAAATCGTCGCGCTGATTTTGGCGTCTTTGGCTTGTGGGTCCTTCTATTTGATTGGTAGCCCTTTCCTACTTGACCTAGTTGATAACAACAGTGCCAATATTTTGCGAATGTTCGGTTCGGGCTCGCGCTTCGAATCGATCACGCGCGGTATGCTCGACTTTCGAGATCTCTATTTCTATGCGTCGATCGCGGTCGGGTTTCTTGCATTAAATGTCTACGGGTTGGATCGCCAGGGATGGTCAGAAGATGCTCAGCCGGCCCGTCATCGCCGATCGAAAATCCTGTTAGGGCTAGTTGTGGCGAATGTTCTTGTGGTCAACGTCTGGTTAGACGGTGTGGGTAATTCCATGCGCTGGGACGTCACCCGCGGCGACCAGTATTCGATGTCAGAGGCGACGTTACAATACCTGAGACGATTGCGTGAACCGTTGCTAATCAGGGGCTATTTCAGTAAAAAAACGCATCCGTTGTTGGCACCGCTGGTGCCTCAAATGCAAGATCTGTTGGTCGAATACGGTGTGGCCGGCGGTGATCGAGTAAGGGTGGAGATCGTCAATCCCGCGGATAATGCGGAATTGGAGGACGAGGCGAACACCAAGTACGGCATTCGCCCGGTACCCTTTCAGACGGCTGACCGGCACGAAGCGAGTTTGGTCAATTCGTATTTCGATGTTCTCGTTCAATACGGCGATGAATACGAGGTGTTGAGTTTCCGTGAATTGATCGATGTTAAGCAGCGTGGCGAGACCGATCTCGATGTCTGGCTCCCGAATCCAGAGTACGCAGTCACCCGAAGCATCAAAAAGGTGTTATACGACTTTCAGGGTGGCGACAGCGTTTGGTCAAACATCGTCCAACCGATCCGTTTTACGGGTTACATTTCGCCCGACGAACGCATGCCTCAGGAGCTTGCGTTGTTAGGACGGTCTCTAACGGAACTGCTCGAACGTACCGCGTTGGAGGCCGGGGACGGGTTTTCGTGGGAAATTGTTGACCCGGACGCGAACGACGGCGCGGTTGCCGAGGAAATCGCCGACAAATTCGGGTTTGGCCCCATGGCAGCGAGTCTCTTCGATGCCAATACGTTCTATTTTCACCTGACCCTAACGGATGACACGACAGTCGTTCAGATCCCCATCCCTGAATCGCTCGACGGCGACGGGCTGGAGCGAGGGTTGGAAGAAGGGCTAAAGCGTTTCGCGTCGGGTTTGATGAAGACAGCGGCGCTTTACACGCCGCCCCCAACGCCGCCCCAGTATCCTGGTGGACAGCAGATGCCGGGAAACCAATTTGCCGGCCTACGCGACGTACTTGGTAGCAGCCATGAACTCCAGCCCGCGGATCTAACCGACGTGATCCCTGCCAGCGTGGACGTTTTGCTCATCGTTGATCCGACCGTTCTAGACGACCGCGCGGTGTTTGCGATCGATCAATATTTAATGCGGGGCGGTACCGTCGTTGTCGCAACCTCGGCCTTCCGTAGCACCCTGACCCAGTCGATGCTTTCAGCCGTGCCGCAAACGACTGGACTTGAAGCTTGGCTACAGCACCACGGTATCTCAATCGACAAATCCATGGTGCTTGATCCACAAAACGCACAATTCCCAGCACCAGTTACCCGAAGAGTGGGCGGGTTCAGCTTTCAGGATTACCGAATGTTGGACTACCCGTTCTTTATCGACATTCGCGACGAGGCGATGCTAGCGGACCACCCCATCACGGTCGGCCTCCCGCAATTGACGATGTCATGGGCATCGCCCATTGACGTGGACGAAACCGGATCAGAGGCGCGCGACGTTCAGCGTTTGATTTGGAGTTCGAGTCAAAGCTGGCGTGACTCCTCGCCCGATGTCATGCCGAAACTTAGCGGCGATGTGGTTGAACCGTATCAGTCAGATGGCGAAGAAGGACGCCAACTGCTAGGGGTCCTGGTTTCGGGGCGCTTTGAATCCTTTTTCGACGAGTCGCCGCTGTTGCAAGAGGAAGCCGCGCTAGTAAGCGAAGAATCCGAAGACGGGCGGATAGGCGATGGCGAAAATGAAAATGACGAGGACGCTGGACCGGGAACCGTCTCGGGCGTTATTAAACGTTCTCCTGAATCTGCTCGGTTGCTGGTATTTGGTTCGAACTCCTTTGTTTCGGATCAAATCATCCAATTGGTCGGCGTTGCGAACGGGCAGCTGTACACCAGACCGCTTGATCTGATCCAAAACGTGGTTGATTGGGCGGTGGAAGACGAGGTCTTGCAAACGATCCGAGGCAGAAACCAGTACGCGAGCACGTTGCCGCCACTCGGCGATCTAGGTCAGCGAGTATACGAATACGGCAATTATGTGCTTGCCTTGTTGATGGTTTTCGTCGTTTTTCTAATACATCGTTACCTCGGCGCAAAAAGGCGTGATCGGTATCTGGCCGTGTTGGGAGAGACGTCGTGAAGCAGTCGACACTGGCCACAATTCTGGTTATTCAAATCGCATTGGTGGCACTGGTCTGGTGGTTTCGACTAGGAGACGACGAACAGCGACCAGAGCCTCTTCTAAGTTTCGAACCAGATTCGATTCAAAGAATCGAAATTTCAGCGATTGGTGAAAAACGTGGTGTGACCCTCGTGCGAGACACCGATAACTGGCAATTGGTACCGGATATTCCAGCCGACGCCGATAAGGTTGAGCAGTTCCTTACCAAGCTAGCCGATACCGATAGTGGCTGGCCCGTCGCAGAGCAAGATTCGACGGCTGAGCGTTTCGAAGTGACAAACGAAAACCATCAACGCCACATCGTTCTTTACGATGCCGATAAAGTCCTGGGTGGCGTGTATCTTGGAACTTCACCGGGGTACCGCAAAGTGCACGCGAGGGCGGACTCGGGCGGGCCTGTATACAGTGTCAAGTTTTCGGTTTACGAGGTCGGAATGGACTCCGCGTCATGGCTGGACCGATCCATACTACAAGCCGTGGGTGAAGTGCGGGAGCTTACGCTCGACGGTGTTTTTTCCCTTTCCAGCGAAGGGGACGATGGATGGGTATCCGATCAAGGCGGCGACCTCGATCAGGACGCCGTGCAAACCCTGATCGATCGTTTCCGGAACCTTACGGTCACAGGTATTTATGAAGAGCCGGTTAGTGACGGGCCATTACTGACCTACATCGTCACCGATGATGAAGGACCACAGCATCTTACGATTGTGCGCCTGGAGAAAGCAGACGGCGACGTAACAAGTTCCCGCTACGTGGTTTCATCGAACCGCCGGGAAGGCCATTTTGAACTCGCCTCATACATTGCGGAAAGAATCGAGACGACGTTGGATGATCTTGTTGTTACGCCGTCGGACGAGGAAGAAGTGGGCGCAGCCATCGACGACTGATTTGATCGCGAAATCGGTGAATGAGAAGGTTCCCTAAAATAATGCAGGGTAGTAGAGGTTGGATGGACGAACGAGCGCGGAGGAGAAGTGGTCGATATCCGTAAAGCGGCAACGGTTCTTCTGGTTCGGCCTAGTGAAAAAGGACCTGAGCTGTTCATGTTGCAAAGACCGGGACGGGGTGTTTTTCCGGATTTGCATGTGTTTCCTGGCGGAAAAGTTGACCAAGAAGATGCCGATCTCGAAGCGTCGTGCTTTGGGCTGAATGAACAGCTGGCGGCAAGAAAGTTGGGACTGAAAGACAACGCAATTCGTTACTGGGTCACGGTCATTCGAGAATGTTTTGAGGAAAGCGGGGTGCTTCTCGTTCGACGGCAGGGTAAGGACTTTTATTTTCGTGACGACGCGGAACGAAGCCATTACCAAGGGCTACGCGAACGCCTTCTTGCGGGCGAGCTGGACTTTGCCACCATCATTGGCAGTGAGGGACTAGAGTTAGCGACGGATCGAGTGCATTACTTCAGTCACTGGATTACCCCAGAAACCGCGCCCGCCCGCTTTGACACACGTTTTTTTTTGGCGGCGATGCCACGGGGGCAACAAGCGGTGGGTGACGATCGAGAGACGGTATCCGGGGAGTGGATTTCGCCAACAGAAGCGTTGCAGCGGCATGAGAGGGGAGACTGGCAAATGATTTACCCGACACTGACCACCCTGAATTCAGTGGCCGATTTCGGTTCAGTGGAGGCGTTGGTCGATTCGGTGCAGGAAGGATTCCAATTCGACACGGTGACCCCGGAATTACATCGGCAAGGAATGCAGCATCTTCAAAACGAATAAGTTCGTCGGCGAAAGGGAAGTAATCAACAGCGATGAGTTCTGAAATGGCGGAGAATCCGTAGACATACGAACGGGTGAATGACGCCAAGACTGTTGCTGCCATTCGTCGTGATGGGGTCTTGGCACGCTGAACCATTTCATTGGAGTATGTCGCAAGTCGGGCGGAGAAATTTGATGGACGATCAACTTGAGTGGCAGAAAGTACGCTCGGAACCAGGGCCCGATCTCGGCATCCTGAATGTCCGTTTCGATTGGCTAAAACATCCGACCGAAGACCGAATTCTAAAACGGCTTGTGCTCGAATCGGTTGACTGGATCAACGTCGTTGCCCTCACCGAGGATGGTCGGTCCGTCATGGTCGAGCAGTATCGTTTTGGCGTTGGTTCGTGCACGCTTGAGACGCCTGGCGGGATGGTTGATTCCGGAGAAACCCCACTTCAAGCGGCACAACGAGAGCTCAAAGAGGAAACCGGCTACAGCGGTGGCCGATGGAAGTCGTTAGGTGCTGTACAACCTAATCCGGCGATTCATTCGCATTTGTGTCACCACTTTCTTGCCGAGGGAGTGACCAAGAACGATTCGCAGGATCTTGGTCAGGGCGAAGCGATCGCGGTGCATCTATATACGATCGATCAGGTCCGATCGGCGATTGTCGACGGATCGTTGCGTCATGTTTTGGCCATCTCGGCGCTATCCCGTGTATTTGATTTATGGACGTTGCCGTTCGTGGAAATTGAACAACCGTTCGATTGACCTTGCCTTCTACCGACAGTCAAACAGGGCCGTCCGCGACATTGACGATCTGATATAGTCGCCGGCCCAATTCGGATTACAGCGCATGGTCGGTTTTACGACACGAATTGTGCACTCGGACCGCTCGGGTACGGTAGAACACGGATCAATTCACAAACCCATCCACGCGACCGTCGCGTATGGGTACGACGACGTGCAGGACCTCGCCGACGTATTTCAAGGTAAGAGCTCGGGTTACTCCTATGGCCGCCAGGTCAACCCGACCGTTCGTGCACTTGAGACGAAGATTTCGGCGATGGAAAAAGGTCGCCAGACCATTTGTTTTTCGACGGGAATGGCGGCCATAGGAACGATGTTGTTCGCGTTGATGCGCTCCGGCGATCATTTCGTGTCGAGTTCATTTTTGTTTGGCAACACCAACAGCCTTTTTGGCAGCTTCGGCGTTCACGGAATCGACGTCGCTTTTGTTGATGCCACGGACGTGAAAGCGGTTGAGGCAGCGTTGACCGAACGCACCAGGATGGTGTTTGTTGAAACTATTGCTAATCCACGTACTCAAGTCAGTGACCTTGAAGCGATTGGTGCACTTTGTCGCGCCCACGGGATCGTTTACATCGTCGATAACACCATGACCTCTCCGTATCTTTTTCAGCCCACCGACGTTGATGCGAGCCTTGTTGTCAACAGCCTAACCAAATGTATCTGCGGGCATGGCAACGCGTTGGGCGGGGCGATAACTGACACCGGACAATTCGATTGGGCGTCCTATGCACACATCGAAGAAGCGTATAAGAAAGGTGATTCAGCGAATTGGGGTATGACCCAAATCCGAAAAAAAGGCCTCCGGGATTTTGGGGCGGCTCTGGGCGCTGAAGCCGCGCATCACATCAGTATCGGTGCGGAGACGTTGGCGCTGAGATTGGAAAGACAGTGCGCCAGCGCCCAAACGTTGGCCGAATTCTTGGATTCCCACGGTAGGGTTTCGCAGGTGTACTACCCTGGGTTAAGCCAGCATCCCCAATTTCAGCGGAGTGCCCAACTTTTCAGAAAACCAGGGGCGTTGTTTTCGTTCGAATTGAGCCAGGAAATGGAACCGTTTGATTTCTTGAATCGGCTCAATGTGGTGATTAAGTCGAGTAATCTGGGTGACAATCGGACACTTGCGATACCGGTGTCTCAGACAATTTATCACGAGATGGGGCCGGCTCGGCGAGCAGAAATGGGCATTGCAGAGTCGCTTATCCGAATTTCTGTGGGGATCGAAGAGGTCGACGATTTGGTTGAAGATTTCAGTGCGGCCCTTGAAAGCTAGGGTTCGCACAACAGACGGCGCGAGGCTGGCACGATGAGACTTGCGGACAAGACCGCGGTGATCACCGGCGGTGCGGGAGGTATCGGGGAAGCCGCTGCACGGCTTTTCGCCGAGGAAGGGGCCAATGTGCTTATCGCAGACTTGAGTGAGGAGGCACTCGCGGCGACCGTCGACGATATAGGGAGCAATCAAGTCAGTTATTGCGTTACCGATGTAACGAACGCAGCCGACAACGATCGAATGATCGCGGTTGCGGAGCAACGATACGGAGCGGTAGACATTTTATTAGCCAACGCCGGCATCGAGGGTGCGGTGAAACCCACGCTTGAATACGACGAAGCGACCTTTGACCGCGTGATGGCGGTTAATGTGAAGGGGGTCTGGTTGGGGTTAAAGTCTGTAATCCCGGCCATGATGCGGAGCGGCGGTGGTAGCATCGTCATCACTTCGAGCGTTGCTGGCTTATCCGGCGGGCAGAATGTTGCGCCGTATTCCACCAGCAAACACGCGGTGATTGGTCTGATGCGATCTGTGGCGAAGGAGTACGCAGCGATGAACATCCGGGTCAACACGGTCAATCCATCACCCGTTGAGACCCGAATGATGCGTAGCCTCGAGGAAGGCATTGCCCCAGGAGCGGGCACTGCGGTTCATGACCGTATTGTCGAACGGATCCCCATGGGACGGTATGCCGAGCCAATTGACATCGCCCGGGTCATGCTATTCCTAGCCAGTGACGACGCCGGTTGGATTACGGGTTCCGTGTATGCCGCTGACGGCGGCAACAGCGCGTAAGGAACGTACATGGCGCAGTTAGTCATGCAGACCGATCTCGATTTGCCTAACAAAAGAAGCGGAAAAGTCCGGGATTTATACGACGTGGTGCTTCCCGATGGCGATCCCGGACTATTGATTGTCGCCACGGATCGGACCAGCGCCTTTGACGTGGTGATGGCCAATGGCCTGCCAGGCAAGGGTGTCGTTTTGACGCAAATTTCCCGATTTTGGTTCGATTACTTCGGCGACAGGATGGATCATCACCTTGTCTCGACAGCCGTAGAAGACGTAGCTGGTATAAGTGACAAAAAAAAAGAGCTTCTTAGCGGCCGAATAATGCTTTGTCGGGCGACGGAAGTCGTACCGATTGAATGCATTGCAAGGGGTTATATCACTGGCAGTGGATGGAAGGATTACCAAACCACGGGTCGCGTTTGCGGGATTGAATTACCGGAAGGTTTGGTGAACAGCGACCGCTTGGACGAACCTTTGTTCACGCCGTCCACAAAAGCCGAAGCCGGTCTGCACGACGAAAACATTAGTTTTGAACAAGGGATTGAGATTGTCGGCGTCAAAACCATGGAGTGGCTTAAAGAAACGACACTTTCGTTGTATCGAGATGCGCGGGATTATGCCTTTGAGCGTGGGATTATTTTGGCCGATACAAAGTTTGAATTTGGAGTCCCGGCGGGTGCCACCACGCCAATACTGATCGACGAAATATTCACCCCCGACAGCTCGCGGTTTTGGCCGGCAGATTTGTGGGAGCCGGGGTCCGAACAACCGAGCTTTGACAAACAATTTGTGCGTAATTACTTAGAAGAACTTGTTACGGCTGAAGTGTGGGACAAAACGCCTCCGGGACCAGCATTACCAGCACACGTAATCGATGACACAATGACGAAATACCTGGAAGCGTACGCTCGGTTAACGGGAGAAGATCTCGTTCTCTGACCCATGTGGCGGCAAGCCTATAAACAGCGATGCGAGCAACCCGACGTCCTATCTCGATGGATGATTGAGCAGACGGCTGAACGAGCCGAGAAACCACTGCCTCCCGCGAGGAGCCACTTGGGCGATGCCCATGCAGATATGTTCGTGATCAACGATTTAAGCGACGTTGCGCTGGGGCTTAGCGATTCCATCGATCGAGCCGTCGTCGCAGGTCGTGGTACGTTCGCTACGACTGTCCGTCGGGTCGGACGATTTGGCGAAATATGGTGCAACTACGTGGCATACGTGGAGCGACTGGGAAATGTTTGAACGCGTCTTGGTGGCTAATCGGGGTGCGGTCGCGCGGCGTATTATCCGCGCATGTAACGCTCTTGATTGCGAAAGCATCGCCGTCTACTCGGATATTGATGCAGAATTACCGCATGTCGAGGAGGCGTCGCACGCCGAGCGTCTGCCCGGGTACCGGCCCGTTGATACGTACTTGAATGGAGAAAATATCGTTGCGGCTGCGCGACGGGTCAAAGCCGATGCCGTGCATCCAGGATACGGCTTTCTAGCAGAAAACCCTGATTTTGCCCGGTCCGTTGAGGCGGCAGGTATGAAGTTCATAGGGCCCGCTGCGAGTTGGTTAGAACGCATGGGGGAGAAAACGCAAGCCCGGCAATGGATGCAAGAAAACGGCTTTCCGGTGCATGCCGGGAGCGAAGTAATTCGTGACCAAACGATGCTGACGAATGCCGCGGCAACGATAGGATACCCGGTGATGCTCAAACCCACTGCCGGTGGAGGCGGTATCGGTATGATCGTTGCCGAGGACCCCGAATCTTTAACATCAGCGTACGCAGCGGCAACCAGTTTAGCCGAGCGGATGTTCGGTCAATCGACGGTATTTCTCGAAAAGTTTCTTCAGGGTTCGCGACATGTCGAAGTGCAACTGATTGGCGATGGCGAAACGTTGCTGGCCCTGTACGAGCGGGATTGTTCGGTCCAGCGGCGACATCAGAAGCTCATCGAAGAATCCCCCGCGCCAGCGATAGAGCGTTCCGACATTGACGAGTTGTCTTCACGGGCTGTGGAGGCGTTGGTCGGCTATGACAGTTTGGGCACGGTGGAAACGCTATACGACCAAGGCCGCTTTGGTTTTCTAGAGATGAACACCAGATTGCAGGTCGAACACGGCGTAACTGAGGAAGTCACGGGGTTGGACCTTGTCGATCTGCAATTACGAATTGCTTCGGGGGACCGACTTTCGACTCTTCTACCTGAGCGACCCGGGATTGACGGACACGCGGTCGAAGCGAGGCTTTACGCGGAAGATCCTGAAAGCATGTTGCCTTACCCCGGGCACTTAAGCGTTTTCAGAGTTCCAGACATGGCGGGTGTTCGCATCGAAGCGAGTTATCGGGAGGGGAATACCGTGACCCCATACTACGATCCATTGTTAGCCAAGGTGATCGGCAAGGGGGGGACTCGGGAAGCAGCCATTGCCCGTACGTTAATCGCTCTCCGCGCGATCGAAGTGAAAGGTGTCAAAACCAACGCTACTCTCCTATGTCGCATTTTGGAGAGTGCTCGTTTTATCGAGGCGAAGCTTGATACCGCCTTCCTTGGCGATCTGCTATAAACGCCTGTTTAGCGGAGATCAACATGGCTCGGTATCCGGTCGAAAGCGAAGTCACAGGGACTGTCTGGAAAGTAGAGGTCACGGTTGGCGATAGCGTCACCGAGGGGGATGTCCTTGTCATTATCGAGTCGATGAAAATGGAAATTCCCGTGGAAAGTCCACAAGAAGGTACCGTGACCGAGCTGTTGGTACAGCCGGAAGATTCTGTGGAAGAAGATCAAGTCGTTGCCTTCATCGAAGACTAATATTGCTAATCCTTAGTTGTTTGTATGCCTAACGGGGGAACCACTGGCTCGTTCGGTATGGATGTTTGGATCGCTTGTGTCACACTTATTTAGTGAGTTTTGGGGAGCGAGACAATGTCCGACATAGTCACAATCGATATTGATTGCGGAATTGCGGATGTAAGGCTGAATCGGCCGGAGAAATACAATGCGCTCTCGGGCGATATGTTTACGGCGATCATTGAGGCAGGCGAGAGCTTAGCATCGGCAATGGATGTGCGGGCCGTGGTGCTTTCGGGAAACGGCCCCGGGTTTTGCGCTGGCTTAGATTTCGACAGTTTTCAAGGCATGGCGGATGCAGCTGAATCGGGCGGCGACGTCGGAAGTGGCCTCTTGCAGCGCGACGAACGTCCTGAAAACCATGCGCAGAGGCCAGCGTATGTTTGGAAAACATTACCCATGCCGGTCATCGCAGCCGTACACGGCGTCGCCTACGGCGGCGGTTGTCAAATTGCTCTCGGCGCGGATATTCGTATTGCGTCCCCAGACGCAAAGTTTTCGGTCATGGAGATCAAATGGGGAATTATTCCAGACATGTCCATTACCCAAACCTTACGTGATGTTGTCCGGCTCGATGTAGCCAAGGAGTTGACGTTTACCGGTCGAATCGTAAGCGCCGTCGAAGCTGAGAGGATTGGACTTGTTTCGCACCTTGCCGAAGATCCGTTGGCAACTGCGAAAGCTCTAGCAGCAGAGATCGCGGGTAGGAATCCGCACGCGGTACGAGCGAGCAAACACCTCTATGAGAAATCGTGGCACGGCGATGCCGAGACCGGACTTTCCCTCGAGGCGACTCTGCAGAAGGATCTTTTAGGCTCCGAAAATCAAATCGAAGCGGTATACGCTAACTTCGAAAAGCGGGCTCCGGTATTTAGGGATCCTCAGTGAGTTGGCTAGATGAGGTTGACGAGCTCAAACGACGACGTCGTATCGCTCGTACCCAAGGCGGCAAAGAAGGCATTGCCAAGCAGCACGCGCGTGGTCGGCTGACGATCCGCGAACGGATCGACGCGCTCTTGGATCCTGGATCGTTTCAGGAGCACGGGAAAGCGACGGCGATTCCTGAATACGATGAGGATGATCAGCTCACGGGGTTCGTACCTGCCAATTACATCGTCGGTTTCGGCAAGGTCGATGGTCGGCGTGTCGTGGTGGGTGGAGAAGACTTTACTCTTAAAGGAGGATCGCCCAACTCAGCTGGTTTACGAAAGAGCGTTTATGCTGAGCACCTCGCAGTGCAATACAAGGTGCCGCTCGTCCGAATGCTTGAGGGTGGGGGCGGCAGCGTCAAAGGTGGTGGCGGACGTCGAGGCGGGACGGTGGGAGAGCCCGTGTTCTCGCCGCCGCGATTTCGCATCATTGCGGACGCGATGGGCCAGGTACCAGTCGCGTCTATGGCAGGGGGCGCAGTTGCAGGTTTTCCTGCTGGACGGATGGCAGCCTCTCACTTTTCTGTTATGACTCGATACACGGCTCAGATACTCATTGGCGGTCCTAAACTCGTGGAGCGTGCGCTTGGAGTTTCGATGACGAAAGACGAGCTTGGCGGGGCAAAAGTGCATGCGCGGAGCGGTCTTGTGGACAATATCGCTGAGGACGAGCACGACGCGTTAGCCCAGTGTCGTCGTTTCCTGAGTTATCTGCCGAGTAGCGTGTACGAGCGAACACCGCGGTTGGAATGCGTTGATGATCCGCAGCGCATGGAAGAGGAACTTTTACACGCGGTGCCACGCGACTCGAACGCGGCCTTCGACATGCGGGAAGTTGTCAACATGGTCATGGACCAGAATTCATTCTTTGAACTCGGGCGAGATTTTGGCGATAGCCAAGTTGTGGGATTTGCGCGTTTGAGTGGTCAGGCGGTCGGCGTTCTGGCAAATGACTGTCGTGTATACGCTGGCGCGATGACGGCAGAAGCGGCGCAGAAGTATCGGCGCTTCGTGGAACTTTGCGATACGTTTCATGTACCCGTAGTGAACTTTGTCGATCAGCCTGGATTTATGATCGGTCCAGAGGCCGAACGTAAGGGTACGATACGTTACGGTATGGCAGCGGTTGCCGCCGCGGCGCAAGCGACGATTCCCTGGGCCGTAATTCAAGTCCATAAAGGATTCGGAGTTGCAACGGCGGCCCATTACGCTCCAGACGCGTACATTCTCGCATGGCCCTCAGTGGAATCTGGTGCGCTTCCTCTCGAAGGAGGCGTTGCGGTTGCTTATCACCGTGAAATTGACGGTGCGGATGATCCGGAGGCCAAACGTCACGAAATTGAAGAACGGCTGCGTAGCGCGAGGTCTCCCTTTCCGCGTGCAGAATCTTTTGCGGTGCATGAACTAATTGATCCGCGGGAAACGCGTCCGACCTTATGTGAATGGGTGGAATGGATCCAGCCGGTGTTGGAGGAACTTAAGGGGCCCGTTCAATTCCCGATACGCCCCTGACCTCTTTGTTTTTAGGTAGAGTGCGTCTTGGGTAGTCGCCTCATCCCTCTCTTCTTCAGCACGATGCGTTGACTAAACGTGAAATATGTGCATGATTTTATGTAATTAAATGAGACTATCTCATGTCTAAAGTAGAGCTACGCCATCTGCGAACACTACTCGCTCTGCGTAATGCCGGCAGTTTAGTCGAAGCGGCTGAACGCTTATTTTTGACTCAGTCCGCGCTGTCCCACCAGCTCAAAGATCTCGAAAACCGCCTAGGTTGCTCCCTTTTTGTGCGCAAAACGCGGCCGGTTCGGTTCACGTCCGTGGGCGCGCGGTTGTTGAAACTGGCTGACGAGATCTTGCCGCAGTTCGACGGTGCTATGAACGATGTAACACGGCTTATAGGTGGTGATTCTGGGCGTTTGTATATGGCCATTGAGTGCCACAGTTGTTTTGAGTGGTTGTTGCCAGCCATTAACGAGTATCGAGAGAGCTGGCCCGATGTTGAGCTCGACGTTTCCAGTGGGTTCCACTTTGAACCCCTTCCGGCATTGGTGCGAGGGGATCTCGACTTGGTGATTACAGCGGATCCCATTCGAGATTTGAAACTCACGTACATGCCGCTTTTTGGGTATGAAGCGGTTTTAGCCGTGGCGACCGATCATCCTTTGGCAAAAGAGCCTTGCGTAAATCCTCCCGATTTAGCCGAGGAAACCCTGATTACGTACCCGGTGGATCGGAGCCGCCTCGACATCTTTAGTTCGTTTCTAGAACCTGCAGGCGTCGAGCCGAGTGCAATTAGAACCGCTGAGCTCACGACCATGATGATCCAGCTTGTCGCTAGCGGCCGCGGAGTGGTTTGCCTGCCGAATTGGGCTCTCCATGAACACGTCGAAAAGAATTACATCGTTGCTAAATCGTTAGGAGAAGAGGGTATATGGCCGAATCTATACGCCGCCGTGCGGCCGGATGAGGCTGCTGTAGCGTTCATCGCGAGTTTTGTGGAGACCGCCAAGAAAACGTGTTTTGCGACGTTGGTGGGGATCGTTCCTGCCGACGAGGATGTTGCCGGTTCCGAGACGCTGTTGCGGTGACGTTTGTAACCTTAAGGGATCAATACGGCTTCGTGCCAGTTATCACCCGACCGCGTATAGCGGCGCCGATCATGTATGCCGTTTGGCTGATCAAGATCGAGGCGCTCAATTTCCGTTGGAACCAGGACGTACCCCCGTGCGGTTGGTGGGGCGGTCGTGGTCTCTGGGATACGGTCAATTGCGTCGAGTAACGCTTCTCTTGACGGGACAAGTGAGCTTTGGGGGTGGGTCGTGTAGAGCCAATCCAATTTTCTAGGAACCAGAGGGCGTAGTTTCCAACTTTGGGCGACAACGTTGGAGTCGACTTCGGTGAATGCGGCGGTTAGGCGATATTGAACTTTCAGTGCGTGTAAATACAGCAGAATAGACAGCGATTCCGATTGCTTAAATTCTTCGCTTTTTGGACTCGAAGCGTTGAAGAAGAGCGCGAGTTGGTCGTCAAGGTCGCGCAATACTAGAACGCGCGATCGGGATTCCCCGCTCGGGCTAATACTAGCGACGACACAAAGATCGGCCCAAGGGTCTCCCGCGTTTCTAGCGTGGCCTCGGTCTGCTTTGAGGAGACGGACTGGGTCCGTCACTTGGATTGCCGTGTCATTAGCAATGCGCTCCTTGGCGATCCGAGGTGGGATTGACGGGCGAGTCTATTCGGCTTCGCCGGGTTCGCGCTCATCTGCCACCAATTTTCGGCGAATGTCCGCGATATCACGCTGTATTTCGGAAACGCGAAAAAGCACGTCTGGCAATTGGTCGACGAGCCGATAGACACCGTAGGCGATTCCGAGAACGGCGATGCAAGTGATGAAAGACACCATAGGGAAGGGTTCCTTTTCAGCCACACAAACGATGCCACGTATACCGTCTTACAGGTCATCCGTCCAGCGCTGTTAGTGTCCTTTATGTCTATTCCATCGCCCCATTTTGACGGGCCTGGTAGCCCGGAATCTATCGGACAAAAGAGCGATGGTCACGGTACGTTCGCGCTAGGTTTATCGAATCGACTGACGTGAAGGGGACTCGAGCCAAGGTCTTCCCATGGGGTTGTCACTTCGAAACATACGGCACCCAACGGCGGGAGTCGGTATTCCGTTTGACCTGCAAGCAAGTTCGCGAGATGACTAACACCGGGGTTGTGGCCAACAACGATGGCGGAACGAATGTCACTTGGGATCGACCACATCGCCGCCAGTAACGTGTCGACCGACGCCATGTAAAGATGCTCTTGCTCTTCGACTACGGCGTGGCTTTCCCCTGCGAGCAGTTTCGCCGTTGCAGTTGCGCGTGGCGCCGAACTGGTGAGAACGAATTCGGGGGCCCCGGTTGTCGAGCGAATGCGTCGTCCGACAACGCGGGCCTGTTCTTGGCCTTGTTGCGTTAACGGTCGTTCGAAGTCGGGTACATCGAGAGAGTTAGCCGCGTGGCCATGTCGAATGATCCAAAGCCACTGGTGCTTCATATGATGATGCGTTCGATGCGCACGTTGTGTGGCGAAGCTGGTAGCCTATACGCTCTGGGGACCGCAGATAAACTGAAATCATGGGACTTCGAGGACAGGCGGCAATCGTCGGTTTTGCCGAATTCAAGCACGAACGCAAATACAACGGACCACGGTTATTCACCATAGAACAATGGTCCGAACTGACGGCCATGGCCCTAGACGATGCGGGACTTCAGCTTGCCGATGTCAACGGTATTGCTTGTACGGACATTCGTGAGTCGGCGATGTTTGCGCCGGCAACGATCGTTGAGTATTTGGGCCAACCGGTCAATTTTGCGGAACGCATTGATCTTGGCGGCGCTTCCTCGGTGGGGATGGTTTGGCGCGCTGCGGCCGCTATCGAATTAGGCATAGCCGACGTGGTTGTTTGCGCCACACCCGCGCTCCCAATTCCTTCAAACCCGGAGCCAAGGGCGATTGATCCAAGACGTTTTTTCCAATCCAGCAGCAACGAATGGGGTTCTCCACAGGCCGAATTCGAAATCCCATACGGTAATCTCGCACAGAACTGTGGTTACGCAATGATCGCGCAGCGCTACGGCGCTCAGTACGGTTATAACGAAGAAGCCATGGCAAAACTCGTGGTCGATCAACGTCAGAATGGGGCGTTGAATCCACTTGCGGCGTTTTACGGCAAACCGACGACGGCGGAAGAAGTGTTGGCGAGCAAAATGATTGCTGATCCTCTACGGATGCTTGAAATCGTTATGCCCGTCGCCGGCGGTGGTGCTGTGGTAGTCGCCAGCTGCGAAGTGGCGGAGCGATGCCGTCACCGTCCAGTTCGGATCACGGGGTTCGGCGAACACCTGGCCATCAAAACACCCACGTATGCAAAAGACATGTGCGATACCCCTGTGGGCCCGGCGTCAAGACAAGCGTTCACGATGGCGGGGTTGGAGCCTGGCGATATCAACGCGGCAGAGATATACGACTGCTACACCATTACCGTGTTAATGACATTGGAAGATGCAGGTTTTTGCGCCAAAGGAGAAGGCCAGCGCTTCATAATGGATTCGGGCATGACGCACGACGGAAATTTCCCTCTTAACACGCACGGCGGCCAGTTGGGCATGGGTCAAGCTGGTGCTGCTGGTGGGATGACACAGGTGGTTGAGGCCGCAAGGCAGATTATGGGGCGCGCTGAGGATCGCCAAGTAAGCGCTTGCGATAATGTATACGTATCGGGGACGGGCGGCATCATGAGCGAGCAGGCGGCACTTATCCTGCAAGGAGGTTAGCGCATGGATTTGGTGAAACCTATTCCGCGGCCATCCGGGACGACTCGACCGTTTTGGGATGGGCTCAACGAGCGCAAGGTTCAAATTCAGCGGTGTGATGGGTGTGACTCGTGGGTATTTTACCCGCGTACGCGGTGTCCCTCTTGTTTGAGCGACCTGCTTATATGGCGAGAAGTATCGGGTCAGGGCGTCCTCTATACCTATACTCTGGCACGCCAGCCGACGGCCCCACACTTCGCCGATGAAACGCCACAACAATTGGCCGTGGTTGAATTGGACGAGGGTGTCCGAATGACGTCGACACTTGTCAACGTCGAACCCTCGGGCATTGTCATAGGCATGCGTTTACAACCCTATTTCGATCAGGTAACAGAAGCCGTAACGTTGCTTCGCTATCAGCCGGGATGAGCGTGGCGGGGTCTTCCGGTTTCGAACTCGAACCTAATCCCAAAGTTCAAAGAATTCTTCGAACGCTTTAAATTGTCCGCCCTCAACCGCCGACGGTACGATAATGGGCGTCTTTATGCCGGCATCAAACCAGGCCGCTAATCCATCCCTGACATCGGTCGCCGTTCCGAATAGGGTCGTGTCAGCGAGCCAACGATCCGAGAGACAAGAAGCAACTCGGTCGAAGTCACGTTCGTTAACCGCTGCCTCCACGGCATCCATTTCTTCCTCGTATCCGGCCTCTTTCCAGTAGTTGCGGTAATTTGGGAGCATCGCATAGCTGGTCAGGGTGCGGCGGTTTACCGCTTTGGCGGCTTCAACATCGTCGTGAACACACGTGGGAATCATGTTGCCGATGAAGAAATGGTTTTCGGAACGACTTTGGTCGCTCAAGATCGCCAGCGAACTTTTCATATGTGAGCGCGCGCCGTTCGCGAATACCATACCGTTGGCGATGGTCTCCGATAGCTGAATCATCTTTTTACGCAGCGTCGCAAAGATAATGGGTGGAAGTTCGCCAGCGCGCGGAACCGCACGCAGTTCTTCAACGAAGCTGCGCATATCGGCCAGTGGTTTCCCTTGCTTGATGCCCAACCGGTTCATCGCCGGTTCATGGCTGACGCCAACGCCAAAGTCGAATCGTCCGCCTGATACTTCGTGAATGAAGCTTGCCATCTGTGCAAATTCTTGGACGTTGCGGGTGTAGATCGGCTGTATGCTTGTCCCGAAGCGCACCTCTGACGTGGTGAATGCGAGTGCTTCACATAATGCGAGGCCGTCTGACAGACTCGGACAATATATTCCGGGGAAGCCCCGCTGCTCGATCTCACGGGCGAGATCCAACGTTCGTTGACGGCGTCCTGGAACGGCGGCGAGACTTAGTGCCGGCAGCGGGTGGTCCATCAATGATCCTTATCGACTATGCGCGATCTAGCGAGCAAAACTAACAGCGGTCTTGTAGCTTGGGAAGTGCCGAGCTACTTTTCTTTAGGTCCCGCCGATGGTATTCGACGAGCGCTGACGAAAAAGCGTGACGAGCAAGACGCCGGCGATAAAGCCACCGATGTGTGCCCAGAACGCGACGCCTCCCCCTGGCCGACCGAGTGATGGCAGGCCCGAGATAAGCTGGACGACAAACCACCAACCAAGAATGAAAAGAGCGGGAATGGACACTGTCGTGATGAAGAAACCGAGAAAGATCAGCGTTCGAACTCGGGCTCGAGGATATAAAACAGCATAAGCACCCATGACGCCGCCGATGGCGCCAGAAGCGCCCACCATGGGGATCACACTGGTTGTGTCGGTCGCGATCTGAGCCGCTGCGGCGACCAAGCCGGCGAGTAAATAGAAAAGCGTAAAACGAAATGCACCCATTGAGTCTTCGACGTTGTCGCCGAAGACCCACAAGAACCACATATTTCCGATTAGGTGTAACCAACCCCCGTGCATGAACATTGAAGAGACCAGTGTGACGACGTTGGTCTCGCCATCGAACTGACAGATTAGATTTTGGGCAATACGTAGTTTGCTCCCTGGTGCGATGGTCCCCAGAAGATCGCCGGGAACGAGACCGTAACGGCACAGAGACTCCGAAAATCCGGGGTCGAAACCAAAGCGTTGGAATAGCGCCCAGGCAACCACGTTAAGGCCGATGATTACGTAGGTGGCGACTGGGCGTCGACGGGTCGGATTGTCGTCTGTGAGCGGGAAAAGCAATGAAATTCTCTGTTAGCTTGCTTGGAGAATCCGACGAACGGTCTTTAAGAACCGATCGTTCTCTTCCGGTGTACCGATGGTTATACGTAAGCAACGGTCGAGCGGCGTCGAATCAAAATAGCGCACCAGTATTTGTGCGTCGTGAAGCGACTCATATAGCGTCGACGCGTTCATGGGCCCGGGAACTTCCGCTAGTAGAAAATTCGTTTGCGATTCTGGGACGGTAAAACCGATCCTGCACAATTCGTTGCGTATTCGACCACGCTCTGCTCTGACTTTTTCGCAATTTATGAGTGCGTGGTTGGAATCGTTAAGGGCAACCAACGCCAGAGACTGCGTGATCGTATCGATGTTGTAGCTATCGCGGGTCTTGGTGGCCATTGGTTCAATCAAGGCAGCGTTTCCGATAAGGAAACCGAGTCGCAGACCTGCCAGCGAATACCCTTTGCTTAGGGTGCGAAGTACCAAAACGTTGTCGAACTCGTGGACCAAAGGAATGGAACTATGGCCTAGCATGGGGTCGACGAAATCGACGTAGGCCTCGTCGATTAGGAGAACGCCCTCTAGCCCATTAGCTATTTCACGGAGTACGTCGACGGAGCAGAGAACACCGCTGGGTGCGTGGGGGTTCACGAGGCACGTGAGCTGCGCGCCCGACGCGTTTATCCGCTCATAAAATCCTTTGGGTAATGCCCAGTCTTTTTCTAGTCGCAGCGACTCGATGCGACAGTCTTGGATATTGGCCAGGACTGGATACAGCGAATAGCTTGGATCAACCATTCCTATTGCCCCTTTGGGGTTCACCAGAGTGGTGACGGCAAGGCGAAGGCCCTCGTCACCGCCGTTGGTGACGAGGACGTTGTCGGCGGATACATCAAATCGAGATGCGACGAACTTGCGAAGGCTACTTGCTGAAGGATCGGGATAGCGTCGCAGAACATCACTATCAAAGTTCTTCAGAGCCGATTTAATAAGCGGACTTGGTGGGTAGGGGTTTTCGTTGGTATTGAGCTTTACAACGCCTTTGTCTGAGGGTTGTTCACCGTAGGTGTAACCTTCCATCGCCCTAATATTGTTGCGCTCGTAGCTCATTCTTCGTCGGTTTCGTCTACGCGTTCCGCGACCGGACCTGATTCTGCCGGGCCCAACAAATAAGCAATCCACTGGGTTGCAGGGTTAGCCTCCAACGCAATCTTGGCGGTGATGGTAAGTGGGACAGAGAGAAGCATGCCAACGGGGCCGAGTACCCAACCCCAAAACACTAACGAAACGAAGACTACCAACGTTGAAAGACCGAGTCCCCGCCCCATGAATTTGGGTTCCACCACGTTGCCCATTATGACGTTGACAAGAACGTAAAACGCCAATGTGCTGATCGCGGTAATTGGGCCGAGTTGGACTAGAGCGAGCAATACTGCGGGTATCGCCGCAATGATGCTGCCAATCGTCGGTACGTAATTCAGCATGAACGCCAGGACCCCCCACAACAATGGGAAGTCGATTCCGATTAACGCCAAGAGGCATGTGACTGTGACCCCGGTGGCAACGCTGACGGTTGTTTTGATGGCGATGTATCGATTGACGTTGGCGATAAAACGATCGAAGTGCGCTAGATCGCGTTCAGGATTGGAGAGTACAGATCGGAGTTTTGATGGAAAACTAGAGGCTTCGGCGACGATAAAGATGACGGTTAGTAAAATGAGAAAACCGTTCGAGAGCGCGCTCCCAAACCCACGTACCGTATTGGCGGCGAGTGAAAGCGCACTGCCCAGATCAAATTGAGAGCTAAATAATTCAGCAGACGAGGGAATGCCAAGACGATTTAGGGTGGGTCCTAAGAGACCGATCAGGTCTCGGAGTCGGGCTTCGTAGAAGCTTTGTTGTGTCGAAAACTGCTGTATGGAGTCTGCGACTAGTAAGCCCAGCCCGAGCAAGACGACTATTAATGCCGCACAAACCAGAGTGATTGCGACCGCAATTGGCACCCGCGATCGTTTCAGCCAGAAAATCGGTGTAGCGGCGAGGGTCGCAATGAATACCGCCAACAGAAACGGCACCACGATGTCTTCCGCCGCCTTGATGCCGGCGATGATGATCACGATGGCTGCGACCGTCAGCAGGGCATTGCTGGGACGATGGGCCTTATCGCTCAATGCCACGTTCGGCGATTCGCTAGGCTGGGTAGCTCGCGGCGGACCCGCTCAACTTCCGCGGGATCAATGGATGCAATGGCGAAGCCGTCACCGTCATCGCATTCAGCGACGATTCGTCCCCACGGGTCAACAACGAGAGCGTGCCCGAACGATTGACGATTGCGATGTCCATGCGCGCCATGCTGTGCCGGTGCGATCACGTACGCTTGGCATTCGATAGCGCGCGCTCGCAGCAACACGTGCCAATGGTCCTGGCCCGTGGTTTTGGTAAAAGCGCTTGGGATTGTTATGGCAATCGAGCCCGCGTCTACCAAATCCTGGTAGAGGGCGGGGAATCGAACGTCATAACAAACGCTGAGCCCTAACGTGCCGAATGGCATTCGTGTGGTGACCGCTTCAACACCCGGGACAGTCGATTTTGATTCAAGTAGACGCGTTCCGTCGGCTAGGTCGACGTCAAAGAGGTGAATTTTTCGATATCGTGCGGCCAGAACGCCGTTTGGGTCGACATGTATGCAGGTATTGTAGGAGCGATTGTCGCCTGCGCGTTCAGGGAAACCACCGGCCACAACGTCGACTCGATGGGCTTGCGCGATTTCTCGACACGTTTCCAATATCGGTCCACCAGCCGGCAGATTTTCCAACCACGGTTGGCGGTCACGGTCGGAGCCGATGTACGCGAAAGCTTCCGGAAGGAACACCACCTGAGCACCGGCATTCGCAGCTGCATCTGAGAGTTTGCGCGTCGTTTCAAGATTCGCCGTGACGTCTGCGGTTGCGCACATTTGCACGATCGCGATGGGAGTGGTTTGGCTCATGTCACGAGTTTGCCTAAAACGAACATGGTCGGAAACCTCCTCCGGTCTATTTCAAAGATCAGGGTGCGTGCAAACGATCTCTTCTCCGATGAACGCCTCGATCGCCGGAACATTAAAAGCATCATCTTCGGAAACGAAGCTAATCGATATGCCTGAAGCCCCCGCTCGACCGGTTCGACCAATGCGGTGGACGTAGTCTTCAGCGTCGTCGGGTAGGTCGTAATTGATTACGTGGCTAATGCCTTCAACGTGTATGCCTCGACCCGCGACATCGGTCGCTATAACGAGATTGGTTTTACCTTCTTTAAATCGGTTAAGCGTTGCTAGCCGTTTGCGTTGTGGGATATCGCCCGCAAGTCCCTCGCACTCGATGCCCTGGCGATTTAGGTGCGATACCAGATGCCGAGCCTGATCCCTGCGATTGACGAATACGAGTGTGTGCGAAGGTTTCTTATGTTGAATAAATTGCACGAGCGTGCCCGCTTTGTCGGCTTTCGAGGTGTGCCAGAAACGTTGATCGACGGAGTCGACGGCGACTTGCTCAGGGTGAATGACGACATGCATGGGGTCGACAGTCCATTGATTAGCTAGATTCATCACGTCGTCATTGAATGTGGCGCTAAAGAAGAGCGTTTGGCGATCACGTTTCTTCGGTGTTTGATAGACGATGCGGCGAACGTCTGGGATAAATCCCATATCGAGCATACGGTCTGCTTCGTCGATGACTAGAACCTCGACTTCGCGCAGGCTGACGACGCGCCGGTTACAAAAGTCAATCAACCGTCCGGGTGTTGCGACGAGAATATCAACGGGACGTCTTTCGAGTTGTTGTTGCTGCCGATCCAAATCCAAACCACCAACCACGGCGACCACGTGGGCACTCATGTGACGCGATAAATCGCGGGCATCTGCCTCGATCTGCAGTGCAAGTTCCCTCGTTGGCGCGAGTATCAGCGCCCTCGGCGTGCCCACGGGGCCCGATTTCTCCGTTGGGAACTCGACCTGTTGCGTAAGAATTGTGATTAGGAATGCGGCGGTTTTACCCGTGCCTGTCTGTGCCTGTCCGGTAACGTCGTAATCAGAGAGGCTATATGGAAGTACCGCGCCTTGTATTGGGGTGCAATGTGTAAAGCCAAGATCATCGATAGCCGCCGTAATCGTAGGCGGCAGCGCGAATTCAGCGAACGTCAGTACTTCTTCGTTATCGTGCATTTGGATCAAGAACTCCTACGCATTGACAGTTCAAGACAAACTGCAAGAATTTCTATGGCTTTTTCGATTTCGTCATTGGAGGCGAACGTGGGTGCGATTCGGATCACAGAGTCTTCGGGATCATGTCCATACGGAAACGTTGCCCCAGCCGGCGTTAGCACGACGCCAGCAGTGGCAGCCATGGCAACGACTTGGGTGGCGAAACCGGGGGCGGTTGAAAGCGTCACAAAGTAACCACCTTCGGGTCGCGTCCAAGTAGCAAGGTCACGGTTTCCCAGGTGTGTTTGTAGACTGCGTTCAACCGTTTCGAACTTTGGCTTGAGGATTCGGGCGTGAGCAGCCATGTGATCGTCAACGCGCCCGTTCAAGAATTTGGCATGTCGTAGCTGATTCACTTTATCTGGCCCGATCGTCATGACTGCGAGCCTCGCTTCAACCGCGTTTAACGTTGTCTCTGATCCGCCGATAAATGCGATGCCACCGCCGGCAAACGTGATTTTGGACGTCGATGCGAACATGATAATGCTGTCGTCTGTTCCATGTTTACGGGCACTCGTGAGTATTGGCGCCAGGTCTGCTTTCGGAAAATTGAAGTCATGGACGGCGTATGCGTTGTCCCAAAGGATTAGCAATGGCCCATGGGCTTTATTCGGGAGTGCCGCAATTCGATCGACCGTAGCTGGGTCGTATATACACCCCGTGGGATTGGAATATTTCGGTACGCACCAAAGAAATCGACATTGGCTGTCCGAACGGATGGTCTCTTCTAAGGTGTCCATATCTGGACCGGTCGTGGTCATTGGTACCGGGATCATTTCGATATCAAACGATTCCGTCAGCGCGAAATGACGGTCGTATCCAGGTACTGGGACGACAGCGTGGGCCGAACCCAACGCACTGAAGCGCTCGTCGCAAAGCCCGTAGCGCATGGCGGTATCAATTACCAGCTGCATCGCTTGTAAGCTCGAATTGCCGCATACAATGATGTTTTCGGGATCCGTCCCAAGCAATTGAGCGCCGAGTCGACGAGCTTCTGGAATACCACGCAACCCGCCGTAATTTCTCGCATCAGTGCCATCCTCGAGCTGGTAATCACCGCTGAGGATGCCGTCGAGAGCATCGGAAAGAGCCAGTTGTTCAGGAGCCGGCTTTCCCCTGGTGAGGTCCAATGTCAGCGGGTTTCGCTGGAGTTCGCCCCATCGTGATTCGAGAGCCCCAAGGGTTTGCGCGTTAACTGAATTCTTGTTCATTCCGAAATGCCAGAACTTTCTTCGCGACCCAACATGAGATTGAGGTTCTGGACGGCGGCGCCCGCGGCTCCTTTGCCGAGGTTATCTAGTCGAGCGACAACGAGGATTTGTTGATCGCGCCCGAACACCATCAAGTCAATACGGTTACTGCCATTACAGGCGGTGGGTGATAGATAGCCTTCATCAAGTTCGTTATCAAAGGGCGATTCGATGACCCTCACAAACGGTTCATCGGCGTAGCGGTTTTGGTAGATCTCAACCAGATCTTTTGGCTGAACCGAACGATTGAGCTCATGCAAAAATAAGGGCGTTTGTACCAACATACCCTGAAAAAAATTTCCGACACTCGGCATAAAGAAAGGTGCAAAGTCTAGCCCGGCGTAGCGTTGCATTTCGGGGAGGTGTTTGTGGCTTAAATTAAATGCGTATGGACGTGTGGGTTGTTCGTCTTCAACGACTCGCGAGTACTTCTCGATCAGCTGCCTTCCGCCACCAGAATAGCCGGACAGCGCGTGGGTTCGAATTAAGGTGTTTTTCGAAACAATATTTTCGTCCACAAGTGGCCGGATACTCAGGACGAACCCGGTTGCGTAACAGCCTGGATTTGAAACCAGGCGAGATTCTCGAATGGCATTCCGTTGGTCCGGAGTAAGTTCAGGAAGCCCATATACCCACTTATCGTGGACGCGATGGGCGGTGCTCGCGTCGATAAAACGCGTTGTCTCGGAGAGCTTTGTCGCTTCGCGAGCCGCATCGTCAGGAAGACAGAGCACGACCACGTCAGCCGATTCAAAACACTCGCGCCTCGTTTCGGGTCGTTTGCGTTGCTCGTTATCGATGCTTAAGAGCTCGATGTCGTCCCTGGTCGTGAGGCGCTCGGTAATCTCAAGCCCCGTGGTGCCTGCTTGGCCATCAATGAAGATCCTAGCGCTCGCTGACACGATATCTGCTCGGAAACTTTGCGAGCGGGCATTCTACCAGGGACAGCGCGTTTCAGAGCCCTTGAGTGAATGTGGTGCAACATTCACCGGACACTTGGAATTCCATTCGGATACAAGTTGGTATACGAAAACGAACAACTCAGGGAGGTTCTGTTGTCAGCGATATTGGGTGGCGGGGATGCCTAATATCCTCGGCTTTCGATCCTCGCGACGTAATGTACTAATCAAATCGGTTCGGTCGGGGGGTAAGTTTGGCCGATGATGGCTGAGGCTATGTAAGAGCGGAACGTCCGGTAAAACATCGCGCATTAGATGAATGAAACGAAGCGTTTTGAAGCCATCAAACCACTCATGACGTTGCCGAACGCTTGGGTCTCGGGAGACGAAATCGAAATAGCCTAGCTGTTTCATGGTCGTTGCCGAGGGCCCTTCGAGCGAGTTCTCGTTTTTAGTGGAGATTGCATTAATCACGTCTCGGAGGCACTCGAACGACTGCGGGTGATAACTCAGGTACCGATCATCCGGCTCCGTAATCGATGCTATGGATGGACCCGTCCCGAATGGTACTCGGTGCGACATGCGCGCATTAATTACGATTTCGGGTGATCCGAGCAGATGGATCTTGGACACCTTGCTTAATTTATTCAGGAAATAAAAATCTTCTGCCGCGTCTCGTCGCGGAAATCCGCGGACTTGCGCGTAGGCTGTGGCAGAAACGCTGATCGTACTGCCGAGCGTGTGGAATGCGTAGGGCGAGCCTGCCAAGCGAAGGCCCGCGACGTAATGGCGCATGTGAAGCTCGTAGAGCTCGGCTCGACGTAGTACCTCCGGATCGGTCGACACATGACGGTAGGAATAGAGATACGCGCCTTCAGTCCGCGGTATCGAAGGGATATATCCATTTGGCAGCTGTACATCGGCGTCGACTGAATAGATGTAGGGTTCGTCGATCGTGCCATCGCGGATATATCCGAGCGCCGCATCGGCACCTATTTTCCTCGCGAGGCCGACACCTTGGTTTTTCGGGATCGGCTTATTGACGCGATCTACGGTAAGCAGATTCGGAGCGCTAAGGTGTTGAAGTAGCCTTCGCGAGCGCTGGTACATTGGGCTTCGCGGGTTAATGTTATCTGGCACGTTGACGACGACGATCATGAGAACGTCCGGCCCGAGCGTGCTGAGCATTTCACGCGCGAACTCAAGTGGCTCGTCGTACGTGGGGATGACCACAACGTGTCGAAATCGTTTATTTAGCCGTTGCCGATCCCTAGCTTCGGGCTCGGCATAGCGTTCGAGGTACTGATCAACAGGATGCTTCAATCGGCTAGTGGAGCGCGGCTCTCAGCGGCACATTAGTTAGTATTCGAGCCTCGGCTTCGAGAAGAGCATCCAAGCGATTTTGCGTACCGCCGACGAGGTCGGCCAGGTTCAAGAACAACTCGAAATGACGCGCTTCACTTTCCGCGATGTTTCGGTAAAAACGTCGCAATTTCGGATCCTCAATTGCGTGGGCAACTAAGGTAAAGCGTTCGTTCCCTCGATATTCGACGATCGCACCAACCAAAAGTCGGTCGATTAGGAAAGCGTTTGATCCGCTACGGATTTCTTGATTGAGCGCACGAATATAGGTATCCCGTCGATCCGGTCCTGGTTGTATGCCTCGACTAATGAGAAGTTTCACGACTTCCCTGTAGTGAGTTAGTTCTTCTACAGCCAGATCGCACATCGCTCTCAAGATGGCGGGTTGGTCTGGATAATGCGAAGCGATATTGAGAGCCATCCCCGATGCTTTCTTTTCTGCTGATGCATGGTCTTGTAAAAAAGCATCGAAATCGGAGAGGACCGCCGTGAGCCATTCGGTCTTGGTGGCGACGGCGGGTTCAAGCTTCAAGAAAGTACGCGCTCCAGAAACCCCTTGATGTCGACGAGTTCTTCGGGACAGACATGATGTCCCATCCCGTATTCGCGCCAGTCGACCTGGTAATTGAGGGCTGTCAGCGCGTCGCGCGAAGTGACCGCGCGAGTGATGGGAATCATCGGGTCGGCGATTCCATGCGCCATGAAAATGGGGGTGTCGATGCTCACGAAACTGACTTCGGTGCCGACGTTCTCATGATCGTGAACGTACGTGGATAGCGCCATCAAACCCGCGAATCGATATTCGGCCCGCAAGCCCAAGTGCAAGGCAACGACCCCGCCCTGTGAAAAGCCCGCGAGTACGATTCGATCGGTCGGGATACCTTTGTGATTTTCAGCGTCTACTAGCTCCTGAACCGCAGCGGCCGACATGCGAATCTCATCCGTTCCCGAAAGCGGCGAACCGGGGTCAATGTCGTACCAAGCCCGCATTTCCATACCCCCGTTGATGGTCACGGGGCGCTTCGGCGCGTGGGGGAAGACGAAACGGATAGGAACATCAAGGTTTAACTCGGGAACGATGGGTTCGAAGTCGTGACCGTCTGCACCAAGGCCGTGAAGCCAAATGACGGTGCCAGAAGGCGTTTCCGCTGGATCAATTTCGATAGTTTCAAGCGTCATGTGGGGAGTTCAGCAGGAACGCGTCGTTTTTTCAATTCCGTTTGTTCGTGGAATGTGACGGGCTATGACGGATCTTCCTCTTCTCGTCATAATGTCCTCATGGTTGACGAATTGGAACGGCATGCCGGACAGAGTCTAAAAAGTTTAAGGCCGGCACTCGATTTTTTGATGCCGTATCGGTGGCGGGTAGTTGCTGCATCTTTCGCGTTAATGCTCACCGCGTCCGTCACTTTAGCCGTGGGTCAAGGCCTGCGGTTGATTATTGATCAAGGCTTTCAGGCGGGTTCCCCCAATCTCTTGAAAGTGAATATCGGTGTACTGTCGTGCATCATCGTGGTTTTGGCCGCCGGCACTTACGTGCGTTACTACTTTGTTTCTTGGATCGGCGAACGCGTAAGCGCCGATATTCGAAACGCGGTATACGCTCATCTTATTCACCTGCACCCAGGCTTTTTTGAAACCAACGCGCCTTCTGAAATACAGTCGCGTATTACAACCGATACAACGCTGTTGCAGGCGGTTATTGGCTCTTCCATCTCCATTGCTTTGCGCAACGCGCTGATGTTTTTAGGTGGCATCGTACTGTTGGTCATCACGAACGCGCGTTTGTCGATGCTGGTTCTAATCTGTGCTCCCTTGGTGGTGATACCGATCGTTCTCTTTGGCCGGCGTGTGCGCCGCCTTTCCCGCTCAAGTCAAGATACGCTCGCCGAGGTGGGTGTTTACGCAGGGGAGTCACTGCGACACATAAAATTGGTGCACGCGTTCAATCACCAGCGAGCCGACATCGCTCGGTTTTCCCAACATGTCAATGAGGCGTTTAACGTTGCGGTTGCTCGGATTCGGCAACGCGCTTGGTTAATCGTAACGGTTATGGTGCTTGTGCTGGCAGCTATCGCGGTGATGCTTTGGATTGGCGGTCAGGAAGTGTTAACGGGACGCACGTCCGCGGGCGAATTAACGGCGTTTATTTTTTATGCGGTAATCGTTGCGGCATCCGTCGGAGCTATTAGCGAGATCTACGGCGAACTGCAGCGTGCGGCGGGTGCGACGGAACGACTGGTTGAATTACTCAGCGCGCGTTCAGACCTTGCGGAACCCGAATGCGGCGCTGGGTCAGTATCGGAAGGGACCCTGCAATTTGATGGTGTTTACTTTGCTTACCCGACGCGCTCGGAAGTGGACGTGTTGTCTGACGTCAGTTTCAAGGTTTCAGATGGTGAAATGGTGGCCCTCGTCGGACCGTCGGGTGCCGGCAAATCAACTGTTTTAGAGCTAGCACAGCGCTTTTACGACGTTACCCGAGGTTCTATCTCGTTTGGAGGGGTGTCGGTTGATCAGTTTCGCCTCGATGATCTGCGGAGAAACATGGCCTATGTACCCCAGGACGCCATCTTATTTGGCGGCTCGATCGGAGCAAATCTGCGGTACGGAGATCCCACCGCAAGTGACCGCGCGGTCCACATGGCATTGGAAGCCGCAAGTGCTGATTTTGTTTTTGGCCTTCGAGAAGGACTTGGCACCCACGTCGGAGAAAGCGGCCAAGGCCTTTCAGGCGGGGAGCGTCAACGCATCGCCATTGCACGTGCACTTATCGCGGACCCACGTCTCCTAATATTGGACGAGGCAACGAGTGCCCTAGACGGACGAAGTGAGGAGGCGATCCGTCGCACGATTGCACGACAACATGGCGAACGGACCGTAGTCATTGTCGCGCACCGACTGTCGACGGTCGTACAGGCTGACCGCATTATTGTGTTTGACGGTGGAAGGATCGTTGGCGAGGGATCTCACGACGAACTACTTGCCAACAACAAGTTGTATCGTCAATTTGCGTCGGTGCAAGACTTGTCCAGTGCCCAGGAGGTAGCACTACTTCGGTACGGACCAAAAAAAACGATGGTGCGAACGCGTAGATATTGAACCAGCGGGACTCCCAACAAGGGAAAGCTGATTCGCGTCGATATCCCGGATACACTCCAACGATTGCAGGTATGGGAGGAGCGTTATGGGTCCACTAAATGGTTTTCGCATCATTGAACTCGCCGGCATAGGCCCGGGGCCGTTCTGCGGCATGATGTTGTCGGATATGGGGGCAGAAGTCATCCGAGTGGATCGGATCGCGAAAGGTGTTGGGGCACCTAAAGACGTGCTTCAACGCAATCGCCAGTCGGTGGCCGTCGACTTAAAAAAACCTGAAGGAATCGAGATTGTGCTCAAGTTGGTTGAATCGGCCGACGCTCTTTTTGAAGGTTTCAGGCCGGGTGTAACGGAACGGCTTGGATTGGGCCCGGACGAATGCATGGCGCGTAACGAAAAGTTGGTGTACGGACGTATGACAGGATGGGGTCAAGATGGACCTCTTGCTCAGGCCGCCGGTCACGACATTAATTACATCGGGCTGTCCGGGGCACTGCATGCCATCGGCGAGCCGGGGGGGAAGCCTGTACCTCCCTTGAATCTTATCGGGGATTTTGGTGGCGGTGGCATGTTGCTTGCGTACGGATTGGTCTGCGCTCTGCTGGAGGCACAAAAGTCGGGGAGGGGCCAGGTGGTGGACACAGCGATGGTGGATGGGGCTGCGTCACTAATGGCCATGTTCTTTTCCATGGCGGGGCGTGGCTTCGACGATGAACGCGGAACCAACTTGTTGGATGGTGGTTCCCATTTTTACAACACTTACGAAACCAAAGACGGGCAACACGTATGTGTCGGGTCGATCGAGCCGCAGTTCTATCAGTTACTGGTTGAAAAGGCGGGTGTCGATGCAAATCGTTTTGGCCCGCAAATGGATAGGGATCAGTGGTCGGGCTTTAAGGATGAACTTGAAGACGTTTTTAAGACGAAAACGAGAGGCGAGTGGTGCGAAATCATGGAAGGAACCGACGTGTGTTTTGCACCGGTATTATCGGTCTTCGAAGCGCCTACTCATCCTCACAATGTGCACCGCGGTACGTTCATTGAAGTGGATGGAGTTGTTCAACCCTCTCCCTCGCCTAGGTTTAGTCGTACCACGGCCGAAATCTCGCACGCAGCAAGAGCTCCAGGAGAAGACTCCACAGAGGTACTTTCGAGCATTGGGTTTGCTCAGGATGAGTTGGACGCGTTGCGTGAGCAAGGAGTGATTGGTTAATGCTCGCGGGATGGAAGTTTGTCGAAAACGAACCCCTGTCCGCGTTCGTTCAAAAATAGTCATACCGCGGTCGATGTTAACGAGTTACGAGCAGGATTACCGACGTTCTTTGGAGCAACCGGAACTATTTTGGTCCGAACAAGCGAAGGCAATTGAGTGGTTTGCCTGGCCCGAAAAAATCATGGAAAAGGATGCAAACGGGGTCGTTCGATGGTTCGGGGGCGGCAAGTTGAATACGGCGTGGTTGGCTTTGGATCGTCACGTGGAAGCTGGTCGGGGTGACCAGGTCGCGTTGATTTATGACTCGCCGGTGACAAATACGGTTGCACGTATCACCTACCGTGAACTTACGGAACGTGTTGCAAAAGTTGCTGGGGGACTGTTGGCTCTGGATGTGGTCCAAGGGGATCGAGTCATTATTTACATGCCCATGGTGCCCGAGGCCGTCATCGCAATGCTTGCATGCGCGCGGATTGGGGCCGTCCACTCGGTCGTGTTTGGCGGCTTTGCTGCTCGAGAGCTAGCGATGCGGATCGATGACGCGAGTCCACGAGTTATTCTATCGGCGTCGTGTGGGATCGAGTTCCAGTCGGTCATCGCGTACAAACCCTTGTTGGACGAAGCGATACGTATTGCGAAACACAAACCAGAAGCTTGCGTCGTCCTACAGCGCGAGATGCTGGAGGCGCCGCTGATCGGAAGCCGTGAACACGACTGGGCAGAATGGGAAGCCGCTGCCAAATATGCGCCGTGGGTTGCTTTAGACGCACTTGATCCTTTGTATATTCTTTACACGTCGGGTACGACCGGCAGGCCCAAAGGCGTATTACGTGATCAAGGCGGACATGCCGTAGCCTTAAATTACAGCATGGCAGCTATCTATGGGACGGATGTAGGGGATGTGTATTGGGCGGCTTCCGATGTCGGCTGGGTGGTCGGGCATTCCTATATCGTTTACGGGCCGCTGATCAAAGGGTGCACGACGTTACTTTTTGAGGGTAAGCCAGTGCGCACGCCGGATGCAGGGACGTTTTGGCGAGTACTCGCAGAACATCGGGTAAAGACGTTTTTCGTTGCCCCGACCGCATTTCGAGCCATTCGAAAAGAGGATCCCCATTGCGAGCTGATGCGTAACCACGATCTTTCCGCGTTGGAATATCTTTTCGTCGCTGGAGAACGTTTGGATCCGCCGACATATCAATGGCTGAACGAGGTGCTAGAGGTGCCTGTCATTGATCACTGGTGGCAGACCGAGACCGGATGGCCGATTTGTTCGAATATGGTGGGCTACGGGTTAGTTGAAACACGACCCGGCTCGCCAACGTTTCCAGTCCCAGGCTATGACCTCAAGATACTCGACGAAGATGGAAAAGTGGTCGCCGCTGGGCAAGATGGAAACGTTGTGGTCAAGGAACCACTGCCGCCTGGATCTTTACCGACGGTATGGGGAGATCACGACCGATTTGTGGAGTCGTATTGGACTCGATATCCAGGCTACTACTTGACCGGTGATGGTGGTTACCGCGACGAGGATGGATATGTCTATATCATGGGACGAGTAGACGACGTCATGAACGTAGCAGGCCATCGGTTATCGACGGGTCAGATGGAAGAAGTCGTCGCCGATCATCCTGCCGTGGCAGAGTGTGCGGTCGTTGGCATTCGCGACCCGGACAAGGGACAAGTACCGCTCGGTCTTGTGCTGCTAAAGGACGGAGTCAATATCGAACAATCGACGTTGGAAGAGGAATTAATTCAGATGGTACGGGGCGATGTAGGTGCCTTCGCCAATTTCCGGAAGGTATGTGTGGTACCGCGGCTTCCGAAAACGCGTTCAGGAAAGATTCTAAGGCAGGTGCTACGCCAAATGATTGATGGCGACCCGTACAAAGTACCTTCAACTATTGACGACCCTGCTATTCTTGAAGAAGTAGCTAGTGTGCTTTTGGATTTGGGCGTGATGGAGGTTAACGAATGATCATAGTCCACGGCGTTATTCCAATCGTGCCCGAACGCCGGAAGCGGGCATTGCAACTAGCGCGTGAAATGTCGGATGCGACTCAGCTGGAACGAGGCTGCATTTCCTACGACTTTTACGTGGGGCTTCAGGACCCGAACGCGTTGGTTCTGTTTCAAGAGTGGGAAACCATGGAGGCCTTAATGCAGCATTACCAGACCGAACATATGAAGGTCTTTATGGATGCACTTCCGGAAGTCGTGTCCGGAGAAATTAATACGCGACGTTTCGCGGTGCAGACCATGGAGGCAACCGCGAACGAACCCGAGGAAAATTACGTTTCCAAGTCGGAAGCACCTCGTATCGTTCATTGACTCCCCGCACCGACGCTGTCGCTTACTACTAGATGTAGAGCGCAACCTCTCACGCTGACTCTTATAATAGGACTTCCTCAGCAGAGGGATCGATTCATGGGCGCAGATCTCGTTGGATATTGCCGCTGGTTTGGGAATCAAGTGTACGAGCAGTTCACTGGCTACGACTGCTTCAAGTCCGCTTCTGCGTTGACATACACTACCTTGTTTTCGATCGTGCCCATCATGGCCGTGGGGTACCGGACATTGGCGTTTCTCCCAGAATACGATCAAGTTGGTGACATCGTATCGAACTTTATTTTCCGTAATTTCGTACCAGAATCGAGCGCCATTGTGCAGAGTCAGTTAGCGGACTTTTCGTCTCGCGCTCTGCAGTTGGCGGGGCCTAGTTCGATCATCTTGTTCGTCACCTCATTTTTATTGTTGGTGACCATCGAAAAGTCGTTCAACGATATCTGGCAGATTCACGAACGTAGGAAGGGTTGGTTGCGACTCGTCAATTATTGGGCTGTGCTCACCATCGGGCCGCCGTTATTGGTCGCAAGTATTGTCGGCAGTACGTACCTACTCACTTTTCCGTTGGTGACCGAGAATGCCCCCTTAATCAGCCAAGTGATGTTGGCTTGGCTACCTATCATCGCGGCGATCGCAACGTTCACGGTGCTGTTTTATGCAGTTCCGAATACGGTCGTACCGTTCAAACATGCGCTGGCCGGTGGCGTGATGACGGCAATATTGTTCGAAATCGGTAAACTCGGGTTCCGTTTCATGGTGACCCAAGTCGACATTGCCTCGGTATACGGCACCTTTGCGGCGGTACCTTTTTTCCTTATGTGGTTGTACATGGTGTGGCTATTGATATTGGCGGGGGGCGTGTTTGTTCGGACACTTTCTCTATCCCAAGAGGTTGCCGACGCTTCCCCGGAGCCCGTGGTGATAAAGGCTTTGCGTGTGCTGAAAATACTTCGTGACGCCCACGTGGATGGTGCACAAGTGACCGAAGCATCGATTAATCGAGCCGTGCCGATGACACGAGAAGAACACGAGCAGATTGTTGCCGTTTTGCATCAACAACGGCTATTACAAACCACTGGAGAGGATCGTTGGGTACTTGCACGGAGTTTGAGAGACGTATCGCTTTGGTCTCTACATTCGCATCTGCCCGGGGCGATGATGCTCGAGAACTTCGAAGACGTCGGTGGGCTTGAGTCGATTACGGAGCGGTTTCTCGCGTGTGCTGCTTTTGGGCGTGAACAATTGGACGTAAGTATTGAAGAAGTACTGGCAAGTTAGCCTGTTAGTTATTGTCACCCTGGTAACTTCAGGTTGTCAGGATGCGACAATCGAGGTCGATGATGGCGGGAACTTCGAAGAAAAAGACTGGCGGGGCCGATGGACGCTGGTCAATTATTGGGCGGAGTGGTGTGGTCCTTGCCGCGATGAAATACCCGAACTAAACGAGATTCAGAAGATGGGATCTAAACTGGGTGTTCACGTCGTCGGCGTCAATTACGACGGCGTTACAGGCGATGCACTGACTTCATTAGTCAAAACGATGGGCATCAATTTCCCGGTTCTTTTGGAGGATCCCCGGGCGCGCTGGGAGCTGGCCGTACCTTCGATTTTGCCCACCACGCTTTTGATTAATCCAAACGGAGAGCTGGTTACCATCCTTATTGGACCGCAAACGGTTGAGTCATTATTGGAAGCCGTTGGCTCGGCCCAAATTAGCGCGGTAACCGTTCGAACACCTGCGTGGGGGTAACGAGCTCCAATTGAGTACGACGATAACTGTATTCGAGAAGACCCTCGGCAAGATTTCTTTCGCCTACGATGACGCGGTGAGGTAACCCGAGCAGATCGGCGTCCGCAAATTTGACCCCTGGTCGTTCATCGCGGTCATCGAGCAATGCGTCGATATCTGCTTCGAGACAGCGGTCGTAGAGGTCGTGAGCTGCTGCACGAACGGCATCCGAACGGCCGTAGTTGATGGCGACGATGTGCACCATGGCGGGCGCAATAGCTTCGGGCCAGATAATGCCTTCATCGTCGTGACACTGCTCCACGGCGGCGGCAACCAGTCGGGATATGCCCATGCCGTAACACCCCATGATCAATTCTCGCGAAACGCCCTCGGCATCCTGGACGGCAATGTTCATAGGAGTCGTGTATTTGGTTCCAAGTTTAAAGATATGGCCGACCTCAATACCGCGTATGAATTTGAGGGGACCACTGGCATCGACGGCGGGATCACCTTCGACCACGTTACGGATGTCGACGACTCGAGTTGCAGTTGCATCTCGTTTCCAGTTGACACCAGAGAAGTGAAAGCCGTCTTCGTTGGCACCACAAATAAAATCACTGGCGATCGCCGCACTACGGTCGACACAAATCGGGATACGTAGGTGTACGGGGCCGATCGACCCGGGTCCACAGGCCAATGCGACGCGGATTTCTTCTTCGCTAGCAAATTGGAAAGGCTGGGCGATTTCCGGCAAGCGTGCTGCTTTCTTTTCGTTAAGTTGGTGATCGCCGCGTAGAACGAGTGCTACCAGCGAACTGGTTCCCCGAACGATGAGCGTTTTTATCGTCTTCTCTGTTGAGACCCGAAATCGACGCGCGACATCGTCAATCGTGTGTACGTCGGGCGTGGGGTTTTTCTCCAGCGTTAATGCGGGCTTGTCGAGATCTCCAGTTGCGATGGCTTCAGCCTTCTCGACGTTCGCCGCGTAACTGCTGCTAGGGCTGAAGGCGATCGCGTCTTCGCCAGATTCTGCAAGGACGTGAAATTCGTGACTTTCTCCATCGCCCATCGTGCCTGGGTCGGCATCGACGGCTCGGAAGTCCAAGCCGATACGGTTCAGAATCCGAGAGTAAGCGTCGAACATGGCCTGGTAAGTTAGTTCGAATGACGCGTCGTCCAGATGGAATGAGTAGCCGTCCTTCATCACGAATTCACGGGCGCGCAAAAGGCCAAAGCGCGGCCGTATTTCGTCACGGAACTTCGTGTTGATTTGGTATAGGTTACAAGGCAATTGTTTGTAACTAACGATCACCTTTCGGATCAGATCGCTAACGACTTCTTCATGGGTAGGTGCGAGCGCGTAGTCTCGATCGTTGCGATCACGCATCCGCATCATTTCAGGCCCCATAAGGTCCCAACGTCCACTCTCCTGCCAAAGTTCAGCGGGTTGGACCATGGGCATGAGTATTTCTTCGGCGCCTGCGTTGTTTAATTCTTCTCGAACAATGGCTTCGATTTTTCGGAGTACGCGGAGACCCAAGGGCAGCCAACTGTAGAGACCGGAAGCCAGCTGCCGGATACATCCAGCACGTAGGAGTAACACGTGACTGGCGACATCGGCATCGCTCGGTGTTTCTCTAAGTGTTGGGACTATCGTTTGGCTTCTTAGCATGGGGCAGGATTATCCGTGATGGAACGAGACCATGTCTCCCCCAATCTAACGAGATCCGTCTTTCCGCTCCGGGGGTTCGATTTTTGGATTGACAAAGGATGTCGGGATGGAATCTTTTTTCGCTATAGCCATGTTGCGATATCGGCACGAGCCCGAGCGCCTCTTAGATAGATTTTTCGGCGATTGACGCGACCGACGGTCAAGTGAAACCTTACACGCGATGTTTTTACCCGGGAATTTCTATATCCTTCCCGGCCGCCTGAGATTGGTTAGGAGGTTCCGGGGTGCCCATATACGAGTACGCGTGTGTTTCGTGTGAGCATCAGTTCGAAACGATTCAGCGGGTCGGCGAAGACCCACTCAAGGATTGTCCCGAGTGCGGTAAAGCTGAGCTAAAAAAACTTGTTTCGGTCGCCGCCTTTCGACTCAAGGGAGGCGGATGGTACGAAACCGATTTCAAATCAGGCGATAAGAAAAACATCGCGGGGGACGAAAAGAAGAACACGTCCGACAAGTCAGACGAAGCGGGATCCTCAAAATCTGAAGCCACGTCAGATGCCTCAAAGACCGACATCTCGAAAGACACTGGAAAGTCCGAGTCGCCAGCGGATTCAACCAAGAAAGCCGAACCCAAGGCATCGAGGGAACCCAAGGGCGGGTCGTCTAAGAACACGAGCTCGAGCTCTTCTGGCTCCGATTAGCCATGGGGCTGTGTTAGGCTGCCCGCGCCCAAATTCCATATCACAGGCCAGGGTTCCGGGATGCGCACCCATTATTGCGGCGAACTGAATTCGAGCTTCGTTGGCGAGGAGGTTGAGCTCACAGGGTGGGTTCATAAACGTCGCGATCATGGCGGAGTTATTTTTCTCGATATCCGCGACCGTAGCGGGATTGCTCAGGTCGTCTACGACCCCGACGTAGAGGAGAGCTTTGCCGTCGCAGATATGGTCCGTAACGAGTTCGTTCTGCGCGCGCGCGGCCGCGTGCGTGCAAGACCCGACGGCACGATTAATCCCGATATGAAGACTGGAGAGGTGGAGGTTCTCGGTTCCACGTTAGAAATTCTCAACGCTTCCGCGACACCGCCTTTCCAGTTGGACGAATATTCGTCGGCCGGCGAAGACGTCCGGCTTCGGTACCGATACGTGGATTTGCGTCGACCGGAGATGCAAGGGCGATTGCGTCTTCGTTCAGAGGTCACGAGTCATGTGCGCCGTTTTCTCGAGTCGGAAGGATATTGGGAGATCGAAACCCCAACATTGACTAGAGCAACGCCAGAGGGAGCGAGGGATTACCTTGTTCCAAGTCGTACCCACCCGGGCGAGTTTTTTGCTCTGCCGCAATCGCCGCAACTGTTTAAGCAACTGCTCATGGTGTCCGGTATGGACAAGTACTACCAGATTGCTCGCTGCTACCGCGACGAAGACCTTCGGCACGACCGCCAGCCTGAATTCACACAGATTGATATTGAAGCGTCGTTCGTTGACGAGGGCGAGATGATGCGGTTGACCGAAGGAATGTTGAGGGGCCTTTTTTCCGAGGCTCTAGGGGTAGATTTGGGCTCGTTCCCCGTCATCACCCACGCCGAGGCGATGCGGCGATTTGGATCGGATCGTCCCGACCTACGAAACCCATTGGAGCTGATCGACATCGATGACCTGATGAATGAGGTTGAATTCAAAGTTTTTAATGGCCCCGCCAACGATCCCCAAGGCCGAGTTGTCGCGCTTCGCGTGCCGCGTGCCAACGAGGTCCTTTCTCGTAAGCAAATCGACGACTACACTGACTTCGTGAGCCAGTATCGAGCGAAAGGCCTCGCATACATTAAGGTGAACGACGCCCAAAGCGGCATCAACGGCGTCCAGTCGCCGATACTCAAATTTTTACCCGAAGACGTGATAGCGAGCCTGCTGGAGAGAGTCGGAGCCGAGACGGGAGATATCGTATTTTTCGGAGCTGATCGCGCACAAGTCGTGAATGAGTCAATGGGGGCCCTCCGAAATCGTCTGGCCACCGACATGGAACTCTTGTCCGATGGGTTTCGACCGTGCTGGATTGTCGATTGGCCAATGTTCCATGAATCGTCTGACGGCACCTTGGCGCCGGAGCATCATCCATTCACTCAGCCGACATGTGAATTAAGCGAGTTGCAATCGAATCCTGGCGCGGCGCGGGCGAGGGCATACGACGTCGTTATGAATGGGTACGAATTGGGTGGTGGGTCCATGCGAATCCACGACGAAGCGGTACAAATTGCAGTTTTCGAAGCGCTAGGTCTTGGTCAAGAAGGCGTTATCAAATTTGGGTTTCTGTTGGAAGCTCTTCGATTGGGTTGTCCGCCACATGGTGGAATAGCCCTTGGTCTTGATCGATTAATTATGCTCATGAGCGGCACTGAGTCGATTCGCGATGTGATTGCATTTCCGAAAACCCAAACGGCTTCATGCCTCTTGATGTCGGCGCCGAGCTCAGTGGACGAGCAACAACTGAGCGAGCTCGGGATCCGAATACGCGGCGAATAGGGACCGGAAGGCGTGGCTGGACATTCAAAGTGGGCCAACATCAAACACCGAAAGGCGCGCCAAGACGCCAAGCGCGCGAAAGTGTGGACGAAAGTTATTCGTGAAGTCACCGTCGCTGCCAGACTCGGCGGGTCTTCCATCGATGACAATCCCCGATTACGTGCGGCAGTCGATAATGCGTTATCGGTCAATATGCCTAGAGATACGATTGACAGGGCAATCGCGAGGGGTGCGCGCGACCAGGAAGGAAACGACGTTGAAGAGCTGGTTTACGAAGGTTATGGGCCAGGCGGTGTGGCAATTCTGGTCGAAGCCATGACCGATAATAAGAACCGCACGGTGGCTGAGGTTCGACATGCGTTTACTAAGTATGGCGGGAACTTGGGAACCGATGGATCCGTTGCCTATCTATTTGATCGTCGAGGACTTATCAGCTTTGCTCCGGGTGCGGACGAAGATGAGGTCATGGACGTCGCTCTCGATGCCGGTGCAGAAGACGTGGACAGCGATGACGAGGGCGCGCTGACGGTGATCACGACGTTCGAAAGTTTTGGTCGTGTAGTGGATGCGTTTCGCGCTCGGGAAGTCGAACCGGGTCATGCGGAAGTCGCCATGGTTCCCTCAAGTACGAGTATTTGTGATGCAGATACAGCCGAAAAAAATCTGCTTCTGATCGATGCCTTGGAGGATCTTGAGGACGTTCAGAACGTGTATTCGAACGGTGACTTTCCAGACTCTGTGTTGGCCTTGTGATTCGTGTTCTGGGGATTGACCCAGGATCCCGCGTGACCGGATATGGCATCGTGGGGATAGAGGGCGGGACACCGATCTACGTGGCTAGCGGTTGTATACAGACGACGGGGCCCGATTTTCCGTCCCGGCTCAAAGATATTTTCCAAGGCGTTGATGAACTCATAAAACAATACCGGCCCGATGAGTTTGCGATTGAAGAAGTTTTCGTGGCCCGTAATCCCATGTCGGCATTGAAATTGGGTCAAGCCCGAGGAGCCGCCATTACTGCGGCAGTGACGCATGATCTCGGCGTGAATGAGTATGCCGCACGCCGTATTAAACAATCCGTCGTCGGTAGTGGGCGAGCAACCAAAGGCCAGGTCCAACATATGGTCCAAGCGCTACTCAAATTACAGGGCATTCCGCCGACGGATGCATCCGATGCGCTTGCAGTGGCTATCTGTCATGTCAATACTCGGTGGCAACTAAAGCAAGGAACGCCATGATTAGTCGCTTGCGAGGACGTGTCGTCAATATCAGCGATAACGTTCTAATCATCGATGTGCAGGGTGTCGCGTACGAGGCGGAAGTAACCGGGACGACATTGGCGACGGTGGCGGGCCACGAGGGTGAAGTCGATGTCTATACTCACCTCGTCGTCCGAGACGATACTCATGCCCTGTTCGGATTTGCCTCGTTAGCCGAGCGGGAACTATTTCGAGCCTTGATCAGGGTCAACGGCATCGGACCAAAACTGGGATTGACGCTGCTTTCTTCACTTACACCCGAGGAATTCGCCGCGTCTGTAGCGGACCAGGACGTTGCCGCGATGACGCGCGTTCCGGGTGTCGGCAAAAAGACAGCCGAACGGCTGCTGATGGAACTCAAGGATCGGCTCGATACACTGCCCGTTGGAATTACCCGTGGAGCTACCAACAAGGAATCAACCGCAAGAGAAGCTGAGCTTGCTCTGGTTTCACTCGGTTATCGGCCACTAGACGCAGCCCGTGCCATTGACAACGTTTACGCGGCGGGTGAACCCGTTGAAGAGCTTATCCGCATGGCGTTGCAACGGATGACGACAAACGTATGAGCATTAAACCGGACCGCATCACTTCCGGACAAAGCGGCACCGAAGATAGGGTTTTTGATCGAGCCCTACGGCCGAAATTGATAGGGGACTTTGTGGGACAGAATTCCGTTAAAGAACAAATGCAGATATTTGTCGAAGCGGCGCGTAAACGTAGCGAACCGCTGGACCACACCTTGATTTTCGGCCCGCCTGGACTTGGCAAGACGACGCTCGCCCATATCGTCGCCAATGAAATGGAGGTGGGATTGAAGACGACGTCTGGTCCTGTGATTGAAAAGGCAGGCGAATTGGTCGCTCTCCTAAGTAATCTTGAAGAGAACGATGTCCTTTTCATTGACGAAATACATCGGTTATCGGCGGCGGTCGAAGAGATACTCTACCCGGCGATGGAGGATTATCGCATCGACATCGTTATCGGTGAGGGACCAGCGGCGCGTTCGATACCCTATACGCTCAAGCCGTTTACTCTGATTGGAGCGACGACCCGCGCAGGCCTTCTGACTTCGCCGCTAAGAGATCGATTCGGGATTGTCCACCGGCTTGAGTTCTATGCGGTCGAGGAATTGACGGAAATTGTGACGCGTACTGGTCAAAGACTTGATGTCAAAGTCGATCCCGAGGGGGCTTTGGAGATTGCGCGGCGGGCCCGCGGGACGCCCCGTGTGGCCAATCGACTGTTGCGTCGTGTCAGGGATTACGCGGAGGTGCGCGCGGATGGAAACGTGTCGGCCGAGACGGCAGACGCGGCACTGGAGTTACTTAATGTCGACGAGGAAGGTATCGATGCCATGGATCGAAAACTACTTCTCACCATTCTTGAAAAGTTCTCGGGTGGACCGGTCGGGCTGGATTCGTTGGCGGCCGCGATTGGAGAAGAGCGGGATACGATCGAGGATGTCGTCGAACCCTACCTCATTCAACAGGGTTATATGATGCGTACCCCGCGGGGTCGGGTTGCGACTGAGCGTGCGTATCACCATTTTTCGATAGCGCCGCCTACGCCAGTTGGTAATCAATCCGATCAAAACGAGCTTGAGCTATAAAATTTAACTGATGTCGGAACCCCTCTCGATATACGCGCTCTTGGCAAACGCGAGCTTGCTAGTGCAAATAATCTTGGCCCTGCTTGCGGCTGTATCGATAGCTTCTTGGGTAATGATTTTTCAGCGGTGGAGAGCGCTCGACCGGGTGCAGTTGGAGCTAAACGAATTCGAGGACTACTTCTGGAGCGGAATTGATTTGCGTGAGTTGCATAAAGATCTGGGGAACGATTCGTCACTCACCGGAATCGAAACGGTGTTCGTTTCTGGCTTCACCGAATTTCAAAGGCTCTCAGAGCAACCCAATACCGACCCGGATTCGATCATGCAGGGTGTGCAGCGGGTTATGCGGGTAGAAGTTTCGCGGGAGGAGGAACAACTCGAAAAGCACCTCGGGTTCCTTGCTACCGTGGGTTCCACGAGTCCGTACGTCGGTCTTTTCGGAACGGTCTGGGGCATCATGAATTCGTTTCGGAGCCTTGCCAACATGAGTCAAGCGACGCTCGCTTCGGTCGCACCTGGAATTTCAGAAGCACTTATTGCGACAGCGATGGGTTTGTTTGCAGCGATACCTGCTGTGATCGGTTATAACCGCTTCTCGACAAGAGTCGAGGTGCTGATGAAGCGATACGAAGCGTTTGCCGATGAGCTCACCTCTATCTTATTCCGTCATGCACATTCGGAAAAAACCTAAAGCATGGCGACCCGTCGTAAGCCGATGTCTGAAATCAACGTGGTGCCGTATATCGACGTGATGTTGGTTTTGTTGGTGATTTTCATGGTGACTGCACCGATATTGACGCAAGGAGTGGAGGTAAATCTGCCGCAGAAACCTTCCGATCCACTGTCCAACGACCAAGATGACCCGTTCATTGTCAGCGTTCGTAGTGATGGGGCGATATTCATTAACGTGGGTATGCGTAACATGGAAAAGGAGGCCAATCGGGTCACAATCTTTTCATTGGAAGACCAGGCCTCGCGGATTATTGCTGCGCGGCCAGACATCCCCGTTTTTCTTCGGGCAGATGCGGACCTAACGTATTCCGAGGTGATCGAGATAATGACTGTCCTACAGAAGTCGGGGGCAGCAAGCGTTGGGCTCATCACCGACCCTCCCGACGTCTAACGGTGGGAAAACTAACTGATTACGGTCTGCCGATTGTCGGTGCACTTGTACTCCATGCGGTTGTGGTAGCTATGCTCGAATGGGAGTGGGCACCGAGTTCTCGGGAACCCGTAGTAGTAGAGCCGAAAGCGATCAAGACAATGCTCATCGTTCGTGAACCGCGCCGCTCAGCGACGAAAAAGAAACCTCTGCCTGCAAAAACGAACGGGAAACTCACTTCGACGCCACCGAAGACTCCGTCGCTTCGAAATCGCGCGTTTGGTGACCGAGATAGCGCGTCGTCGAAAGTAAAAGAAACTGGCGAACAGCGCATGGAGCGTGAGCGACGCGAACGAATGAAAGCGCGGCGCCAACAACTTCAAGAAATGCGGCGTCGCGACTTTGAGCGCTCGTTGGCTCAAGACGCGATCGATATTTCCGTTCGCGCCGATCAAGATGTAGCACAATCCTATGTGGACGGCATATACGCCAGTATCGTAGCTCATTGGTCGAGGCCGCCAAGTGCCCGTAACGAAATGGCCGCCGGTATTCTTGTTGAGCTGTTCCCGACCGGCGATTTGAATACAGTCAGCCTGCTCGATTCGAGTGGAAGTGCGTCGTTCGACCGGTCCGCGTTAGCTGCTGTTCGCAAAGCGCGGCGCTTTGAGGTACCTCAGGATAGCGAAGTGTTCGAAGCACAATTCCGTAAGTTTCGACTGTTGTTCAAACCGGAGGATCTGTTGCGTTGAAAAAAGTGATCTGGTGGGCGGTATTCACTTCCCTGCAGGGCTTAGATGCCCTAGAAATCGTTATCGACCGCGGAAACGACAACCCCATCCCGATCGCCGTTGTCCCATTTGCGTCGTCTAATTCGGCGGGCGATATCTCCGGAGTTATTTCGTTTGACCTGATACGAAGCGGGCAATTTTCGCCTATTGAGAAAGAAAACATGCTCTCCTACCCATCCCAACCAGAAGATGTTTACTTTCGTGATTGGCGGATATTGGGTATGGAGTACTTGCTTATCGGACGTCATCTTAGCCGGGTGGACGGTGGGATCACGGTGACGTACCGCTTGTTTGATGTGAGTGCCGAACGCGAGGTGAAATCGGGTGAAATCACGGCGCCCCGAGATCGTATGCGCGACATAGCGCACCGAATCGCGGATGACGTGTATGAAGAAATAACGGGTATTCGAGGTGCTTTTTCGACGCGAATTCTATATGTCCTCGTCGAAAACATTGGAACCTCGTACGCGCGCTACAAACTGGAGATGGCGGATTCGGACGGTGAACGTCCGCGGACTCTTTTTGAGACGTCGGAACCTCTGCTATCGCCTAGTTGGTCCCCCGATGGTCGACGAATTGCATACGTTTCCTTTGAGACCGGTAGACCGGCGATTGTTATTCAGGAACTTGAGAGTAACGTTCGCCAGCGCCTTCCCTCCTATCCAGGTCTTAATAGTGCACCGGCCTTTTCGCCGGATGGGAGAGAATTGGCGATGGTGTTGTCGAGGGACGGAAATCCCGAAATCTATACCATGGAGATCGCGACGCCCGCGCGTAGACCTCGACGGGTAACGCGCCACCTATCGGCCATCGATACGGAACCTGGCTGGACGCCCGATGGGAAGAGTCTTATTTTCACATCGGATCGTGGCGGTCGACCACAGATTTACCGGGTCGATTTACGGACGTCGTTGACCGAAAGGCTGACGTATCAAGGTGATTACAATGCCCGTGCCCGGCTGCTCCCCGACGGGCGGCATCTCGTGTACGTGCACCGGCGTGAAGGTATTTATCACATCGCGTGGCAAGATCTTGAAACTGACGAAGATCCCCGGATATTGACGGAAACGTCGTTGGATGAATCGCCGTCGCTAGCGCCGAACGGAACCATGTTGATATATGCGACTCAGGACCAGGGCCGAGGTATACTGGCCGTAGTGTCCATCGATGGTCAGGTCAAGTACAAATTACCGTCGTCGGCAGGAGATGTCCGGGAACCATCCTGGTCACCGTACCTCGATACACTGTCCGCAACTCGTGGATTTTAGATTGATGAGGAGAGAGGAACGATGAGGCAGGTCAGAAGGTACAACGTGGCGTTGTGGGTTGTGGGCGCGCTGATTCTTGTGGGTTGCGCCAGTCAACAGGAACCCGAGCCGGCCGCTCAACCTGCGGCACCGGTTGATGTTGTGCCTGTGCAATCGCAACCTGTGCAATCGGAATCTGTTCAAGCCGAACCGGAATCGACTGATTTTGATAGCCGTAGCCGACCCCTCACGCCGAGTGGTCGAATCTTGGCGACTAAGTTTTACTTTGAACTAGATCAGGCCAGACTTTCCGCCCGCGATTTGCGCCTTCTTGAGATGCACGCGAACATTTTGACTCGGAATCGTGATCGTCGTTTGGTCATTGAAGGGCACTGTGATGAGCGTGGTACACGCGAATACAACCTTGCGTTAGGTGAACGTCGCGGCAATGCGGTGAGTAGTTTTTTGACATCAGCCGGAGTTCGACGATCCCAAATTGAAATGGTCAGCTACGGCGAAGAACGCCCAGACGACCCCGGACACGATGAGTCCGCGTGGAGTAAGAATAGGCGCGCGGTAGTGATTTATCGGTAAGTGCTTGTTCGCAGTGCGAACAGACAAGACACAAAAAAGAAGGTGTGGAACGAAGGTTCTGCCCTTGTTTTTGTGCACTCTGTTCGGTTACGCGATCGTTGATGCAAACGGTGCGGCTCCGCTCGTAGATCAAACCCCGGAACGGAACTCGAGCGTCGAATCCGCTGACGATACTGAGAGTAACAATCCTGGGTTAGCGGCACTCTTTTATCAGTTACAGGTTTTACAAGAAGAACTGGCAATCGTTCGGGGCATGCTTGAGGAGCAGATTTATCGAGTCGATCGGCTTACGCGGGAACAGAATCGACGATACACTGACATTGACCGACGGTTTCGCGAACTTCGGGCGATAGATGTTGCGACGGAACTGCATGACGAGACGGATATTCCGCCGTTGCCGCCCATTATCGATCCTACCGGTACAGAACGCGGTTCATATGAAAGCGCGTACGCGCTTACAAGTGAGCGTAGGTTTGATGACGCCATTGTCGCTTTCGATCAATTTATCGTTGAATACCCGAACGGACAGTGGACTCCCAACGCATTTTATTGGTTGGGGGAACTACATCACGCCACTGACGATCTAGAAAAAGCGCGGCAGTCATTCGTACAGGTGGTCACCTTATACCCGGATCACGCGAAAGTACCTGACGCGCTATACAAACTTGGCAAGGTTTACCATCAGTTGGGCGATACCGTGCGGGCACGCGATTATCTTGATCGAGTCATCAAAAACCATCCGGGAACGGTCGGTGATCTCGCCAAATCGTACGCAGCCGAGTACCTCTAGCGCCGTGTCAGAGACCGAGACGCTTCGCGTCACGGAGATTTTTCTCTCAGTGCAGGGTGAATCGAGGAGCGTCGGCAGGCCTACAGTCTTTATTCGGCTGACCGGGTGTCCACTTCGTTGCCAGTATTGCGATACCGCGTATGCGTTTCATGGTGGCTCAACGCTTGCGTTAGATGCCATTCTTAATCGCGTAGATGAACTTGGCGTGCGACACGTAACGGTGACTGGGGGTGAACCGCTGGCACAACCGAGGGTACTTGGCTTGCTTGCCGCATTGTGTAATCGGGGTTACCTGGTGTCACTCGAAACTAGCGGAGCGATGGATATCACCGCCGTCGATCCAAGGGTGAGTCGAGTTGTAGATTTTAAAACTCCAGGATCCGGAGAATTGGATCGGAATCTCTTTTCAAACGTCGCTGCATTGCGGGAAAGTGATCAGGTGAAATTTGTGATCTGTGACCGACGCGATTATTGCTGGGCAAAGGACATCTGTACGGAGCACGACCTCACCGCGCACGTTGGCGAGGTACTGTTCTCTCCATCAGCATCTGAGCAGAATGCTAGGCACCTTGCCGAGTGGATCCTCGCGGATCGGTTGGACGTACGTTTTCAGATACAACTGCATAAAGTTCTTTGGGGCGACGAGACAGGTCGTTGACGATCGGCGTCGTACTTCTGTCAGGCGGCCTTGATTCCGCGACGACGCTGGCGATAGCGAATGACCGGGGATTCGAGTGTTACGCGCTGTCTTTTTTTTATGGTCAACGGCATGCCATCGAGTTAGAAGCGGCCCGAAAAATTGCGGTATCCGCTCGTGTTAAAGAGCACCGTGTTGTTTCGATTGATCTTTCTGAATTTGGTGGGTCGGCTTTAACTGATGCAGCGATAGAGGTACCGGAGGCACCGACGACAGGTATTCCCGTGACCTATGTGCCGGCACGAAACACCGTGTTCTTATCGTTAGGGCTTGCTTGGGCCGAGGTGCTGGGTGCGCACGATCTCTTCATCGGCGTCAACGCAGTGGATTATTCGGGCTACCCGGACTGCCGTATTGAGTTCATCCAAGGGTTTGAAAAGCTAGCTAATCTGGCGACTCGAGCTGGGGTCGAAGGGAGTAGGTTTACGGTTCATGCACCCCTCATCGAATTGCCGAAGGCTGACATCATCGCAAAAGGACTGCAGCTCGGAGTGAACTATGGGAACACGGTCTCATGCTATCAACCTAATCGAGATGGTGAGGCTTGCGGACGATGCGATAGTTGTCGTATCCGCAGGGGGGGGTTTCAATCAGCGGGCGTGGTCGACCCCACGCGATACTACTGAATCGCTTGGCGGTCGAGATCGTTGTGAACTAACACAACACATTGGCTTGCAAAAATAGTCTTAGGCCCCAAAGCGATGGGGCGGCCTCCGAGCCGTGCGAGGTAGTGCGTGCTCTTACGCGGCATCGATTTGTGATCGCTCAATACAAAGATCGCCGGTGAGGCGAACGAGGCCTCACGTATATCGGATCCTTTTTTGTCTAGGTAATAAAAGCCGGGAATCGCTGCAGCTTTGATCATTGACTCAAAACTACGATGCGTGACTTCGATACCGCTTTCACAAATGACCGTTTCGTCACGACCGAGACGCGTTCCTTGGGCGAGGGCAGTGCGCATCGAAGCTGCGATGGAGCGCTCGTCAAACCCCCCGAGCGAGCCGATGGAATCGCCTCGGTAGGCAAGCACGCGTGGTGGGCAAGGAGGTCCCTCGAGAACGACCCAGATCGACGTGTCGAAACGGTGTTGATTGGCATAAAAGAGAGCGTTCGCGATGGATTGAGCGACGACTTCTAGGTGATTGGCTGAAGGCAGGTTGTCGAGGGAAAAGCGGGGCGCCGTGGGCCCGTTTCGAGCTCTCAAGATGAAGTTTCGTGCTGCCCAATCCAAATGTGGTTCCGTGGTGGCGTGGTGGTGGGCCGCCTGGGGCTCGAACCCAGGACCATCGGGTTAAAAGCCCGGTGCTCTACCAACTGAGCTAACGACCCCTGGGCCACGAAACCGCGCATTCTATGCGTCGTGTGCGGGCCGAACAAGCGGACGCTGCACGACAGCCGTAATTAGGCCGCCTCGATAACTGTATATCGGGACAGGATGGGCAATAATCGATTGCTCGGGAGGATGCAATGAAATTAACCAAACTTAGCCGGTCGATCGAAGGGAAGGTCGCCATCATCACTGGCGCTGCCAGCGGTATGGGCCGGTCAACTGCTTGCTTGTTCGCTGAGCAAGGGGCGTTGGTGGCGGTAACCGACATTAACGAAGATCCGTTGGAGCAGGTCGTTGAAGAAATCAGCGAAGCCGGTTATCCGGTGCGAGGATGGCCCCTTGATGTTTCGGATCGGGAAGCCATCGAACGAGTCGTACCTGAAATCGCTGAGCACTTTGGCGGCATCGACATCGTTATTAATAATGCCGGAATTGGTGCAGGTGCGCCCGTGGATGATGACGATTACGAGACCGTCTGGCAGCGTGGGCAAGACGTACTGATTACGGCTCACGTCCGTATAATCCGTGCCGCGTTGCCGTTCCTACGAAAAGCCAATGGCGGTCGGATCGTCAATATCGCGTCGACGGAGGGATTGGGAGCGACCAAGCACGCGAGCGCATACAGTGCAGCTAAAACGGGCGTCCTAGGTTTAACACGTTCACTGGCGGTGGAGTTTGGAACCGAGGACATCACCGTGAATTGCATCTGTCCGGGCCCGATAAGAACCGGCCTTACGGACGGGATACCAGAAGAGCAAAAACAAGAATTTGCGCGTCGGCGAGTAGCACTCAAACGGTATGCGGACCCCGAGGAAGTCGCTCACATGACCCTAAGTTTGGTTCTTCCTGCAGCCGGTTACGTCACTGGCGTTGCACTACCCGTCGACGGTGGGTTGACCATCAGAAACGCGTGAATACGACGTTGGAGCGACGTCGGGGGCGAGTTCCCTGGAGGACGGTATTTGCATACGGTGCCCCAACCGTCGGTGCAGGTTACATGTACCTACTCGTCGGTTTATACGTCATGAAGTTCTCGACGGACGTGCTGATGATCGCGCCGGCAGTGATGGGGATTATCTTTAGTATTTCGCGGGTTTGGGACGCGATTTCGGACCCGCTCGTTGGTTACCTAAGCGATCGAACGGTCGGTTCCTTCGGTCGTCGTCGTACGTGGATGGCCGCCAGCGTTATTCCTATCGGAGCAGCATTCGTGATGGTGTTCTCGCCTCCCGCGGAGTTATCTGAAGCTGCACTGGTCGGTTGGATGGCAGTGGCGGTGATTGGGTTTTACTCGGTCATGACGGTCTTTTTCGTCCCTCATCTATCTCTCGGCGCGGAACTGTCGGATGACTATCACGAACGCAGTAGGCTTTTCGGCATCCGACACGCGTTTTATACGTTCGGTTCAATACTGTGTCTGGCGAGTTTCCAAGTCCTTATTTGGGCGGAAGACCAGGGCGAGGCTGTGGTGCGACAAACCGCACGCGAGCTGGCGATTGTCGCAACGGTTGTGATGGCGTTGCTGATTGGATTCGCGGTGATTAGGCTCCGCGAGCGGGTCGATTTTCAAGGGCGGGTCAACGAGAAACCGTTTCGGGCATTTGCGGACGTGGTTCGGAATCCGCACGCACGATTATTAATTATCGTGACGTTCATCGAAAACGTTGGTTCGGCAGCAATAGGGGTGTTGACGCTCTATGTCGCACAGTATGTGGTTGGCGCTGCGGCGTGGGCCCCCCTCATTATTTTGTCGTACATGATCCCTTCGGCCTTTTCTGTACCACTCTGGATACCGTTGTCACGCCGGTACGGCAAAAAACAACTATGGTTTTTTTCGATGTTGCTAACCGGCGTATCGTTTGGCGGCATGTTCGTCCTCCCGTTTCTAGACACGGTTGATGTCCGGCTGATTACGATGATAGTGCTCGCCGTCTTCGCGGGGCTCGCCGCAGGCTGCGGTGGCACGATAAGCGCCTCCATTCAGGGTGACGTCATCGATTACGACGAGTACGTCACGGGAGAACGCAAAGAAGGGACCTACTTTGCGGCATGGAATTTCGTATACAAGTGCGCGATGGGTGCGATGCTGATGTTGACCGGATTCGTGCTGCAAGCGGCTGGTTTCGTGCCAAATGAGGTGCAGTCGATGCAAACGCAAATTGCAATCGTTTCGCTCTATAGCCTGTTTCCGCTGGTTTGCTATGCAATTGGCGCGATGCTTTTTCGGCGGTTCAAACTAAACGAACATGCGTACGCAGAGATTCGAAGTGTATTGGATGCCCGCCGCGCGTCGGTGTGAGGATCAATTACCGACCGTTAAAGTTCCCTGCGCGACGTTCGGCGACCGCTCGGACACCTTCGCGATGATCTTCAGTCTGCTGAAGCCGTTGCTGCTCTAAGAATTCGTGGTCGGTTTGGTCTTTGACGGATTCTGCCAATCCGGCTCGCATGGTGGCTCGCACAGAAAGCACAGCTAGCGGAGCATTCTCCGCAATCTCAGACGCCAATGAGATGGCTTCGGACCGTACGTTCTCCCGATCAGTTAGGACGTCACCCAAGCCCCAGTCGTGAGCTGTTTCGCCATCGATTCGTTTCCCCGTTAAGAACATGTTGTTCGCTTTTTGCTGTCCGATGAGTTTTGGCAGCGTGTGGGTCAAGCCGAAGCCGGGATGAAAGCCGAGCTTGACAAAATTCGCGGTAAATCGAGCCTCGCGGCAGACGACTCGAAAATCGGGCACTAGTGCCAAACCGAATCCACCACCCACGGCTGCTCCTTGGATAGCACCGACAACGGGCTTCTTGCAGGAGAATAAATCGACGGCTGCAGAATAGAGCGGATTTCCCTGGGAGACGTCTCGCTCAGTTCGTTCAGACTGGCCCGTGGACCTGGAAAAATCGTTACCCGCACAGAAGTGTTTCCCTTCCGAACAGAGAACAATGGCGCGGCACTCGGGGTCCTCGTCGAGATCGCGGAACGCCGCAACCAGTGCGTTGATTAGATCGACATCGAAGAAGTTGTTCGGGGGCCGGCGAATTTCTGCGATTGCCACGTGACCGTCTCGCGTAATTTCAGCATCGCCGTATCGGCTCGGCTCGGTCATGGCAGTTCCCCATTTGATTCGCGCTCAGCACGTTATAGTGTGACGGATTGTAGACAGAAGCAAAGGACGACAGATGAAGTGGCGAATTGGTGATGCCACGATCACGCGGGTGGTTGAACTGACCTCATCAACCGTTGGTAACCATATATTGCCGCAAGCCACCGAAGATCGTATCAAGGCAATCGATTGGATCGGACCGTTCGTGAACGACGATCACAAGCTCGTCCTTTCGTTCCATAGTTTGATTATTGAGACAGAGAGTCAGACCCTTGTCGTTGACACGTGCATCGGTAATGACAAAGACCGCACCTACCCGAAGTGGCACCAGATGCAGTCATCGTTTCTGGACGATTTCGCTGCCGCAGGATTTGATCGCGACACCGTTGATACGGTTTTGTGCACGCATATGCATGTGGATCACGTTGGTTGGAATACGCGTCTGGTCGGTGGGGCATGGGAGGCGACTTTTCCTAACGCTCGTTACCTTTACGCAGAAGAAGAATGGGCACATTGGCAAAACGAAAGCCAGGCCGAATACGGACCCGTGATTGACGATTCGGTGCGACCCATTTTTGATGCTGGGTTAGCTGATCTTGTGTCAAGTGATCATCAGGTCACGACTGAGGTACGACTTGAATCGACGCCTGGCCACACACCCGGGCACGTCAGTGTGCACATTACTTCTCAAGGTGAAGAGGCCTTCATTACTGGGGATATGGTCCACCATCCCTGTCAAATAGCCCACCCAGATTGGTCGACGACGGCAGATGTTGACCCGGACCAGAGCGCGTCGACACGCGCCCGTTTTTTAGATTTGTATGCAGATCGTCCGGTACTGGTCATTGGTACTCACTTTTCCGGTCCAACGGCAGGAAAGTTGGTGCGCGATGGTGATTCGTACCGGCTTGATTACTGAGCTGGTCGATCGTCACGGGATCGAGACCGAGTTGGACGGGATCGCGTGTTAGACTCCGGGGTCGCCCGCTGATCTAAGACGACTCTGGCTTTTCGGGATATTTATACGGCGCTTTCACAGGCCGATTTCCGTTGGTTGTGGCTTGGCAGCTTGGGCTCCTCATTCGCGATGAACATGCAACAGGTCGCACGAGGTTGGTTCGTTTACGAATTGACTTCCTCTGCGGTCGACCTTGGATGGGTCACCATGTCCTTCATGATTCCCCAAGTACTATTTTCGTTGTGGGGCGGGGTCCTTGCTGATCGGGTTTCAAAGAAATCGGTACTTGTGGCGGCTCAATCCTTAAATGCCATCGCAACGCTCATCATGGCCTTATTCATCCTATCGGGGAACGTGGGTTTCTGGGATTTCATTGCGTTTGGGCTGTTTAACGGAATCGTGTTGGCGCTATCGTTTCCAGCTCGAAATGCTTTTGTTCCGGATCTTGTGGACGAGCGCTTGATCTTCACCGCAATGGCGCTTACCACCACCAGCATGAATTTTGCACGAATCTTGGCGCCAGCATTTGCAGGTTTCTTGATCGCATGGATCGCGGCAGGAGATACCACTAGCACCTTTGGCGTCGGCATTGTTTATCTTGTCATCGGGGGGTTGTATTTCCTTTCGGCTTTCACCATGTTGCTTGTCTCCAATCGGGGTCGGGCAGGGTCGCGCGATACGCGAAAACACCCGTTCATCGAAATCCTGGATGGCCTAAAGTACGTTCGTGCTCAGCCGACTGTGTACGCGCTGATCCTTCTTTCGATCGTGCCATTTATGTTTGGTATGCCGCTTAACACGCTGTTGCCAGCGTTTAACGAAGATATTTTGCTCGGCGGTCCGGACGATCTGGGCGTACTGCTTTCGGCAATGGGCGTTGGCGCAATTCTTGGCTCGTTGATGTTGGCCGCGTCGGGTGACCTCAAACACAAAGGCACTTGGCTTGTGGTTACCTGCTTTGGCTGGGGTGTTTCGACCGTGCTATTCGGGATGGCATCTAATTTATGGACAGCGGTCGTTGTCCTTGCATTGGTTGGCTGGTTGTCGTCCTGGAATATGTCTCTTAATCGTGGCCTGTTACAGGTTCAAGTCGTCCAGCGTATGCGGGGACGAATCATGAGCATCGATATGATGTCACATGGGCTGATGCCGCTCGGCGTTTTACCCGTAGCCATGATTGCAGATGCTTACGATATATCGACATCGCTAATCGCGAGTGGAGCGGTCTTTGTGGTCTTGATAGCACTCATGGTGCTCATCTCAACTCCCGTGCGAAAACTCGATTCGATGATGCTTGATGTTCGTCACCTGAACCAATAATGCGAACTGATGTTGGCGGTAGCAGAGCGCTAACGCCGCGATTCGATAATGTTGTCGAGTACGGGCCGAATTTGGTCGAGGAAAAGCGTAGGATTTTCGCTCATCGGAAAATGACCGAGGCCACTGAGGGTTCGGTAGCGGGCGCCGGGTATCATCGAAGCGAGCTCTTTTCCCTCGGCGGGCGTGCCGCTCCAATCGTATTCGCCGTTGAGAATGTCCACAGAGCAAAGCTCGGTATCGATCGCGTGTGCCGTATTTCGCACATCGTGGTCGATGGAGTAGTAGTAAAGGTCGCCCTTAAACACGGCTGGTGCACCCTGGCTATATACCCAACTCGTTTCATGGCGCAACGCTTCCGGACTCGTTGGGGCCATCATGCCGTACATTAAATGGGCTTTGTAATCGTTGCCGATCTTGGGGTGGTAGAACTCATCCACAAAGCCTCCGGGCGTATAAGCAGAAGCTTCGAGACCGACTACGGCACGGAATTCGTTTGGATGGTGCAAGGCGAGATCAACGGCTAGGTGACCGCCAATGGAACTCCCCATATAGACGGGTCGATCAAGTTCAAGGATGCGCGCAAGCATGATCGGGACTTGCATCAGAAATTCTTTCTCGAGGCGGTATTCTTCTTCCCACCACTTGGTATCAGCCGGCGGTACTGACTTTCCGTGATAGGGGAGATCGTACGCAATTAGACGAAATTTGGACCCTAGATAGTCATCCTCCATGATGTGTCGCCATTGCCGTCCATCAGCACCCGCCGTGTGCTGTAGAAGCAAACCGATCTCTCCGGTACCTGCTTCTTCGAAGTAAAGGCGGTACTCCGCGTCGTCGATCGTGAGGTAGGTATAACGCCCAGTCGCTGAATCAAATCTCGGCATTGCGCACCTCCCGGAGGATTTCGATCAAGCGCCTGATGGCGGGGTAATAGGCGCAATAATTGTCGCGGTCCCCTGTGATTTCGAAACCGTGATGGATGGATGCTGGATAGAGATCTTGGTAAAACGGTTTCGGCACAGCCCGCAGAAGCTCGTTCCAGTCCTGTTGCGGAGCCGAAATGGCAAGGTCCGTTGGGCCGCCACCGTGCCAGGGCTGAATCTCTTTGACCGTTCCGCCTTCGATATCGATGCGTGTTCTCTGATCGCCGATACTGATCCGCAGCGAGGAATTCCACATTCGTGCATGAATGCCAAATTCGCCGTCTGCGTTGACTTTCGTCTTTACCCTGCCCCAGTCGAGCACCTTGTGACCCCCCTTTTCGTCACGTAGGGTAACTGATTTGGTGGTGGGGACGCTGCTGATGTCGTTGCGCATAGGTTTGGTTGCGGATACCCATGTGCCCGAAGCGTGTCAAACGCTTTGGCCTCAGGTATATCGAGCGTTTGAAGGTGTCGATTACATCTTCCACGGTGGAGATGTCCACGACCTCGCTTTGTTAAGTGAATTCGAAAAGATTGCGCCGATATATTGCGCTCGTGGCAATGGCGAAGACGGGTCCGGAGGACGTCCGATTCAGCCGGAGGACGATCGAGTTCGTTATGCCTGGACGCTGGAAATGGAGGACCTGGTTATCGGGCTTACTCACTACATACCAGCAGACGAACGCCCACCAGATCATACGGTGGCGCGTTGGTGCGAGCGTTACTTCCCTGAAAAAACACCGGATGTGATTGTCTTTGGCGATACCCACACCGAGTTGATTCGAAACGTGGGTGGCGTCCTATGCGTTAACCCTGGCTCACCGACGTACCCGCACAATTACGACACACAGTTCGGGACATTAGGCTTTTTGGAGTTAGATGCTGGGAAAGCCCGCGCATCAGTATGGTTAATAAACGAGACCGGCATCGAACCTTACGATTGGGACCATCCTCCCAAGTGGAAATTGTGACGCGACCAAGTATTTTAATCTTTCGGTAAGCCGAGAATACGTTCGCCAATAATGTTTCGCTGTATGTTGGGTGTGCCTCCACCGATGACAACGTTGGGCCAGCTCAACGAAGATCTGGCCCAGCGCGCGGTTTGGGTTTGGAGCTGAACACCTTCCTGGCCCTGCAGTTCCACCGCAAAATCGTCCATTTCGATTTCGAGACTTGCTCGAAGCAATTTATTAACCGAGGTTTCTGAGGACAAAGGTTGTCCCCTCAGTTGACGGGTCAAATAGCGTAATCCGTTGTATTTCATCGCTGCTATTTTCGTTTCGAACTCAGCGATCTGGCGACGCACCAACGGGTCATCCGATGCGGGAGCGCCTTGTTTCCGACTTTCGCGTACCAATTGTTTAAGGTCCTCGAGCTTACCCGACATTTGCGTTACCTCGCCGATGCTCGAACGTTCGTTGGCAAGCGCGGATATGGTTACCGCCCAGCCTCTGCCCTCTTCACCCAAACGGTTCTCGATTGGGACTTCGGCATCGGTGAAGAAAACCTCGGCGAAGTGTCGATCGCCAGCCATGTTTTCAATGGGTCGAACTTCAACCCCTGGGGTTTTCATTGGGACCAACAGGCAGGTAATGCCGTCGTGTTTAACCTCAGTATTGAAGTCTGTACGGGTTAAGAGAATCATCCAGTCGGCGTAAGGCGCACCCGTCGTCCAAATTTTCTGTCCGTTTACCCTGTAGTGGTCCCCAACCCGTTCTGCTTTGGTTTGAATCGCGGCGAGGTCGCTCCCGTGATTTGGTTCGGAGTAACCGGTGCACCAGGTGACTTTGCTGTCGAGTATGTCGGGGATGAATCGGGTTTTCTGTTCCTCGGTGCCATACTGAATGATCCCGGGGCCGACCCACGCGAGACCCATAAACGAGGTTCCTAACGGTGGTGCCCCTGCCAGTGCCATTTCTTCCTTTAGGATCGCCTGCCGGGCCACATCGCCATCGCTACCACCGACGGCTTTTGGCCAAGAAAATCCCACCCACCCTCGGGCACGAACTTTTTCGAGCCACTCCCGTAGAAAACTTCCCGGGCGTTCATTTCGAGGTGGTAGGTTTTCGGAAAGAAATTCTCGGACCTCGGTGCGGAATGCTTCTTCGTCCGGCGTGAAGTCAAAGTCCATTACAAACCTCCCAAAGTTGCGACTCGGTTGTAGTGAAAGTCGGAGTCGCCGAACATTGTACGTGCCCATTTAGCTCGTTTTAGGTAAAGCTGGACGTCGTATTCGGCGGTGAAACCGATAGCCCCGTGAAGACCTACACCATCAATGCCTATCTGCGCAAATGCGTCTGACGCGTGCGCCTTGGCTCTGGACGCCGCTTGCGACAGGTCCCCGGTCGCGTCGTCTACGCACCAGGCCGCGTAATAGAGAAGGGACTTGAAGGATTCAATATCCACAAACATGTCGGCGAGGCGATGTTTAACGCCTTGATACTTGCCGATGGGATGACCGAACTGGATGCGTTCTTTGGCGTAATTAGAAGTGAGTGCTAGGACGGCTTCGGCTGCGCCCACCATTTCTGCCGTTACTGCGACGGCGCCGCAACTGTTGACGTAGTCCAAGTCGGCGTCGGTTAATGGGATGAACCGGTCATTTGTCGCCGGGACCTGATCAAACTGAACTTGCGCCGCTGGCTTTGTCCGATCCATCACGTCCAAAGCGATGCTGTTGATTGCCTCCCCATCGACAATGCTTAAGGCGGGCCCGTTTTTTGTTTGCACACCAACCATGACGTGCGTTGCCAGAAGTGCATCGCTGACAAATGTTTTTGTACCGGTGATGTGGTCGCTCGCTTCAAGCGTAATAGCGTCTTTGTCGATCCAATTTGGTTCATCGTAAAGGCCAAAACCAAAAATGACGGATCCGTTGGCAATCTTTGGTAGCCACTCTTGCTGTTGTGCGATGCTCCCGGATCGGAGGATCGAAGCGCAAGCTAGGGCGTTGGATGTCAGCGGCAAAGGACAAAGGCCGCGGCCAGTTTCTTCCAACACGACGGTCAAATCGACCCATTTCAGACCGCTGCCACCGAAACGTTCAGGAATGGTAAGACCGACCCAGCCAAGCTCGGCGATTTTCTTCCACAGAGCTTGGTTTGTATCTCGGTCGAACGTTCGGATGACATCGATTGAACATTCGTCATCAATAAACCGAACCACCTGGTTACGGAGCATCTCTTGTTCTTCGGTAAAACCGAAATTCACGAACGACCCACCCGTCCCGTCGGCTGCGGTTTGAATAAAACGAACGTGCCTTCCATTCTCTTAAGGCACGTTGGTGTCGTTTCTTGCCACCAAATCAACATGGGCGAGCATCCGCGATCAGACGTCGAATCCCCGCATTGGGTTGATCGATGGCCAGCTGTCTTTGGTCGCTAGAATCGCTTCGCCGACCTCGTCGACTTCCCACGGCCCTTCGGCTTCATCCTTTTGCGCAATGGGCATCAAATTCCAAGCAAGCATGGATACCCGATTCCCCGAGACGAGCCATGTCCGACCGGTCACTTCCTTGGCGTCGTCAGAGCAAAGCCAAACAACGGTCGGGGAGACTCGATCGGGTGGGATCTGATCTTTTACGGCGTCCGGCATAATGTCGTCGGTTAATCGGGACAGCGCGGTGGGCGCTAGAATGTTGACGTTAATCCCGTACTTCATCCCTTCAAGGTAGAGGCACCTTGCCATGCCGGCAATCCCGGCTTTGGCGGCACCGTAATTGGTTTGACCAAAGTTCCCAAGTAATCCTGAGGTGGAACTGGTGACCACGATACGGCCGCCTTCACCTTGTTCAAGCATTTGGTCGTAGGCGGCTTTGGTCGTCAGGTAGGTGCCCTTGAGGTGAACGTTGACCACGATGTCCCACATATCGTCGTCCATGTTCTTGAAGCTCTTGTCTCGGAGAATGCCTGCATTGGCGATCAAGATGTCGAGCTTGCCAAAATTATCAACACCCGCTTTAACCATATTGCGAGCATCTTCCGGGACGGAGACATTACCGTAATCCGCAACGGCTTCACCGCCCGCTTCTTTAATTTCCTGGACGACGGTATCGGCCATGTTCGTACCAGAGCCGCTGCCGTCTCGCGCACCACCCAGATCGTTGACGACGACCGCCGCGCCCTCATTTGCAAGAAGGAGAGCGTGGGTTCGACCAAGACCTCCTCCTGCACCGGTTACCAGCGCAACCTTCCCATCCAACATACCCATGTCTTCCTCCGTTAGAATCGTTACTCGTATCGCGAGGTCGGTAAGTTTCTTCGACCTTCGGTTAAGTGAAAGGTAAGGTGGGAGGCGTTTTGGATCAACTATTTGATTTTACGGACAAGGTCGTCCTTGTAACGGGTGGAAGTCGAGGTTTGGGTCGGGCGATGGTTCTCGCGTTTGCCGAACGGGGGGCCGACGCCGTCATTACCAGTCGTAAGCAAGACAATTGCGAGCGGGTGGCAGAAGAGGTTGGCGCGATGGGCCGACAAGCGCTCGCGCATGGGTGTCATGTCGGCCGTTGGGAAGAGATCGATGCACTGGTCGATGCCGCCTACGAACGTTTTGGCAAAGTCGACGTGTTGGTGAATAACGCGGGTATGTCACCGCTTTACCCAAATCTGTCGGCGGTTACCGAAGAACTTTTCGACAAAGTTGTCGGCGTCAATCTCAAGGGCCCGTACCGCTTATCGGCGTTGATTGGCGAGCGCATGGCAGCGGGCGATGGTGGAGCAATCATCAACGTAAGCAGTAACGCGGCGGTACAACCAACGCCTAATTCGGAACCTTATGGGGCGTGCAAGGCGGGCATCAATTCGCTGACACTCTCACTTGCCCATGCCTTTGGCCCACGCGTTCGTGTCAACTGTATTCAGCCGGGTCCGTTCTTGACGGACATATCGAAGGCTTGGGATATGGATGCGTTTAATAAGCGCGCAAAGACTAATATTGCACTGCAACGAGGGGGCGAGGCCGATGAAGTCGTTGGTGCTGCGCTCTATTTGGCGGGACCTACTGGTAGTTATACGACAGGCGCCGTGATCGCCATTGATGGCGGCAGCAGAGCCTAAACTCGTGTTATGGGTGCGGAATCGCTACCCGAGCGCTTGGACTACTTTGTCGACTAGGTTGCAACCCGTCAGTTCCTCGTAGGTGGCAAGCCAGCCAGGATTCGCGATATTGATGTCGAGCAGGTAGGGGTGCGCGACATCGATTGTGGCAAATCGAACCCCGCGCGTGTTAAGCCATCGAACGCAGGTTTCAACCAGCCCCAGTTCGGCGGAAGTCGCTTGTGCGACGGTCGGTACGGAGCCCGCCGCAAGATTGCTTCTGTGATCGACATGGCGCTTTCCGTAGACGCCGATCACCTGGGCCCCGGCAATAAGAAAACGCTTTTCGTCCCGTGTGTCGACTTGCTGTTGCAACATGGCAAACCCAAACCGTGTTAGGTGCTCAACGATGGCGCGATGGTTACTGTCGGTCTTGGTGAGGGTGAATACATCGCGACCAAAACTGCCCGCGGTAGGCTTCCCTATCCAGGAACCTCCTCGCTCGATGGCGTCGAGCAGTGTCGGAGCATCGGCGCTGACGATTGTTCGGGGATGGTGTCGACCAAGGTCTCCAAGAACGAGGTGAGGCTTCCCGTGCAGGTAGACAAAGGCGTCGACGTCGTTTACGAACCGCGATTGATTCAGGGTGCGGAGAAGTTGCATGCGATCGAGGAACGTCGCTTGATCGCCGAAACCCACGATCCATATACGATCAAATTGGCCTAAGACATGTCGAACCCCATTGCGGTCGCTTCCGGTGAGCTGGTTATCAATTATTTCAAGACTCGCGTGATCGACGTGCTCGACCGACCAGCCCTGGTTGGCGAATTCGTTAGCTAACCGTTCTTGATTGTCGTTAAGACGCTTCCCGTCGAATGCGGCAACAAAACAGATCCTCATAAACTCTGACGCGGTCGTTGGTATGGGGCCTCATTGTTACCGGCTCGTCGCGACGCAGCAAACTCGCGCAGAGTCTGGTGACGGCGATTGCTACTGTATGATGGGATCATGCTAGAAGATTACACGCTGGAGAGCTCGTCGGTCCCCGTGCATACGATCACGGCCCTCGATAGCGTCGAGAAGGAGACACTGCGCGACGAAATTCGGTCGCTGCTTGAGCATCGGAATGCCGTCCTGGTCGCGCATTACTACGTCGACGGCGATATTCAAGATCTCGCCGAGGAGACCGGTGGTTGTGTCGCGGATTCACTTGAAATGGCGCGGTTCGGCCGTGATCACCCCGCGCCAACTTTGGTCGTGGCGGGTGTTCGTTTCATGGGCGAAACTGCCAAGATCCTTGCGCCGCAAAAACGTGTTTTGATGCCAAACTTAGCGGCCGAATGCTCGTTGGATATTGGGTGCCCTCCCGATGAATTCGAAGCGTTGGTGGCAGACCATCCGGACCGAACTGTGGTTGTGTACGCGAACACGTCGGCGCGGGTCAAAGCTCTTTCTGATTGGGTGGTTACGTCTAGTGTGGGATTGCGAATCGTTGAACATCTCACGGCGAACGACGAAAAAATCCTTTGGGCGCCCGACCAGCATCTCGGCGCATACATCAAAGCCGAGACTGGCGCTGATATGTTGCTGTGGCGCGGAGCCTGCGTTGTCCATGAAGAGTTCAAGGCGACAGCGTTGGCTGATATACGGCGCGTGTACCCGGACGCAGGCATCCTGGTCCACCCAGAATCCCCGGCCGCAGTGGCGGCCATGGCGGATTGTGTTGGTTCGACGAGTCAGATTCTAAAAGCAGCTAGCGACCTGCCTCACGATACCTTCATCGTCGCAACGGATCGGGGTTTGTTTCATAAGATGCGAAAAGCGAATCCTCAAAAACGCTTTATCGAGGCACCCACGGCGGGCGATGGGGCGACTTGTCGTAGTTGTGCGCATTGCCCTTGGATGGCGATGAATGAGTTGCGCGAATTACGCGATGCGCTTCGAGATGGAAGCAACGAAATTCTTGTCGATACCGAAATAGCCGAGCGTGCGATGCTGCCTCTACAGCGAATGTTAGATTTCCCCACCGCGTGAACTGAGAACCTAACTGATCAAGTTTTCCGGGCGGCTTCGGCTTCGGTTCGAAGATCTGAAAGTCGTTGCTCGAGACTTGCCGTTAGGCGTTGGCTGGGTTTGGTAACGAGGCTCAGCGCGTATTGAAGATGCTGAATAGCATTCTGGTAGTCACCATTTAATGCGAAGAATTCGGCTCTCGCCCGGTGGACACCCACGATGTTGCCGGCGAGTCCGGCAGTTTCGGCGAGGTCGTACCAGACGTCGACGTCGTCTTCGTTGATGGTCGTTTGGCGCCAGAGAACGTCCTCGGCGTCGTCGTGACGTTGACTGGCGTTGAGTGCGCGAGCGTAAAGAATCGCAAAGGGCGGGTTGTCGGGGTTGATGACCAGGCGATGTGCGAGCAAGTCCGTGGCTTCCTCAATCTTATCAGCGTTGATGAGAAGTTCGGCGAATGTCGCGCAAAGAAGAATGCTGCCGGGATCTTCTAGATGGAGCGTTCGCACCAGCCGTACTGCTTTGTCATGCATTCCTGCACGGTCGTTCGCAAGCGCGAGCGCATAGTCATTGACCACGTCGTCATCGGTGAGGTTCTTGGCTTCTTCTAGAGCCTTAGCGCCGTTCTCGGCGAAATGTATTCGCGCCCGAGCGCGCATCAGCTGATATTCAAGGGAGCGCGAAACTGGGAGTTTTTCATAACCGGCTGATTGATTACGAGCGTCCGCAATACGTTTTTCGGTGACGGGATGCGTTAGCAAGAATTCGGGAGGTCGCTCGGTGAAGCGATACACACGTTGCATTCGTGTGAACATTCGCGCCGTTGCATTGGTGTCGAGCCCCGCCCGCCAAAGCGTTGTGAGCCCGATGCGGTCAGCCTCTTGCTCTCGACCACGGCTGTATCGGAGTCGCTGACTCTGAGCAATTGCTTGGGCGCCACTTATGGCGGCCATACCGGCTTCGGATGAGCCTGCCGCCATGATGGCGGCGCCGGCAAGAAAGCCAATGAGGGTCGGTAACGTCATCCGCTGTTGAGCTTCTACATTTCGCGCGAAGTGCCGCTGACTAAGATGTGCCAATTCGTGCGCAAGCACTGACGAATATTCGTGCACGTCCCTTGAATGCAGGAACAGTCCCAAATTAATCCCAACGATCCCGCCCGGTGCAGCCCACGCGTTGATCTGCTCGGCGTCGATCAATACTGGATAAAGTAAAACTTGCTTAAGCTGGGAGTGCGTGGCGAGGTCGTAGAGTTGGAGTTTGGTGTAGTACTTAAGAATGGGGTCGGCAATAGTCGGCAGTTGCGACCGGACTTGCTTCAAGAATTCCTGACCTAATCGGCGTTCCATTTCGGGTGAGATGACGGCGGACGAGGTATCACCAAGTTCGGGTAATTCAGCGCGAGGCGCTGCGCATATCGAGGTTGTCAGAGCGATTCCGCTGACCAGAACGAGAAGCGTTTTCATGCCGAGAATCATACAACGAATGTTTTCAGGTGTTGGTTAACTGCGGGCCGCTCCAGGTGCATCGTGCGGGTATGCGATACTTCAATGCTATGTCTCACGACGAGCCATTAATCCTTGACGCAAAGGGTCTTAATTGCCCGATGCCGCTACTCAAGGCGAAGAAAGCGTTGAATGAACTTTCACCCGGATCGCTCTTGCGCGTGTTGGCCACCGACCCGGGTTCGGTGAAGGATTTCCGCGTTTTTGCAGCACAAAGTGGCCACAAGCTGCTCGAATCAAACGACGACGGCGGGACATATAGCTATCTCCTAGAGAAAAGACCTGACCGATGAAATTCGTTGACGTCATTAGCAGTTGGGTCAATCGCCACTTTTCGAACGAAGAGGCGATCTATCTGGTGCTGTTTATCAGCTTCATCTTTGTTTTGTTGGCAGTATTTGGCACCTATCTAGCGCCAGTAATCACGGGTCTTATCATCGCTTTTCTGATCCAAGGTATCGTCGTTCGCTTGGTTGCTTGGGGATTGCCAGAAGTGCTTGCGATTGGCGTCGTGATGATTTTATTCCTCGGCGCCTTGGTTGCTCTGTTCGTGGGCGTATTACCGTTGGTATGGCGCCAGATGAACCAGACTGTTGATGCGATGCCTGGTGTCATCGATCGGATTGCCGAGCTCTTCACTGACCTATCGGCCACCTACCCAACACTCTTTTCTCAGGAAATCGTCAATGCTTGGTTGTCGACGGCGAACGCGCAACTAACCGAATTGGGAGGCGTCTTCCTGCAAGCGCTCGTTGGCCAACTGCCAAATGCTTTTGGGCTTGTCATCTTCCTTTTGTTGGTCCCAATTTCGGTTTTCTTTTTTCTCAAGGACCGAGATCGCTTGGTGGGTTGGTTCAGCGGACTGTTGCCGGCAAACCGACCGCTACTCGAGAGGGTTGGCGCCGAAATGACCGAGCAGATAGGCAATTACGTTCGGGGCAAGGCCGTCGAAATTCTTATTGTCGGTGTTGCGACGTACGTTCTGTTTGCTTGGCTCGGTCTTAACTATGCAGCCCTGCTCGGATTGCTTGTTGGACTTTCTGTGGTGGTTCCCTTCGTGGGTGCAGCGGTTGTCACGTTACCCGTAGTCGCCGTCGGGCTATTGCAGTTTGGGTGGTCGGCTGACTTTTTTTGGATCGTTATTGCCTACCTCGTAGTCCAAGCCATCGACGGCATAATCCTTGTACCGAAGCTATTTTCCGTGGCGGTAAATCTCCACCCCATCGCCATCATTGTCGCGGTGTTGGCGTTTGGCGGTATTTGGGGATTTTGGGGCGTATTTTTCGCGATTCCGTTGGCGACGCTCGTGAAGGCCATTTATGTCGCTTGGCCGCGACCGGCTGCCGTAGGTAGCGAGGACGATACGATCTTGTGAAGCCCGATAGCCGCCTTTACCATACCGCCCTGGTCTAAGAGGTAGATGGGCATGTTGAAGGGCAGTTGTGTCGCGCTCGTGACGCCCATGACGTCTTCCGGCGAGGTGGATTGGGATGCGCTCGGACGCCTTATCGATTGGCATATAGATAGTGGTACGCATGGCATTGTTCCGGTGGGTACCACGGGTGAATCCGCCACCCTAACGCCCGTTGAACATAAACGCGTCATTGAGGTTACGGTCGAGCACGTGGATGGCCGGATCCCAGTCATCGCAGGCACCGGGGCCAATTCTACTGCTGAAGCCATCGAGTTAACTGATGCCGCGAAAATTTCGGGGGCTGATGCTTGTTTATTGGTTACCCCTTATTACAACAAGCCGACTCAGGAAGGTCTCTACCGACACTATTGCGCCATTGCCGACGCCGTCGACATCCCCATGGTTTTGTATAACGTACCGCCGCGCACGGCGTGCGATATGCAACCGGAAACCGTTGCCCGGCTGGCGTATGTCGAGCAAATCATAGGCATCAAGGAGGCATGTGGGGATGCCGAACGCGTCGGCGCTATTCGTGCATTGGTGGATGATGATTTTATTGTCCTGTCGGGTGAGGATGCCCAGACCTTACGCATGATGGAACTCGGCGCCGTCGGGACGATTTCGGTATCTGCAAACGTGGTTCCCGGGCTGATGTCGGCTTTTTGTGACTGCTATTTGAACGGAGACTATGTTGGTGCGGCCGACTTGGACAAACGTCTTCAGCCAATCCACGAAATTTTGTTCGTCGAAACCAGCCCGACGCCGACGAAGTGGGCACTGCAGCAGATGGGAAGGATCGAAGAGGGTATTCGACTGCCGCTGATACCGCTGTCCGAGACGCATCACGACGAAGTGAGGCAGCGCTTGACTGCGATAGGCGCCTTATGAGGGACGGCCCCACGCGTGCTTTTGCCATTTTATCGATGACGCTTGTCGGTACGTTTTTGGTGGCAGGATGCAGCCTACTTGGGAAGGATCGCGCCGTCTTTGGTAGTACGAAGAACGATTATCTCGACGCCAAAGAAGCGCCCGCGTCGCTCATTGTTCCAGAGGATTTAGATGCGACCGCGGTGCGGGATTCTTGGCCGATTCCGGTCATCGAATTGCGGCCGTTACAAAAAGTTTTTCCGGATAAGGCGCCGATGCCAACTGCGCTCTGGGGCCGTGAGGACGACAGCTCGATTCGTATCAAGAAACTGGGTGAACGACGTTGGATCGTTGTCGGAGAAACCCCCGACCAGGTCTGGCCAGTGGTCAAACAATTTCTTGCTGATAACGGTGTTGGTATCGCGGGACAGCGGGCCGAGGAAGGCCTTATTTTTTCTGAGGCGTTGAAGGTTGAGGATGAAGAATACGCCGACGTTGTGCGCGCGGTGCTTCGCAGCACAAAACGCGGAACGGGCAGTTTTGACGGTATCGATCAGATTCTTTTTCGGGTCGAACAAGGAATTCGGCGCGGATCTGCAGAGGTCCACGTTCGCCACGTTAATAAAAAAACAAGTCTGGACAAAATCGATTGGCCGGAGAAATCGTCGACGGTCTCGATCGAGGCGGAGCTTGTTAATGAGCTCGGTGCGTATTTCGCTGCCGGTCTTGCGCAGCCGAGCGTGTCGATTGTTGGACGTCAAATTTCGACGGGCAGCAAGGCCGCGGTGGTGCGCGACGACAAGGGCTACCCGGTGCTGCATCTGAACGTGGATTTTGATCGAGCCTGGGCAACCGTCGGACAAGCGTTAGAACGTTCGGAAATGAACGTCACCGCATTACATCGGGATGAAGGTTACTTCGAGGTCGACATCGATCCTGAAATTCTCACGGGCGAGTCCGAAGGTTTGTTCCGACGCATGATTCCGGGTCAGTCCGATCGTTATTCAGACCACTCCGTCATTGTCCGGATCGATGCTGTGGAAAACGGGCACGACGTCAATGTTCGATCGCTCAAAGGTGGTCCGGTTTCGGTTGAATTAGGCGAACAGATCCTGGTGATGTTGCGGGAGTTTGCTGCCTGAACGGGCGAACAGAGTCGGATCTTTTTGCTTCGGAAACGCGTGTCGAGACCATTCGCTTTGCCTCGCTTGGTAGCGGTAGTGGCGGCAACGGAACGGTGGTCCAAGGCGGTGGGACCACGGTGCTGGTGGATTGCGGCTTCAGCGTCAAACAGACGACGGGTCGGCTTAAGGCTCTCGGGGTCGCCGTTGAGACGATCGATGCCCTGCTCGTAACCCACGAACACGGGGATCATGTTGGCGGTGTTATTCCGCTCGCGCACCGATTTGATTTACCTGTCTATGCTTCGCATGGGACCCACCGAGCGCTCGCTGAACGGGATCTAGATCAACGTTTGGCGCGGGTCATTGTCCCGGCCGAAGGGCTCGTCGTGGGTGACCTGGCCGTGCTCCCGGTGCCGGTGCCCCACGATGCGCGGGAGCCAACGCAGTATGTGATCAGTCATGCTGGCGTGGTCGTGGGCATTCTTACGGATTTGGGGCACGTCACGCCCTTTGTGGTTGAGAGCTACCGAAAATGCAATGCGATCCTGGTGGAAAGCAATCACGACGCTGAAATGTTACGAAATGGTGATTATCCGCCGCGGTTGAAGCGGCGTATTGCGGGCAAGTTGGGGCACTTATCCAATGCACAAACAGCGGGGTTTCTGGAAGAAATCGTCCACGACGCGTTAACCCACGTCGTCATTGGACACATCAGTGAACAAAATAATGCCAAAGAGCCATTGCAACGCACGTTTCGGGAATTCGAAAAGCTTATCCCAAACTTTGCGTACGCGACCCAAACGCATGGCATTGGTTGGACGCAGCCGCTAGCGATCATATGACGGACACGGTCTTGCCTTATGGTGTTGAAAACTGACCGTTGACAACTGTGAGACAATCGAAGACCTAGAAAGTAAGGTTCGTTAAGAAGGAAAAGGAATGTTTTCCAATCGGTATTTCCTTAACTCGATGTGGCGTGTCGTGATGGCGTCATGCCTGGTCGTTTCCCTTGTCAGTGGGGTACATGCGGCACAGTCCGACGCGTTTGGTGGCAAAAGGGATGTTGAGGATCCCTACAAAGCACGACTGATGGATCAACTCACCAAACTTGATCTGAAACCCGATCAGGTGGAAGCCTTTCAAGAACGCGTGAATGAGTATTTTGCGGAGCGAAATGGGGCCCAACGGCGTATTGGCCGGCAGGGAGGCGCGGTTGATGTTCGAGTGCGCCGAGACTTACGGCGGGTCGAGAACCGAGCCGTTGAGGCGATGGAGTCGATATTGACGACCGAACAACTCGAAAAGTACCGGCGTTTTGTTCAAATCGGCAACAAGCAATACATGTCAAACGCCGGGCTACTCTGAGTTATCCGTAACAACCCGAAATAACCTTTTTGAGCTCGAGTCAATGCGGGCTGTAGTAACTTGTAATAAGCGTAGAAGAATCGTATAAGGCTGTTGAGTGGTCTGACTTATTAGCAGCCCGGCGCGTTTCGAACCCGTGACTGTTTTTGTTCAGCAGTGGCTGCGCAATGGGGGGATACGGGCTACTGCTTTAACCGCTTCTCTTCTAGGAATCGAAACACCATTTGCACGGGTCGTTTGTTGCGATGGAATTGAGCGGAGAGAAACGGATGAAGATGCTTTGGTTTGGTCGAGTGTTTGCGGTACTCGGGTTCTTTGCTTTGTGGATTCCACTAATGGTCGATGTTGACGACGATGATGATGATTATTCATCGACGGCACGCATCGAGGAAGTCCTCGTCTATGGGCAACGGGTCGAGTCGACGGTATCGGATACTTCCATCGCGATTACGGCGATGGATCAGGATTTCCTGGAAGACATGGGCGTACAAGGCCCGAACGAGATGATTAACTTCATCCCGGCGACCACGCGTACGTCGTGGGACATCAAGATCCGTGGCGTTGGGCGTAACTTCCGAGGCTTGGGTGGTGACCCAGGGGTCGGCACCTACTACAACGGG
>JAKUTH010000039.1 GCA_022448085.1 Pseudomonadales bacterium | reverse complement strand
CTCGTACTGGCGATTGCCTTCGCGACTTTCTCCCATAGCGAAACGACGCCGGAAGTCGCCGATCAATCGCTGTCACGATTTGAAAACGCGCTCGCTGAATACGTCCACAAAAAGGATCCCGCCTATCGCTACGATCTTCGCCAGACAATTTCGGGTAGCGGGTTCACCGAGTACGTCATCGAGCTCGTTTCTCAGAATTTTCTTACCCTGGCCGACGTTGATCGAACCGAGTGGCGCCACTGGCTCGTCGTCGTAAAACCTGACGTCATCCGTCACAAAACAGCTTTGGTCTATGTAGGTGGTGGCAGTAACCGCGACGACGCGCCTCGCGGCGCAAGAGACGAATTCGTTTCCATCGCCGTTACGACGGGTTCGGTCGTCGCTGAATTGCGCATGGTTCCAAATCAGCCACTTCGTTTCGCCGGAGAAAACAAACGTCGATTCGAAGACGGCCTTATTGCATATACCTGGGACAAGTTTTATCGCACCGGCGACGTTCGCTGGCCAGCGCGGATGGCGATGACGAAAAGCGTAAAAGCCGCCATGGACGCTTTGCAGGAATTCATTCCTGACGTCTCAAGCGGCCACACCCTTTCCGATTTCGTAGTCACCGGAGCGTCGAAAAGGGGCTGGACAACCTGGACGATCGCCGCAGTCGATCAACGTGTCCGCGCAATCATTCCAATCGTGATCGATATGCTGAACCTCGTGCCGTCCTTCAAACACCATTGGCGAGCTTACGGCTTCTGGGCCCCGGCGATCGACGACTATGTCGATCAAAACATCATGGCCTGGATGGGTTCCCCGGAGGAACTGGCCCTTCATAAACTCGTCGAACCATACACGTACCGACAACGCCTCACCCTACCCAAGCTCATCATCAATGCAACAGGCGACGAGTTCTTTCTACCGACTTCATCAAAGTTCTACTTCGACAAGTTGTTAGGAGAGAAGCACCTCCGATATGTACCCAACTCGCGACACAATCTGAGCCGCACCGATGCCATGCAAACCCTACTCGCGTATTACCATAGCGTCCTCAATGACAGACCACGACCCCGTTTCGAATGGTCTTTCGAGGCCGACGGATCGATCATTGTCGAATGTGACGAACCGCCAGTTGTGGCGACGATCTGGTCGGCGGTCAACCCAACAAACCGCGACTTTCGTGTCGACAGTATCGGAAGATCGTGGACTGCCGAAGTGTTGGAGCCCGTCAAGGAAGGGGTCTATCGAGCCCACGTCACAACCCCCGAGAGCGGTTGGAAGGCTTTCTTGGTTGAATTGACTTATTCCACGTCGATCGACGTACCAATGAAGCTAACGACCGCAGTCCGGGTCCTTCCCGACACACTGCCCCACAACTACATCGCGCCCGAGTGGCCCGATGAGGGTTTCATTCGTAGCAAACAACAATGAAATACGGTTTCCATTCGCGTCATCGCAGTCCTCGCTCGAGCACAAGCAATTGACCTCGTTCCTCGGTTTCTTCAGGCATTCCGAAACTAGGGGTACGCTATACTGAAGGTCGAAGCCATTTGGTGTATCGAGGGTCCCTCGCGATGACTCAAGCCTCGCCCTTCTTGGTTGAGCCTCTTGACGCCAGTTTTGGTGCCGTCGTAACCGACTTGAAACTCACAGAACTTGGTGCCAGGGAATTTGAAAAGCTGTACGACACCTGGCTCGAATACGCGTTATTGATCTTCCCCAGTCAGTTCCTTAACAACGACGAACAAATCGCTTTTGCAAAACGCTTCGGAGATCTCGAGTTTGATCTAGCTTCGATCACGAACGTCGATAAAAGCGGCCAGGCACACTTCGACCCAAACGAGGATTGGGTTAAATCCATCAAGGGGAACATGGGTTGGCATTGCGATAGCACCTACATGCCAGTTCAAGCGAAAGGCGCAGTTTTCACGGCCCATACGGTACCGTCTTCTGGTGGTGAAACGGGCTGGGCTGATATGCGCTCCGCTTATGACAACCTCGACAAAAAGATCAAAAAGAAAATCTCGGGGTTATCGGCTTATCACTCGCTCTGGTATAGCCAATCCAAATTGGGCCACAAGCCAAAGGTAGGCGCGGGTTACGGTTTCCACGAACTTGATCCCCCACTGAGACCGTTGGTGAAGGTCCATCCCGAAACTGGGCGGCGATCGCTCGTCATTGGGCGACACGCGTACGGGATTCCCGGCATGGATCCCAAAGAGTCCCAAAAACTTCTTGAGAATTTGGTTGATTTCGCTTGCCAGCCACCGCGCATTTACCACCATACGTGGACTGCGGGCGATGCCGTCGTTTGGGACAATCGAAGGCTGCTCCATCAGGGCCGGCCTTGGGACATGACTGAGCCGCGAGTCATGTACCACGCCCGTATCGCTGGCGATCCCGAAACAGAATTTGCGGCCCACGCGTAGGCAATCGGTCTGTGACCAAGGAGGGCCGGCCAGCCGTGCCCGCTTTTGTAGTAATGTAACTTGCGCATCAATAATGCGGCGATGAAAAGTTATGGAATTCGGCGACTTCAAAGCTACCGAAGCTTTTAACCCCACCTACCAACGAATCAAGGGGCTTGGGCTCGAACCACATATCGTCGACCTCGACGCATATGGTTTTACTGTCATCCCCCCAGAGAAAGTGGCTCCGCCCGATTTTCTAGAACGAATCCGCGAAACCGTTTTGCGAATCGCGTCCGAGAGAACCGGTATCGAACTTTCGATTGATGAGAACGGCAGCGCCGGAGTGTACAAGGGGCAACCTCAGACGGATGGACAATTCCTGCTCTACTACCTACTGATGGCAGACCCAATCTTCGAGGAATGGGTTATGAATCCCACGTTGACAACCATCGCAACCTATCTCATGCACGGCCAACAGCAGCTCTCGAGTTTGACCTCGTTCATTAAATGGAAGGGCGGAACGTATGGCGAAACGTTGGGACTCCACAGTGATTCCCCACCCGATCGCGACGGCCGCCTGCCGCCGTGTTCCGATGTCTGCAATGCCGCCTATTGCCTCACCGACTACACCGAAGACAACGGAGCGATTGCGATGGTGCCGGGGAGTCACCGCTATTGCCGAACGCCAAACCCGGGCGAAGCGGTAAAAATTGCAGTGCCCGTAGAAGCGGCGGCCGGTTCGTTGATCGCGTGGCACGGAAATATGTGGCATGGGGCCTATCCGAAACAAACCGATGGCTTACGTATGAATGTCACCAGTTACATGTGTCACAAGCGACTGAAAACCCAAGAAGCGTACCAATGGCGGGTGACGCAAGAAATGTTGGAGCGTAATCCACCCGAATTCGCTCGACTTGTTGGAGCCGACGATCACATGGGTTGGGATGAAAAAGGACCCAACTACTCTCGTGTGTTGAAGTACTCAAGTCCGGAAATGAAGAAACGGATGGCAAAGGCGTCGCTCGCACGCTCCAAAACGGCGAAGGCTGGCTAATCACACTCTACGTCCTTATGTCGTCGCGACGGTTTTCCGTATCCGATACCCCTACTGCACGGGCAAGTCACCCGCGGTGGACTAACTAATGCCCACCTTAAACCGGATCCGGTTGGAAGCTGTCGAGGACGCAGGCGGTGGATGCCTACGACTCGTCTGTGCGCCGGCGTCACTCATTGCTCCAATGCCCGGCCAGTTCTATATGGTGCGAGGGCCATGGGAGGCCGATCCCCTGTTACCTCGTCCGTTCTCCATTGCTCGTTTTCGGTCCTTCAAGAATGGGCAGATCCAACTTGAATTTCTCCTTCGAATCATTGGACGTGGCACTCGGTTATTGGGAACGGCTCGCGCGGGGAGTGAACTCGATGTTCTTGGACCTCTTGGAATCGGATTCGAGCAGCCTCCAGGCGACTCCGCCTGGATGGTTGCAGGCGGTATCGGAATCGCGCCTTTTCCAGCATTAATAGATGCCATTGCGACGCCTAAAAGGAAGTTGAGTCTACTGGTAGGCGCGCGTACCGAAGCCGAGATCCCCGGCTTTAACGATTTCGCGGCGAATCTTACCGGTGGCGTCGAAATTGCCACCGACGACGGTTCGGCTGGCTTCGCTGGGACGGTCGTTGATCTCTTAGCATCGCGCTTGGATCGAGCATCCGATCAAACACCGTCGCAGGTGTACGTCTGTGGACCCCACGCGATGATGGAAGCCGCCGCCGCGGTCTGCATGGACGCAGGGATTCCTTGTAGCGTTTCCCTTGAGGCTCCAATGGGTTGCGGTATGGGAACCTGTCGAGGCTGCGTTATCCGAACGTTTCGAAACACGAACTTCACCATCTGCACGGAAGGACCGGTGACCGACGCTAACGTCATTTGGTCGGAACAAAACTCACAATGACCGCAGATCTATCCGTACGAATTGGCGACTTAACCCTTCGCAATCCAATCCTGACTGCCTCTGGTACGTTCGGCTACGCCGCCGAATATGAAACGATGGTGGATTTCAACAAGATTGGAGGGATCATCACAAAAGGTATTTCACCGGAACCACGTCTTGGCAACCCCCAGCCCCGGATCTGGGAGACCGAGTCAGGGCTTATAAACGCCATCGGTCTCGACAATGTCGGAGTGGAAGACTTTGAACAATCCAAACTCGACTATTTGCGCAAGATCGAATGCGCCGTGATCGTGAACTTTTTTGCAGAAACTGCCGAAGGTTACGCAAAGTTGGCCCGCACCTTGGGCGCCATGGCGGGCGTCGACGCATTGGAAGCGAACATCTCATGTCCAAACGTTAAAGCGGGTGGTCGCGAATTCGGGGTCGATCCCGTGGCGGCGGCAGAGGTCACCATTGCATCGCGCGAAGCAACGAATTGCCCACTCATCGTTAAGCTGTCACCAGACGTATCCAATATTGGAGACATCGCGTCTGCCGTCGCGGATGCCGGCGCCGACGCCATCACCGTCGCAAACTCCATGCCCGCGATGGCGATCGATATTGAAAGCCGCCGACCTAGGCTTTCGTTTGGCAGGGGCGGACTTACAGGGCCAGCCATACGACCCATCGTGACACGTCTCGTCTATGAATCGGCGCAAGCAACGGACATACCTATCATCGCCTCCGGTGGCGCTTCAACCTGGCGCGACGTTGTTGAATTCATGCTTGCAGGTGCGAGCGTCGTTCAGGCTGGAACCATCAATTTCGTCAACCCACGGGCGAGCGTCGAGATGGCCGAGGGACTCGAAACATACTGCCGACAAAGCGGTATCAATTCGCTCACCCAGCTCATTGGCGCAGTGGACATGCCGTGATCGACACGGTGGTACCGGAGCCAATCGAGCGCTCTCTGCAACACTACTAAGGACCAGTTCCGAGACAAGCGCTTCGGGACACGGACGCGCTGGGTTTAAAGGGCGACAACTCCCTTGATGTAACCGTCGACGCCGCCTCGAGTAACACCCTGCATGAAGACAGGATAATCAGCGATAGGGATTACGTGAGTCACCAGTGGTCTTAGGTCGATGGTGCCTTTCTCCAATAAGCGGATCGCAGGCGGGAATGGGTCCCGGTGCTGTGCCGCGGGCGACGAGTTCACAATAGTAAGGGCTTTTCCGTGCCATACACTCGGGTTGAATCCCGCCGTGTCGCCCTTGATCCATCCGAATAAATTAATCAGCCCTGCCCGTTTGACAATATCGGCAGCGAGGTCGAGCCCTTGCTGTGAGCCACTCGTGTCGACGACGACGTCAATGCCGCGACCACGGAGGTCGTTGCGGACGTCGTCAAAACTATCTGCCGTGACGTTGTGGGCTTCGCCTGCACCCATGTCCAACGCGAGTTGTAACCGATCGTCATCAATATCGAGGGCAATCATTTGATCTGCACCGACGCCAGCAAGTCCCTGCAGCATCATCAAACCCATGAATCCACAACCCACCATGGCTAACCGCTCGCCAGCGCGCAGTCGACAAACATCCATCCCAGTCACAACACACGAAACGGGTTCAACGACCCAGTGCTCGTCCGCTAGCTCGGAGTCTGGAATCCGATAAAGGCTCCTTGCTCGCGTGTTACGTAACCGCGCAAACCCACCGCCCACGACGCGCTGACCGATCTCGATTCCCTGAACGCCGGGACCCAGTTTAGAAACATAACCCACCCCCTCGTGCCCTGGCGGGGCTGCAGACGGCGAATCACCACCTGCGCGAAACGTTTGTATATCCCATGCACATATCCCACACGCAGCGACTTCGACTTGGACTTCACCAGGACCGGGGTCATCCACATCGATGTCGACCAGCTCGGCACCGCCCCCAGCTGTGTACCGTACGTTCTTTACTTTCATGACCTACCTCTGCGAGCTATACGCGACCCCCATAATTGCCCGGCCACTTCCGTTTTACCACCCATCGTGGTTATGAACTAGGGGATCAACGCCGAACCGATTTAACCGACAGCGGCACCCGTTTTCTTCGCTACACGGGTCTTCAGATATCGGACATCCCATTAATCCGCTAACGGGTGAGGACGAAGCTGGAAGCGGACAATCTCGCTCGTCATACTTGGACCACCTTCAATATGTCCGTGCACACTCGTATTGTTACTGGCCCACAGACCTCGTCCCTTCCATCCTGCGTCAGGATCGTCAATTCGCCCATCCAGACCCCTCTGATAAAACCCCAACGGGTATGGCACACGCAACGTGACCATTCGACCTTCCGACGCCGCGCCGGCCCGGATCCAGTCTCGGACCAACTCAATGTCCGATTCGCTCAGCCCCGGACCGCCGGGGGGCATTTGCTGACCTGCATCGACGCTACCCAATAATTTCTGCATTAGGTAACTGTTGTCGGGATCGCCTGGCTTAACGCGCTTGATTGAACTGTCCGCGCTACTCGCGACATCTACAAGACTGGCAAACGAAGATCCCGCCGATAGATCGAGTCCTCCGATACTACTTGCTGTCGTATGACAGCCGGACACGGCGCAATTAGGAGTCAAAATATTGTTCTGCACATCGGCGAATTGATCCGGTACCCATGCGATTAACGAATCGGACGTCGTGCCATTCGCGATCGGTACGTTCTTACCCAACCCCATGGTATTGAACTGGTCGACCCAAAGGTAATAGTGGAAATCCGCGCTCCCCTGGGTAGCCGCACCTTGCATCTGCGGACCAGGCGTCGGGTGCAAGGTCCACCCTTCAGGACAGTGTTGACCCGTCGCGGTTGGTCCGTTCAGTACGCCACACTTGCTGCGATCGAAGCTGGCGATATGGCCGCTACCCGAAAGCGCCGTCCAAATGATCCCGTTACGATCGATGTCAAGGCCACGAGGACTAAATCCCCACCCCGAAATCGGTACAGCATCCGTATTGAATGGGGGTTGGTACTGCTCAGTGAGACAGGTTTCTGGGTCCAAACGCAAAATCTGACCGGGCACCCTATCCGGCGTTAGGTTGTCGTTCCAGACGTAGGGTCGCGTAAACCATACCGATCCGTCGGCAGGATTTTGAATAATGCCGTACGAAAACCCCAACACCCGTTTATCTTTCGATTCATCAAACGCGTCCCATGGTTCGACGTAATCGTCATCCAACAGCCCATTCCCGTTGGTATCGAGGACCGTGGGACACCAACCCTGAGAGGCTTGCTCATCACCGGTCTCATCAAACTTCTTCGTGTCGAACCAACCCAACGCACGATAATCTCCCGAAAGCCACAGCATGCCGCTATCGTCATCAGCGAACTGAAGATGATGCGTACCGTAACAAGTATCGATCAGTACGAACTCGCCGCTCGCAACGTCGTAGTACGAAAGCTGCCGGATACTGTCTTCAATTGGGAACCGCTGGACGGAGGGATGGTCGGAGTTCATACACCAATCAAGATTCTCGTTCGGACGAATACTCGACGTCATCCACAAACGATTCTGGTCATCAAACATTGGGTTATGGACATTGGCACCCGACCCCGTCGGTGACGTCCGCACCGGGACATCAAGCCTGGTCGATTCGTTGGTCTCGGGATCAGTGAACACGAGCGCACCACCGCCGACAGCAAACACCGAACCGTCTGGGTAAAGTTCCGGATCGCGTTTGTCGGTCGACACGTTGTCGTGAACAAAGCCGTTGTACACGCCCGACCAACTCCACTGCGTCAGGACGATGTTCTGTTCAATTCCGTCCGGCCTCGGAGGCGCTTCAGGTGTTTCGCCGGCGACGATGCGGTCTGTCCAGTTCGTGAACGCATCCAAAGCCGCGTCGCGACCAAGGCTATTCATCTGATCATTCATCTGCCCGTTTAACTCGACGCGCTGATCCCAACCATCCCGAACCGACGCGTAACTCTCGGGATCCGCGATCACTCGCGTCGCCAGGTTGCCCATCTGATGACACAGCTGGCAACGGTCTTTGAGTCCGTCGATCCATTGCGCTTGGTTTTCCATATTGGTGTTTATGCCGTTACCGCTTGAACCGGTTCCCGGGAACTGATCCGCCGCGGGAACTTGCATGAGCGAATACCAGTAATTGGCGGGATAAATCTGTGCCGCATCGACTTCAGTCGGCGCAACGTCCTGAAGGATCGTGACCTCATTTCCAGGACGCACTGACTGCTTGGCGGAATCCAGTAACCCATAGCCTCGGGCCCAGACGTCGAACCAGACGTCGGGGACCTCCGGAATTAGAAAGCGCCCGTCATCGTCGGTGACTACGATTTTTCTAAACGGCGTCGGTAACGCCGCTGTTTCAGCAATCACCCAGACGCCACCCTCACCGCCACTGGTAGTAGTTACCGTGCCAGTGATCGTGTTACCGGAGAACGCAGCCGCGCCGTCTATCGTCCACTCGTAGACCGCAGTGTTGCTTTGGTTTCCTGCCGAATCCTGACCACGAACTTCGTACGTGTGAGTACCATCGTTCAGTTCAGATTGAGTCGTCGGGGTCTCGCAGACGGCAAAAGTCCCCCCATCCAACGCGCACTCGAAGCTGACGGCATCCTCGTCGGCACTGAACGAAAAAGTTGCTTGGCTCGAGGTCGTCAACCGTTGCGGTCCCACGGTGACTGATACGGATGGGGAAACCGTATCAACGGTCCAGTTGTGAATGGCCCACGTGGGATCCACCGTGCCATTGGTATTGGTAGCCCGTACTTCAAAGCGATGCGCACCATCGCTCAAATCGACAAGCTCGTCAGGGCTGGTACAGCTATAGATGGATCCGTTATCTAGTCGGCACTGGAACGTGGAGTTTGTTTGGTTCGAACTGAACGCAATGGTTACCGAAGTTGAGTTAATGGGAGTCGTCGGGCTACCGGTGATGGTTGTTTGAGGAGCTGTATCGACTACTACCGGCGCACTTCCTCCACCGCCACCGCCACCACAAGCACTGAGAAAAAAAGTGACGACCAACCCAATGACAAGCCGGGGACCAACTTTAATTATCTGCGTTAATGCAAACATGCTTTGTTACCCCACGGACCTCGGGCTTGCTCCAGTCCTGTCAACCATAGCCCGATCACCCGACCAGTCAACCAAGGTAGCTTCCAATAGGTACACAACGTCGAAACTAAAACAGGAAGATGCGATCGCAACAGGTTCTTGCGTTGGAACAAATGCTTAATTTGCAGCCACATTCATTCTATTAATCCTTCAAGCTATCTCGGCATAATGATGGAGTCATGGGGGGTCGGGACAATGGCCAGAGCAACCATCAATGGGCTCGAGATCGAATATCGGATCTACGGTGAAGGCACGCCCGTACTCTTCATCCACGGCGGGTTTGGTGGTCCCAACAGTTCGTTGTTACCCAGTCCCAACGCCATCACTCGGGATATTCCACATGGGTTCCAGCTCATTACATTCGACCGGCGTTGCGCTGGCGAATCTGACTACACGCTGGAGTGGTTTAACCTCGCCGACATCGCATCCGATGCGAATGGATTGATGCGCTACCTGGGTTTCGACCAATCAATCGTTGTCGGCTCCAGCATGGGCGGTATGGTGGCGTTGCAATACATTCACCTATTTTCTCACTCGGTGACAGCCCTAGGGTTGATGAATACGGGGGCCGACCTTATGTCCCACACGAATTGGGGTCGGCGACTCGCTCACCAGGTTAGGCGGCATAAAAACGAAGGGGACGAAGGCGTTTTTGCCGAGTACCGCGAACGGTTACGCAATCCGGCTCAAACGCCATTATCGCAAGACGCATCATCCCAAGCGAAAGAACAAATGGAAGCAGCGCGGAACGCATACATGAATGCCCTTGCAATAACGAGTGACGAAGATCTTTGTCGTTACCATGCCGGCATGATTCGTAACGCCTCCGCTTTTCTTGGTCATGATTTCACAACAACCTTGGAGAACATCGCAGTACCTGCACTGATCGTCCACGGCGACGCGGACGACGTCGTGCCGTACGAATACGGTAAACAACTCGCCGCCGGAATCGCCGAATCGAAATTTGTCACCATACCGAACGCGCGCCATGGAATATTAAGTTATGACGAAGCTCGTGGGGCTCTTAGTGACTGGCTCTTGAGCCTGTAAACACGCCGCTAGCGATCGACGAATTGAGCTTTTAGATCGCCGCTACCGTGCCCCGTCGGGTCGTCTTGAAAAGTACGCACCGGTTCGTTCGAAAACCGCTGTGGGCACGCCGAGCGCCTCCTTTAACGCCACATCTTTATCCCACGCGTTGCCAATCGCGGCAATGGATCGAGCTTCGCGCCAACTGATGTGATTCAAATGGAAAAGAGGCGAAACCAACGGGAAGAACTGCAAAGGCCAGTCGGTCCCGTAGTGCATCCGCCCCGTAAGTTCTTCCTGGCTAAGCGCATGCGCCAATGAGTTGCGCCGATTAACCTGCGTTAAACTCGATATGCCGACCGCGAGATTGGGGAAAGTCTCGATCATCGCGGTGAGCCGTTCGAAATTTGATATCCCGTCATTCATGCCCGTGCTGCCAATGTGCGCCGCCATGACACGAACGCCAAGCGACAGCGGGAGCGTAAGCCGATCCGGATCACCCAATTCGTCGCGCGCGTGCGCAAACGATCTCTCCTGCCCCGTATGAGTGAGTAGTGGTAGATCCAGCTCAACCAATTTGCGGTAAAACGGGATAATTGCCTCATCCGCCGGATCAATGAGCATGATGTTGGGGATCCACTTCACTAACAAGGCGCCCCCTTCAGCCACCTGTTCCAGCCTGTCCATCGCATCAAGACGATACGGATTGACGCTTGCACCGAACTCGAGGTTGTCGAACTGTGGCAACTCGCGCATGAGAAACGAGTTCGGGACGTATATTTGGGTCTGGTCAACGTCCAGTTCACCACTCGCGTTGATGACGCCATCCATCGCGAGCACCACGGCGCGCGCGACCCGTCGCGATTCGTCAACCTGTCGAGAAATGTTACGCAGTACAACGACGTCCCCCTGCGTTTCGATCTCCTCCGTCGAAACGCCCAAAGCGTACAAGTAGACTGGGAATTTGTAGCTCGAACGCATGGCGTCGTTGATGAACGCCCCGCTACCGAGAAGACCAAGCCCAGCGGTATGGACATGCATGTCCAAATAGTCTGTCCGAGGGACATCGACGATACGCGATAACGTGGGTGTCAAGAGCCAAACGATCAAACCAGTCGCCAACACCAGGAGGGTCCCAACAAGCCCGTTGCGCAGAACCCTCAAGGCAACACATCCCGGTCATCAAATTCGCGACCCATACGTTCGTTCATGACACGCATCAGATACCTTTCCAGTGCTTCAATCGCACGCTATGTTACAAGAACGCTCGTGGTGGAGATCGACATTGGATCTCATCTACAACGAAAACAAAGAAGGCTCATAAGACAATGAAACAACGCGTGATGGTAACGGGCTCCGAAGGTGGCGTCGGCAGAGCGGTTTGCAAGCATTTGAGCAATGACGGACACACGGTTTATCGCTTCGATCGATTCGCGCAATCAGACCTCGAAAACGCGATTGTGGGCGATATAGCCAACCGCGACCAAGTACTTGAAGCAACCCACGACATGGACGCGATTATTCATCTTGCGGCCACCCCGGACGAGGCCGATTTCCTCGAAGAACTCATCGAACCCAATGTTCGCGGGCTCTACAACGTTTGCGACGCCGCCAGAGAAAACGGGGTAGCGAGACTGGTTCTGGCAAGCTCCGTACAAGTCGTCTCTGGCCACCGATGGGACAGCATGGTTCAAATCGAGGATGGTCCCAAAGTGATTAACCACTATGCCCTTACCAAACTGTGGGCAGAACAGATCGGGGAAATGTATGCGCGGATGTATGGCTTGTCGGTCATTGCGGCACGCCTTGGCTGGCTACCGAGAGATCCCGCTCACGCGGAAGAACTCCAGGCAAGTCCAGTCGGGACCGATGTCTACCTGAGTCATGACGATGCCGGTCGTTTCTTTAGCGCTTGCGTCGACGCATCGATGCAAGACGGCAACTTCGAAATCCTGTTCGCAACCAGTAAGCCTCTACAACACGTCCGCGTCGATCCAGAACCCGCCCTGCGCGTGGTCGGCTATCGCGCTCACGATACCTGGCCTGAAGGACACGCGTTTCCGTCGTAACCTATCACTATCTCGCGATATTCAAGTGAGCTTTGTTAGATGCGAGCTTGAGCCGAGACGGCAATCAACAACTGACCGGCCAGTCCCGCACTTCGATGGACGCTGAATTCACCGACCTCGGGCGCAGACACAATTTCGACAAATGCCTCCTTCGAGGGATATTCCATAATTGCGACGGTGTCCCATAATTCATCGACCTCGCCAAGCATGAGGTGCTCGGCACGACCTCCAAAGACCAAACGACCGCCTTTGGAGATAACGAACGGGGCCATCTTCTCTCCATACAAGCTGTATGCTTCCGCCCCACTCAACTCCGAGGTTCGACCATCGGCATACTCGGCATGTTCCTTAAACTTGAGCAAATTGAGCATGGAAACTGGGCCCTCGAAATCGCTATCCAATAAGTTCTGTAGCTGCTCTTGCGTCGGTGTTACCGCATTCGAAACGTTCATTTTCAATATCCCCTAACGGTTACTTTGTAGTTGTGTTGGATGTGTAGGCCATGCGCTGGTGTATCTCACGACAAACCTCTCGCGTCGGATTGATCTTCGCTAGAGTTCGTCAGGCCGATGGATTTTTAGGAAATCTTGAGACAAAAGCGGCTCCGGCATACCGATGACGTAGACCACCCGATCTTTAACCTCGCCTTCTGCATGCAAGGTTCGTTTCGGAATAGTGACTTTGTCACCAGGCCCCACGCGCGTCGTATCACCTGATTCGCCGTCAAAGAAAGACGTTTCCCCTTCCATCACATACGCACACACATCCTCACTATGCCAATGGACTTCAACCCCAGGATAAGCCGGAGAAACAAACGTGGTCGGCCAAGTTCCATTCTTTTGAATGTCGTTCAGCACATCGTCTTTCGAAGCGAAAAACGACTTCTCCACAAGAATGCCCATTCGTCACCACCTTCCATCTCGACCAGGCCTTTACCCCGAATACGATCACCTTCGCTACCCGATTACAACTGCCAGTCTGAGCCCAACCAGGACGCAACCTGCACACAAAAATGATCATTGACTGTACTGCTTCGGATTGGGACAGTGTTCAGCACCAGCCAGCGAGCGCGACGGGAGCTAACCTAGGATGAGTTACGCCGAACATAGAACCATTATCGACGTCGACAGCCACGTCATTGAGCTCGACGATTTTCTCTCGAACGTTGCGCGCCCTATCGACGCGCCGCTCATCCCCGATATAACGGAGCAAACCGAACTTCCCTACGTGAAAGCCTGGGCCGATCAAGGCCGTTCGTTACTCGAAAAACGGCAGAATGATCCCGAGACCATGGCTAAATTCGAAGCCTCGTTGACCGACGCACGCAAAGGCGGATTCACCCGACTCGGGGCGTTCGACCCCAACGAACGTTCCCACGCACTCGACCTTCTTGGGTTTAAGTTGCAGTGGGTGCTACCGACCTTTTCATTTCATCAAATCGCGCACGTCAATGACCTCGATCAACTGGAAGCCGGTGCACGGACCCTCAATTGTGCAATGGGAACGTTTTGTGCGCATGACGATCGATTGCACGCGATTGGTTACATTCCGCTAACTCTCGGGCCCGAGATTTCGTTGCAGTTAATGCGTCAAGGATTCAAGGATGGTTGTTACACGTTTATGGTCGATACCAACGAACCAGACCCCAAGAAATTATCCTTCACGCATGTCGATTTTGATCCCGTCTGGGCAGAATTTGCGAGCCACAACGCCCCTTTCGTGACCCACGTCGCTGTTAACGGCCACTACGATCGGATACCACGCAGTTTTCGCCGAAACGGCCGCGGAACGCTGAAGCTCGGCGGTGATGCACCCGTTGGTGAAATTGGGATGGTTACCATCAAAAACAGCGTGGAGATTTTTCTCTCCGCAATGATCTTTGATGAAGTATTCGAACGCCATCCGGATCTGCGAGGGATATCGATGGAGCATGCAGCATTCTGGGTCCCGTCGTGGATGCATGCACTCGACTTTGCCGCGGCCAACTATAAACACCAACGGAAGTTCCAGCGATCGCCGTCAGAGACCGTCAGAAAACACCTTAGGTTTTCGCCATTCGCGGGCGAGCCGGTCGGCTGGATTATTGAGAACATAGGGCCAGAGATACTTGTATTTGCGTCCGATTACACCCATCCGGAAGGCACATCGGACCCGATCGGAAAATTCGAAGCCAGCATGACCAATTGCGATCAAGCCACCATGGATGCGTTTTATCACGGCAATATGGAAGCGCTGATGGGTGTTTCCGCGTAATCGCATCCGCAAAACTCGGAACTTAAAAGCGTCTTACTCGTCCCGAATACGACCCAGGAGAAGACTCGCAATCTCTGGTCCATGAGTTTCCTGAAGGAAATGGCCAGCATCCACGCCATCAAAGGTCGCTTGCGGATAGAAGCTCGCCCATTTGCGACCCCAATCCTCGTTAAACGTTTCGTCGCGAAGACCCCAAATGAAATGGACTGGACGTTGCCATGAGCGCAGCGCTTCAAAATTTTTTGTTTGAACCTCCGCGTTTCCACCTTCTGGATTGTCAAACGGTAAAGACAATGGGAAACGTCGAGGCCCGGCCTTGGAAGCTCTATCCGGGAACGGAGCTTCATACGCATCATAGGCCGCGTCGGGGCTTAACGGCGTCGATCCATTCGGGTAATTGGTGAGAAAGTTCTGCAACACGAACCCGCATCCTTGCACCTCATCCATCCTGCCGCCTTCATGCCACAAGCGATTCCAGCGTTTCAGCCCATCGCTGTAGGTGTGCCACGGGCCGTGCAACCAGGTGTTCATAATCGTCAAACGCTCGAAGCGACCAGGCATGTCAGCCACTTGCCGCAAGCCGATTGGACCACCCCAGTCTTGACACAAAAGCGTGATGTTCTCTAGCGACAAGCTCTGAATGAGATGCGTCAGCGCTTGACTGTGACGTTCGATCGAATACCAAGCGTCATCCAAGACCTTGTCACTCTTACCAAAACCAACGTGGTCGGGCGCGATGCACCGATAACCAGCGTCCACAAGATCTGGAATCATCCGTCGATAAAGGTACGAGGAGGTCGGCATGCCATGAAGTAGCAACATAATGTGGCCATCCGAGGGACCCTCGTCGACGTAATGCATGCGAATGCCCTGCCAGTCTATGTAGTGCGGCTCGTAGGGATACTCCATCCAGCAGGAAAAGCGTTCGACCGGTGTCCTATATGTCTCGACCATGTGTCAATTCGTCCCTCCCTAGCGCATCAAACTTACACGGTTACCGACCACAAAGCCCGCCGGAATCTCGGCGATGGCCCCTTGCGACGCCGTCGCAAGGACGAATACTCTATCGTCTGAATAATTGGATAAAAGCAGTTATGGCACACAAGTTTTTTGTATCGATTCTCTTTGCTATTGCATACGCACCGGCATCCCTCGGAGCGCACCATGAAGCCTTAATTCAAGATGCACTCTCCGCTGCACCACCGACGTTGGTCGATTCAGTATCGGTCGTTGACTGGGACGGCAACGTCTTGCGTCAAGGCACCAGTGACTACACCTGCATGCCAACGCCCCCCAACGTCGCCGGAACTCAGCCGATGTGCCTTGACGGTCCGTGGAAGACGTGGGCCGACGCATGGAGCAACAAGAAACCACTCAACATCACGCGCCTCGGCATTTCTTACATGCTCCTCGGCGATGAAGGCGCGAGCAATATCGATCCTTATGCGACCGGCCCCACCGACGATAACGAGTGGATCGACGAGGGACCACATCTCATGATCGTTGTTCCGGATGCATCGCTGCTCGAAGGGATTCCAACGGATCCGTCGCAAGGTGGTCCGTACGTGATGTGGAAGGGCTCGCCCTACCAGCACATCATGGTGCCTGTCGGACCTAGGTAGTGAGCCAGCTCTAACACGAGACTGCGCCCGCGCCACTTAGGGCGAACGCGGGCGTCGTCGCTTACCGCGACACGACTATTACGCCGGTCTGTCCCCGCCGATCGTCACGCGCTCCATCAAGCGTTCTTGATCGCCAAAGTCCGGGACTCCGTAATGTTGCACCGACCGGTTATCCCAAAACGCCACCGAACGAGTTTGCCAACGAAACCGGCATTGGTATTGTGGTTTCGCGACTAACGCGTACAGCGACGCAAGCAGTTCCTTTGATTCATCGGCATCCATGCCGTCGACACGGGCAGTAAAACCACCGTTCACGAACAACGATTTCCGTCCCGTTACCGGATGGGTGCGAACAATCGGATGCCGAACTTCCGGATATTCTCGACGCCATGCGTCGATTTGTTCTTCGCTCTTACCGATTGCCCGCATGCGTCGTCGGTGGCTGATGTGATCATGCACGGCATAAAGTCCATCAAGATTCTCTTGCATGTCGTCCGACAAATCATCGTAGACCCGCTCCATGTCGGCGAAGACCGTGTCACCGCCATACTCCGGCACGGAGCGACCGTAGAGCACCGAGCCTAACGGCGTTTCCTCCCGCCACGTCTCGTCCGAATGCCAACCTGCCGCCGCGGCGTTGTAGATGAGCATGATGTTTTTGAAATCTGCCTTAGACGCCGACCACGGATGCACGTCCAACACGTCCCCAAAATACCCGGAAAAGGCAACATGTTGTTCACTGGTTAGATGCTGATCGCGGAAGAAAAGCACCTTATTTTCGACGAATTCGTGTTTCAACCAATCCACGGTTGAGTCATCGAGGGAAGACCCAATATCGATATTCGATATTTCGGCCCCGAGGGTGCCGGTGACCTTTTCTATGGTTGGCTTCGTGCCCATTGTTCCTTGCTCCTATCTTTCGTGCTGATGATTACGATGACACCGTTGTTGTTAACGAAATGCTGAGACAATTTGCTCTTCGAAACGCTTTAGCATCTCGACATCCCCCGACGGAACGCCACCAAACATGATTTCGGCGATGCCTGCGTCTTGGAATCCACCAATCCGATCAACGATGTATTGGCGCGAACCAGCCACGGTTCCCGGCCCTAAGCCTTTCACCACGCGATCGATCATTTCCTGATCTTCCGTCAGATAACACGGCATCAACAACGTCCGCCGGATCTCAGCAGGATCTCGGCCAACATCCTCGCAATGTTGGTCGAGTATCTGCGCTTTGTGTTGATAGTACTCGAGGGACATACCACCTCCAGCCCAACCATCGAGATTCATGACATCACCAAATTTGGCGAGTGTCCTTAGCGTGCGTTTGGGTCCTGTCCCTCCCACCATGATTGGAATGGGTTTGTCGTAGGATCCTGGCGATAGACGAGCTTTATCAATCTGATAATAAGTTCCGTTGAAATCCACCGGATCCTCGGTGTGAACCAAAAGTCGGATAATTTCGCAGGCCTCTTCAAAGCGATCCTGCCGTTCTTTCATCGAAGGGAACGTCCAGCCATAGGCTTCGTGTTCGCGTTTGTACCAGCCGGCGCCAATAGCAAGCGTGAACCGGCCTTCGCTCATGGTGTCGATTGTTCCCGCTATCTTGGCCGTCAAACCGGGATTTCTATAGGTGTTCCCCAGGACGAGATTCCCTAAACGAAGTTTTTTGGTCATGCCGCCGGCAAACGCGATAGCCGACAACCCCTCGAAGGCGGTGAGAGCTTCCTGCTCATGGTTGGCCCCAGGCGGAATGAAGTGATCCGCAAACCAAACGCTGTCCCAATCACCTGCCTCCATCGCGTCCACCGAAGCCTTAACGGCATCCCAATTGGTGCGATAGACATTCACTTGAACTCCGAACTCCATGACGCTCCCCTTCCCTACGATAAGTTGTCGTGCTGAACGGACGATAATAACGAACCACACTCGCTTGACCAATCCAGCCTGTCGGGTCGGACCAGCGAGCGAGACCAACACCCTTCGGTCCACTGGCATAATGTTGGCGAGGGTACATGTCCGCAACAAAGTGACGGGAACACAGACTCGGGGAGAATTGATATTCCGCAAGCGCTAATCAATGGTGTCACGCTCAATTACGAAGTCGTGGGTGGAGACGGTCCGTGGATCGTTCTGACGCCTGGCGGCCGCGGTGCCCTCGAAGGTAGCCGCTATCTTGGCAATCGATTAGCCGGGAAAGGTTTCCGCGTCCTGCTGCACGATCGTCGGAATTGTGGCGCGTCCGACATCCGAATCGAGGGTGAAATATCCGAGCAGGAAATCTGGGCCGACGACGTCGCTGCGTTGCTTCGGTCATTAGAAGCGACACCCGTCATCGCGGGCGGCGGATCCGCCGGTTGTCGGCTTTCGCTATTGCTAGCGTTGCGACATCCAGACACCGTATGTGGCTTGTTGTTGTGGTGGGTGACCGGTGGCCACGTGGCATCAACTCAACTCGGCCAGGCCTATTACGGTCAATTCATCGAAGCCGCACAAAACGGGGGGATGGACGCCGTCTGTCAGACGGATTATTTCGCTGACCGAATCGACTCGAACCCCTCGAATAGAAACTACCTGTTAGGGCTCAATCCGGACGAGTTTATTCATACCATGTCGATGTGGCGGGACTTTTTTGTCGAAGGCGCTCAGTTACCGGTGATTGGCGCCTCGGAGGAGGAACTCGCATCAATCAAACTGCCAACATGCATCATTCCCGGAAACGATCCGGTACACCCCAAAAGTCGCGGCGAAGATTTACACCGCCTCATGACTGGTAGCGAAATCCGTTACATCCATACCAAGGCCGAGCAAAAGGAGTTAGCGGATCGCGATCCCGTAGATGTCGTGCGTGAAATAGGAACAAGGCTGGGGGACGTCTTTATCGAATTCCTCGAGCGACATCGTTTTTAGAGAAACATATACCGTATATATATCAATAGTTTATATATTTTTTCTCTTTTTTTTGTCGATAATTCAACCATTCGAAACGTGTTTCAAAGTTCTTGTCCTATCAGGAGCTTAATCATATAGAGGGCACCAAAACGTGGATTTGTGGCATGGATCCCGGCTGTTTTTCCATCAACATTTGGGGTACTTTCGTCCGTGGGGAGTTATTGGGCTCATAAAGTCTGAGTACGGTTATTGCTCGAGAGGACACAACACCTCGACTAGACAAACTCTGTGCTGATCTCACGATGGGTCGCAGTCTTAACCTACGCCAGTAGCGCCGATTTTCCGGCGATCAACGGGAGCCTCGGTTCGAACAGATAGGACTGATTGACATGCAACACAGGCGGCTAACGACCTTAATCGTAACAACACTTTTCACCTTGGCAAGTGCATCTGCGGAGATAACATTCGAGCAAGTCGCTGCATATGTTGCCACCGCGGCCACCGACGACCCTCAGCTTTCCGCCGACGGCAAGTTGATCGCAGTGCAACGCAATAGAGAAGGCAACGAAACCGTCGATATCATCAAGCTCGATGGTGGAGACGTTTTAGAATCATTTCAATTCAAGCAACAAATAGATGTCGGCTTGCATCGATGGATCGACTCCGAGAATTTAATGCTGCGGTCCTGGCGCGGCGATCCCCACTGGGGTATCCCCTCTCGAGGCCGGCCCGAGCGATTTAACTTCAAACAAAGGAAGGTCAAAAAACTTTTTTCTGGATACGAGTACACAGAAAAAATGCAGGACTACTCGTTACGCAGCCGTTTTGGAACAGACCAAGCCCGCATTGTCTTCGGTGTCTTTCCAAAATCGAATGACGCGCGGGCGATCGTTCAACATGACTTCTCCGGTACCACGGGCAAGGCCGGTTCTGGAAGACAGCGCGATGTCGTCGGTTCTTCAAAAATCATGCGCTACGACATGGCGAACGAAAAATACGAAGAATTAGCGGATATCAAGGACATGACGGTCGTTGACGTATATACGAATGCCAAAAGCGAAGTCCTGGCCGCATGGGGGCAGCCAAAGCGAACCCGCGCCATCACATTTAACGAGCAGGTGCATCTCTATTATCGAGCGAGTCAGAAAGATGAGTGGCAAATCGCTCACGAAGGCAACATCGACGACAGTGAACTCGCAATAATCGGTGACGGTCCGAAAAAGAATACCGTGTACGTTCTTGAAACCATTACGGGGAAGAGAGCTGCGCTCAGTTACCTTGACCTGAAAACGGGGGAAATTAAGGCCGTGTTTCGTCCCGCGAGGACCGACGTATCCGCATACTACGTCGATGGCGGACATTCCCTATATGCGGTCAAGTACGACGACCACTTTCCCCAATACCATTACCCAAATCCTAAACACCTCGGCGCGCAAATCCATCAGGCAGCCAGGAAAAGTTTCAAGAACGCGAACGTCACGATCACAAGCTTTGCTCGGAATAATTCCGGCGCCATCATTCTTGTCGAAAGCGATGCGATACCGGGTGAGTACTATTGGTTCGATGTCAAATCAAGCCGGATGCAAAAGCTATTTGATCGGTTCCCGCAGCTCGAAGGGTATCCCCTCGCACAACGCAACCCGATCGAATTTCCTGCACGCGACGATTTAAGGATTCCCGGCTACCTGACCATTCCCAATAAGTTGACGTCGAAGCGACCATTAATCGTCTTACTCAGGAATGGTCCCGGAGGAGCTGAGACCTGGGGTTACGATTGGGAGTCGCAACTTTACGCGAGCCTTGGGTTCGTCGTACTCGAAGTAAATCATCGCGGCTCATCGGGTTTTGGCAAGGGTTATACCAAGGCGGGATTTGGCCAGTGGGGGAATATGATTCTCGATGACATAGCCACCGGGGTTCGCTGGGTCAAGAAAAACGCTGGCGTTACCTCAGGCGAGGTCTGCCTTGTGGGAAAAGGTTTTGGTGGGTACGCAGCGCTCATGTCTATTATCGAACGACCGGGCCTATTTAAATGTGCGGTCTCCATCGACAACTTTTATACCGACCTGTTCGCGAACTGGAACCGTATGCCGCGTCGCGGTGCACAAGAACGTGATGCGTTCACAAAAGTCGGTGTCGATCCAGGCGCCAACATCTTAAAAGACGCTTCACCGCGGTGGCGAGCACGATCCATAAGAAACCCCATCCTTCTGGTAGAACCGCTGCAAGGTTTCGCAAATTTTGCCTACGCCCAATATGGTAACGCGCAGTCGTTTGTCGACGAATTACGGCAGGGAGGGGTTGATCACAGACTATATATGGTCGAGTCGAGCAGGAGTGACAATTGGCTCAAAGACAACGATCGGCAAAGGAGTTACTTCGAAGTTGCCAAGTTTCTCGAACAAAATCTGCTTTGATTTAAAAAGTAGACTGGCTCCCTATTCTTCGGCACCTCATCTCTAACTACCAAGGAGGCATCAACGTGAAAAAATCAAGAGACTTATTCCTGCGTGTATTCGCGCTTGGTGTGCTTCTGGTATCTCAGGCTCTCAGCGCCGCGCCACCATCCATCGATCTTTGGGAGGCGGCATCGACCGGGAACATCGGTGCGTTGAAAGAACATCAGGCAGCTGGAACCAATCTCAATGCGGCCGACGCCAACGGTAGCAGCGCACTCAACGCCGCAGCCTTTTTTGATTCAGCCAAAGCCGCCGAGTGGTTGCTTAAGAATGGCGCCTTCGTCGATATCCGCGATGGTAACGGTGGAACACCCTTAATAACGGCCGCATTTATGGGAAATGCGAAGACCGCGAAGGTACTGCTCAAGCACGGCGCTGATGTCAGCGCCACCAATGACATCGGACAATCGAGCCTTCAAGTA
>JAKUTH010000038.1 GCA_022448085.1 Pseudomonadales bacterium | reverse complement strand
GACGGAAACGAGTCCGCTGGCGACGTTATCTCGACGGGTGATGAAGCGAAGCCACTTGGAGATGACGCTTGATCAACAGTTCGACAACGTTGCAAAAGCAGGCCAATTAATACCAGGTCTAGAACTCGACATTTTCGACGAGGAGTTCAATCGCGTCCCACACGATGGGGAAAGTGTGGGCGAAATCTTGGTGCGTGGTCCGTGGATTTGTTCGGAGTACTTTAATGATCCACAGCCCGAGAAATTCCATGGCGACTGGCTCATTACCGGTGATGTTGGAAAGATCGATCCCGAGGAATATCTGATTATTTCGGATCGATCGAAGGATTTGGTCAAGAGTGGCGGCGAGTGGATTTCTTCCGTCGATCTCGAAAATCACATCGTTGCTATGGACGGCATAGCGCAAGCCTGCGTAGTTGCTCATCCCCACCCCCGATGGGACGAACGACCGGTCGCTTTGGTTATCCTTGAGCCTGGCGTTGACGTTGAGCCCGAGGGGATACTAGAACATTGCGCAACCGCGTTCGCGAAGTGGCAGCTACCGGACGATATATTGTTTGTCGACGAGATTCCCTTGACTTCGACGGGCAAGATGGACAAGAAAATTGTGCGTGCTGATCTAGAAGAACGAGGCTACACACTTCCGGATCTTCGTGATAGTTCGCCTTGATTACGACGGGAGAACGTAAAGCCATGGAATTTTCAAACCGCGTAACGGACATGCTTGGCGTGGAGTTACCCATCGTTCAAGCTCCGATGGGTTGGATTGCCCGGTCTCAGTTAGCGTCGGCGGTGAGCAATTCCGGTGGGCTCGGAATCATCGAAACCTCGTCGGGTGAACTCGATGCAATTCGTATTGAAATACAGAAGATGTGGGAGCTGACGGATAAACCTTTCGGCGTCAATATCGCGCAGGCCTTTGTACGCGACCCCGATATCGTCCGTTTTGTAATCGATCAAGGAGTAAAGTTTGTGACGACGTCTGCGGGAAGTCCGGAGCGATACACGGACGAATTGAAAGCGGGTGGATTGACCGTTTTCCACGTGGTCCCGAGCCTGGCAGCCGCCAGAAAAGCGGTATCTTGCGGGGTTGACGGCCTCATTGTTGAAGGGGGCGAAGGTGGAGGATTCAAGAATCCACGAGAGGTCGCGAGCATGGTGCTTTTGCCGTTAGTACGCGCTGAAGTGGATGTCCCGATCATCGCGGCGGGAGGATTTGTAGACGGCGCTTCGATGGCGGCTGCATTTGCTTTAGGGGCTGAGGGCATCCAAATGGGAACCCGGATGGTTTCGGCGGCTGAATCGCCCGTCCATCAGAACTGGAAGGATGCCATTGTTGATGCGCAAGAAACGGACACTGTTTTCTTGAACCGGTTTAATTCTCCGGCCCTGCGCGCATTGCGAACCGATAAGACCACGCGACTGGAAAAGGACTTCGAAACCAACGCCATGGCCGAATTTGGTACGTCCAAGGATCTTTATTTCGGTGGGGATATGGAAGCAAGCATTGCGCTGACTGGACAAGTCTGCGGTAGGATCGATGCGGTTCGCCCGGTGGCAGATATTCTTGCGGAGATACGTGCAGAGTTCTTTGACGTTGTTGGTGGTATGGCAGCGCAGTATCTAGGAGAATTGCCTTCATGAGTGATGTCACGGCCCAGGTTCGCTACATCAATGACGAGTGGAAAGAACGCGTTGACCGGGCTTTCATTTATTCAAAAGAAACGCGTCGCGCGAATACGTCCCTCCGAGAAGTTCAGATTTACGATGCGCGCCCCTTGCATGCAGCGAGTGAACTTGACCTGGACACTAACGGGTTTGTATTCGCTGAATGCGATTTTGGTGTTAGCGACTTTCATAATGATGACGCGATCCGTGCATGCTACGACGAAGCACTTGTCCCAATGCTCAAATCGCTTAGTGGTGCTATCGAAGTGAAAGTTTCTGGGCATCAAGTTCGTACGGAAGATCCCTCGACATTCTTGGGCGCGTATTCTCGATACCTTCACTGCGATTATCCGTTGACACCTAAACCTGATCGAGAAGCCGGCATGTTGGGGCGCGATCTCGCCGGTACGGACTACGCTTGGTTCAATATTTGGTCGCCCATTGAAAGGCCTGCGGAGCAGAACCAGTTAACGGTATTGGATGCGCGAACGCTTTCGATGGACGACATTTGTGAGTACCACTTCACGGAGCAGGCGGGTAACGCATATGCGGCGATTCCCGCGCACAATCCGAACCACCGCTTTTTCTATTTTCCCCAGATGAAACCGGGCGAGGTCATCATCTTTAAACAGTTTGATTCCCGATCCGACAAGGCGATGGTGTGTCCCCATACCGCGTTTTATGACCCTGAAGTAGGCGATCACCCTGCGGCTCGGCGAAGTGTCGAATTCCGAGCTCTCTGCGTATTCGACTGAGCAACACGAGCACTAATGCGTTGATGTTAGCGTTCGTAAACCAGCGCCATGGCAGGGGAATCGCCAATTAATTCACCGTCTTCGTAAACGAGTTTTCCGTTCACAAGCGTGTGCGTTATGCGGGACCTGAAAGTAAGACCATTGAAAGGAGACCAGCCACACTTGGCGTATATCGGCTCGTCATTTACGACTGTCTCCCGATCCGGATCTATGATGACTAGATCCGCCCAATAGCCTTCGCGAAGGTAACCGCGGCGACTGACGTCGAAAAGCTGTGCTGGCGCATGTGCGGTTTTTTGGACTACTTTTTCAATGCTCATGACCCCGTTTTTTACGTGCTCTATCAATGTGAGTAGTGCGTGCTGAACGAGGGGTAATCCGGCAGGCGCGTCAAAGTAGGATTGTGCCTTCTCTTCAACCGTATGGGGCGCGTGATCGGTCGCAATGACATCGATCCGATCTTCAACCACCGCAGCAAGAAGAGCTTCCTGGTCCTCACTCCGTTTAATGGCAGGGTTGCATTTGATGTCTGCGCCTCGCGTCGCGTACCAACTGTCGTTACAAAAAAGATGGTGAACACAAGCTTCAGCCGTAATTCTCTTAGTTTCGATTGGACCGGGGTTGAACAATTCCATTTCGCGGGCGGTCGTCAAATGGAGTATGTGGAGACGCGCGCCGTGTGTGTGCGCCAGCTCGACCGCGAACGAAGACGATGCGTAACACACTTCAGCCGAGCGGATGTTCGCATGTTCAATGAACGGGACATCGTTGCCGAATTGTTCTCGTGCGCGGGCTTCATTCGCCAAAATCATGGGTGTGTTTTCGCAATGAGTGGCAATGAGTATCGGTGCAGAGGAGAAAATCCCATTAAGTGTGTCGGGGTCGTCAACCAACATATTACCGGTCGACGCCCCCATGAAGACCTTGATGCCGCAGGCGCTGGATGGATCGATAGACTTAATGTCCTCAAGGTTGTCGTTGGTCGCGCCAAGATAAAAGCCGTAGTTCGCGAACGAGTGCTTTGCCGCCCGATCGTATTTATGTTGCAGTGCTTCGGCATTCGTAGTTTGGGGATTGCAGTTTGGCATCTCCATGTAACTGGTGACGCCGCCAGCGATCGCAGCACGTGACTCCGTCTCAATACTGCCTTTGTGCTCGAACCCAGGCTCACGAAAATGAACCTGGTCGTCGATCATACCCGGGACGAGCCATGACCCGACGGCATCGAGCTCATTAGCGGCACTAAGAGAGCCGCCGATTTGGACGATGCGACCGGATTCGATTGCGAGGTCCCCTTCAATAATGGTGCCCTCGTTGACCAGACGTGCATTTTTGATAACAAGATCGTAAGGCAATGTGTTTCCCCCTTTTGCGTTAAGTTTGCCCCGTCAAAGCGGTCGATCGCAAACGGAGGCTCTCTCGAATGCAGCTACACTATCGTGGGGTTGGGGCTCTATGAACGAATCGTGACGGTTGTATGATGAGAAATTCTTGGACGGTCGCTACAGATGTCTAATCCGCGGGTGCTGGAGCTTTTTCGAGCTCATTTACCGCCACAGTCGATCATCACTGATCGGGCTGCAGTGCGGCCGTTCGAAACCGATGGAATTACGGCCTTCCGTGAACGGCCATGGGTTGTTGTGTTGCCCGAAACCGTTGAGCAAGTGCGGTCGGTGCTCCAAATTTCCCGCGATCACGGTGTGCCCGTTGTCACTCGCGGTGCAGGGACTGGATTGTCGGGTGGGGCTCGGCCGATACAGGATGGCGTTTTGCTCACCATGTCGAAGATGAGCAAAGTCATTGAAGTTGATCTAGATGCTTGTACGGCAACCGTTGAGCCAGGTGTCACCAACCTTGCGATTTCAGATGCGGTACGCGAGCACGGGCTCTATTACGCACCCGATCCGTCCTCTCAGATTGCGTGCAGCATTGGCGGCAACGTCGCGGAAAATTCCGGCGGTGTGCATTGTCTAAAATACGGATTGACGGTTCACAACGTATTGGGTATCCGCGTACAAACCATCGAGGGCGAAGAGCTAGTCCTTGGCGGTAAAACCTATGACAGCCCTGGATACGATCTGCTGGCCCTGATGATGGGGTCGGAAGGAATGCTTGGGGTTGTGACTCAAGTGACGGTCAAGCTTTTACCCGAGCCCCCAGATAAACGAGTTTTGCTTGGGGTATACGATGACCTTCCGAAGGCGGGTGATTCGGTCAGCGCCATTATCGGTGCTGGGGTGATTCCGGCTGGATTAGAGATGATGGATGCCCTCGCGATACGTGCGGCGGAGGAATACGTGCATGCTGGATATCCCATCGATGCGGCTGCGATTCTCCTGTGTGAATTGGATGGCAGCGCGAGCCAAGTTGAGGCCGACGCGGGTCGCGTTTCCGACATCATGAAGACTAAAGGGGCGATCAATGTCCGTACGGCTACTACCGAGGAAGAGTGCGAACTCTTTTGGAAGGGCCGGAAGGCGGCCTTTCCCGCGATGGGAAGACTCGCGCCAGACTACTACTGCATGGATGGTTCGGTCCCTCGCCATGCGATCGGACGGGTATTGTCCGAAATAACACGGTTGTCGACGGTTTATCAGTTGCCGGTTGCTAACGTTTTTCATGCGGGAGACGGTAACCTTCACCCCCTGGTTCTTTACGATGCGAATAAAGAGGGCGAGCTTCAGCGGGCTGAAACATTTGGCGGGAAAATTCTTGAATATTGTGTTGCCGTGGGTGGCACGATTACCGGTGAACATGGCGTTGGTGTGGAAAAGCTTGATCAAATGTGTCTCCAGTTTAGCGAGGCGGAGCTCAATCAATTTCATCGCTTGAAAGCTGCGTTCGACCCCGGGGCGTTGATGAATCCTGGTAAGGCAGTGCCGGCGCTTGCGCGTTGTTCGGAATTAGGTGGTATGCACGTTCACGAAGGCAAAGTGCCGCACCCTGAACTGGAACGCTTTTGATGACCGGGGATGATTCGGAACGGCTTATTACCCAGGTGCGCTCCGCATTGGAGAGAGATCGAGCGGTCTCCATTGAAGGCGAAGCCAGCAAAGCCTTTCTTGGTCCGCGCGCTGACGGCGAGTTACTTTCGACTCGCGGTCACACGGGCATTATTGAATATCGGCCCGACGAGCTTGTTGTCACGGCTCGTGCGGGCACCTTGTTGAGCGAGTTGGATGCGGCCCTTGGTGCCGAGAATCAAATGCTGGCTTGTGATCCCCCGCATTTTGGGGGCAAGGGTACGCTTGGGGGTGCTATTGCCGCAGGCTTTTCTGGTCCTGCTCGGCCATGGCAAGGCTCCGTTCGAGACGGATTGTTGGGTGTGGAGTTGGTTAACGGCTATGGCGAACGTATGCAGTTCGGTGGCCAAGTCATGAAAAATGTTGCGGGGTACGATGTTTCCCGCTTGATGGTAGGAGCGCGAGGAACCCTTGGACTAATCCTAAGCGCCAGTCTCAAGGTGCTACCGAGACCGGAATACACCCGTACGGCCGTCGTCGCCGTTGATCGTGTTGAAGCTTGCGGTCGTTCGCTCAATCTTCTTCGCAAGTCCTTTCCGATTAGCGGCTCGTGCTACGTCGATAATCATCTATACGTCCGTCTTTCAGGAAACGAAGCAGCCGTTGAAGATGCGTCAGAAACACTAGGTGCCGACCTAGAGGTCGAAGAGTCTTTTTGGGATCAAGTTCGGGATCACGAGCATCCATTTTTTCAGGGGAATCGCCCTCTATGGCGGGTTTCGCTAGCGCGAGGATCCAGCTCGCACCCGGAGAATTGTCAAGAGCAATTGGTCGAATGGGCCGGAGCTCAGGTGTGGGCATACACGGACGACGCCCAGTCCGTGATCGAGCTTGGAGAGGGCGAGCATGCGACGCCGTTTCGTAACGTGGCCGCTGACTCTTCGAAGCCGATCGGCACCGAAGACAAGTATGTACGTCGGCTTAAAGCTGCGTTTGACCCTCAAGATATTTTTAATCGTGGGATGGTTGTCTGAGTGCAAACGAAGCTACCAGCGTCGTTCTTGGAAACCGAAACTGGCCGGAGGGCGGATCAGATACTTAGGCGTTGTACGCATTGTGGATTCTGCAATGCGACCTGTCCGACATATCTTGAACGGGGCGACGAGTTGGATGGTCCGCGCGGACGCATTTACCTCATCAAAGATTTGTTAGAAAGCGGTACCGCCAATCCTATTGCGGCTAACCATCTTGACCGCTGCTTGACGTGTCGGGCGTGTGAGACGACGTGCCCGTCTGGGGTTGAATACGGCGAGTTGGCCGAAATCGGTCGGGACGTTTTGCGGCGTAGTGGATTTTCGAAGCCTACGTGGCTGACGAAGCTGTTGCTCGTTCTCGTACGTCACCCGAATTGGCTTCGTTTGATCATGAGGTTGGGCCGCCCGGTGCGGTTCATCTTGCCCGCGTCTTTGCGCGAGACACTCGCATATTTGCCTCGCAGGGGTGAATCGGTTGGATCGGACGATGCTTCAGTCTTGATCATGCGGGGTTGCGTTCAAAGTGTCGTCACCCCGGAAGTCAACGATCATCTGGCGGGTTTGCTTCAAATAAGGGGAATTGCCTTTCGCTTTTCTGACGAGATGCGTTGTTGCGGTGGTATGGAATTGCATGCGGGTCTTCATAACGACGCTTTGAACCAAATGCAGAACAACGTGCAGGCGCTCGATTCCTCGCGGCTTCAGATGGTGATTTCGACGGCGAGCGGCTGCGGCGTGACGCTTAAGGAATACGGACGTTTACTTGGCTCGGACGAGGGCCGCGCGTTTTCGGCGAAGGTTGTCGACGCGGTGGAGTATCTGCAAGCGTTTACGTTTTCCAAGAAACGAAAGGACGTCACGCGGGTGGCATGGCATCCACCATGCACTTTGCAACACGGTCAACGACTTCGAGGCATGGTTGAATCGATCTTGACGAAAACTGGGTACGAATTGGTTCCGGTAAAAGACGTTCATCTGTGTTGCGGGTCTGCGGGGGTGTATTCCATTGAACAACCGGAGCTTTCTCGTCAACTGCGGCAGCGAAAGATCGATTCGTTAATGGCAAATCAACCCGAGTTGATCGCAACTGCCAATATCGGCTGTCAAATGCATATGGGTACGGTCGCTGATGTCCCGGTTGTTCATTGGCTCGAACTTCTTCGTTGAAGCGGAGCGTTTTCCCGATGACGGGTCCTGATGCTTGTCGTACAGAAGAGGTGCAAAACCGAGAGATCGCGCGGTGGTATAAAGCCTGGGGTCGAAACGGTGCGAGATCAGGCGGCGTAATATTGGGTTTCGTTGGGTGTATCTTTAGCGAGAGCTGAGTCGATTATTGCTTGCGCGTGTCCTGCGCATGTTCCGCAGTTGGTTGCAACGCCAAGTTCCTTGGCGATGGCCTCAAGATCACGATGACCGGCAGCTACAGCGTCGTTGATTTCGACGGTTCTCACAGCATGGCAAAGACAGATATACATCGTATTCGAAGTGTAAATGAGAATGATTAGCAATATCAACTACAAATGTGACTGCGTTTTATTGGCATCTGTTAATGATTTTTATTATTAATATCAATAACTTAGGTATACATTGATGCAGTTCGAGGGTACGATGATCGCGTCACTAGAGGACTTCTTATGAAGCCACAAGACCCAGATATCATCATCCATCTAAATCGCGCGCTAAAGAACGAGCTGACGGCGGTCAATCAGTACTTCCTCCACGCTAAGATGTTCTCTGACTGGGGTTTAGAGCGAATCGGCGAATACGAAAAAAAAGAATCGATTGACGAAATGCGACACGCTGACGCGTTGATCGAACGGATTCTGTTTCTTCATGGTCTTCCCAATTTGCAAGATTTGGGCAAGCTAATGATCGGTGAGGGCGTGAAGGAGATGCTCGAGTGTGACTTGGCTCTTGAGAACGCGGCGATGCCCGATCTTCGCGATTCCATCGAATTTGCAGAGGCAAGTAACGACTATGTCAGCCGGGAATTATTTGAATCCATTCTCGAATCAGAGGAAGAGCACGTCGACTGGATCGAAACGCAACTTGAACTGATTGATAAAACGGGTATCGAGAACTACATTCAGTCCCAGATCTCTGCCCCAAGTTGAGCGACAGAGGCCATTATTTCTCAATCCACGTGCATCACCGGGATGAGAGTGTCGGTTTTCCCGCGCCGAATGCCCCATCGGATCAGCACGGTAAACATGAGCCCTGCAATAGCGAGCATGGTGATGCACCAAAACAATGTCTGCAGGGGATGCTCGATGGCACCGCCGACCTGATAACAAACGACCGCGGCGGCGTAGGCGACGACGACGCTCCAGGCCGTGCTAAAGACAGCCCAGAAGGGTCCAAGTTCTTTATAGATTACCCCGATCGTGGCGACGCAGGGCATGTAAAGTAATATGAACAATAAATAGCTGAACGCCCCTAATTCGCCGTCGAATAATGAGCGCATTGCGGCAATTGTGTTGAGTTCGACGGCTTGATTATCTGCGGCCGCAGTCGTATCGCTGAGTTCGCCCAAGTCTAGGCCAAGCGGGTCCGTGACGGTTGAAACGAGCGCGGAAAGGTTTTTCGGAATGGTTTGCGCGGCCGTACTAAATTCGTCCAATAGATTGAAGTCTGCTTCGCCCACGGGGGTTTGGCTATACAGGGCATCGAGGGTTCCAACCACTACCTCCTTCGCAAAGATGCCGGCAAAGATTCCAACGGTGGCTGGCCAATTATCGTCGTCGATGCCCATGGGTCGAAAGGCCGGGGTAATCGTTCGTCCGATCGCAGAAAGGACCGAGTCGTTTGTGTTCTCGTTGCCAAAACTGCCATCGGTACCGACGGAATTGACCACATTTAAAACCACCACCACCATCACGATGGCTTTACCTGCTCGAGTAACAAAGCCTGAAAGCCTTTGCCAGGTATGAATCAGGACACCTTTTAGGGTGGGCATATGATAAGCAGGAAGTTCGAGGATGAAGGTAGACGTGCCTGAGTGCAGCAAGTGGCGACGAACCACCATTGCCGAAACGACAGCAACAGCAATACCGATGAAATAGAGCGCGAAAACAATGTTTTGTCCATTGTTGGGAAAGAATGCTGCTGCAAATAACGCGTATACCGTCAGCCGTGCTCCACACGACATAAACGGCGCCATGATAGTTGTGAGAATTCTGTCAGGCTGATTGTCGAGACTCCGCGTCGCCATCACCGCTGGGACGTTGCAACCAAATCCGACAATCAACGGAACGAAAGATTTGCCAGGGAGACCAAGCCGTTGCATCAGCCGATCCAAAACGAAAGCGGCTCGTGCCATGTACCCGGTGTCTTCTAGAAAGGTCAGAAAGAGGAAGAGACAAGCGATAACGGGAATGAACGTTCCGACCAGTTGGATGCCCCCACCAATTCCATCGGCAATGAAAGTCATAAGCCAAGCGGGAAATCCGATTTGTCCAAGAACTGTTCGTGGACCGTCAACAAATAGGGCATTGCCGGCAATATCAAAGAAATCGATAAAAGCCGAACCGACGTTGATCGTAAACATAAACATCAGGTACATCACGCCAAGAAAAAATGGAAAGGCGAAGTATCGGTTTAATACCAATTGGTCTATGCGGTCGGTAATTGGACGCGTTCGTTTGGATTCGACCACGCTGCGTTCTACGACTTCGTCAATCAATGCGTAGCGCTCGGCGGAGTCGTCAAGGACGGAAAATGATCGGTACGTGACGACGCATAAACTGTTCTTTAGTTCCTCGATACCGCGATTTCGGGTGGCTACCATCGGAATCACGGGACAGGCAAGATCCTTGGCGAGTTGCGGGACATCGATCTCGATGCCTAGTTGTTCGGCGCTGTCGAGCATATTGAGCGCGACCACAACGGGCGTCGATTTTTCTCGCAATTGCGTGGTCAGAAAAATGCCTCGGGATAGGCTGGTGGCGTCAATAACGTTGACGATGACGTCTACGGAAGGACCGGAAATAAATTCGCGCGCAATTCGCTCATCGATTGCTTCGGTAGCATCGCCCGAGTCGAGGCTGTACGTACCCGGTAGGTCGATAACTTCAAACGTGTTTTCATGGTGAACGAATTGACCCGACTTTCTTTCCACGGTGACACCGGGCCAATTACCAACACGCTGGCGAGCGCCGGTGAGGGCGTTAAATACCGTGGACTTTCCGCTGTTTGGATTGCCAACCAAGCCGATCGTAAGCATCAATTTGACGTCCGAGGGTGAAATGACGTGGACGGTTCTTCGGTTGCGATTAGGAGGCAATCTGCCTCTTTGGCACGAATAGCCAACCGAAATCCGCGTAATTTAAGCTCGATGGGGTCGCCCAACGGGGCGGTACGAACGACTTCGAATTGAGTTCCTCGTACCAGTCCCAAGCTCTGCAAACGCGCGACGTAGGCACTCGCATCGCGGAACCCAATGATGGTTGCGGTTTGACCGATGGCAAGTTGTTGGACGGACAACATCCGTCAAGCGTACCCTAATCGCAAATAATTCTCATTCGCGAATAGTGTTGAAATCGTCGACTATGAGCTTTTACGAGATGGGCTTATGGTTGGCTTGCCGGTCAGGTCTCATCTCGTTTTCGAACGTAAAGCACCAGTTCGTGATCGACCAAGTCAAAACCATATTCGTGAGCGAGTTCCTTTTGCAGATTCTCAATGTTGTCGCTGACAAACTCAGTTACGGCACCGGTATCGATATCGACCATGTGATCGTGATGGCTTTCATGGGCTAACTCGTAGACGGCATGGCCGTCATCGAAGTTGTGTCGCTCGACAATACCGGCGGATTCAAATTGCATGAGCACTCGGTACACGGTGGCTAGACCTACGGATTCGTCACTGGCGATGAGTTTTCGATAGACGTCTTCTGCCGACAGGTGATGGGGCCCTCCGGCTTCCAGTACCTCAAGGACTTTGAGACGCGGAAGCGTCACTTTTAGACCTGCGGTTTTGAGGTCTTTTTGTGGCAACGTGGTGTCCTCTATGGTGGGGTTTAAACCGTAGCCGCCTATCGGTTGGACGTCAATCGCCGAACGTAAAGACGTCAACGAATTGGCGTTTTTGAATCTTCCATCCCTCAGTTGTTTTCGCGCAAATGTCGTGATACTCCCCCAACGCGGTAGTGCCGGATGCCTGAATGGGGAGTTCAGCCGCGGTCGCGATGGTGACGGTAACGTAACTAACGACGCGCGCTTTTTCGGGCGTTTCGACGGTGACCTGAACATTACTCATAACATGCCTGGTGGTTTGGCCACTACTGTCGAGCATGCGTTTGCGAATCGCGGCACGGCCTTCAAACCGTTGACCGCGGAACAAAAAGACTCCGTTTTTGGCGAATACGTTGGCATAACCGTCAGGGTCGTCGTGATCACGGCTGTACGCATAGTCGTGAATTAAATTAGTGCACGCCTCAACAATCGCCGATGCTTGAGCTAAACAGGTGGTTTGAAAGAAAAGTACAAAGGTGATCAGTAGGCTACGCAATACTGAAGCCTCCACACACAGCCAGCGATTGGCCCGTCACAAAATCCGACGCGGAACTTGCGAAGAAAACAGCGGCGCCGCCGCATTCCTTAGGTTCACCAAACCGGCCTGCCGGTGTCCGTTGAACGATTTGTTGATGAAACGGTTCATTGTCGATAACGGGTCGGGTCATGTCTGTAGTAATCCAGCCAGGGAGTATGCAATTGACCTCAATATGGTGGGGGGCCCAGGCAACGGCGAGGGATTTTGTAAGCTGTACTACGCCGCCTTTACTGGCAGAGTAATTGGGCACCTGCGCACTACCAAACAGCGAATACATCGAACCAATGTTGATAATTTTCCCGAATCCGGCTTGTTTCATTGCCTGAAACGCTTGCCGTGAAAAGCGAAAAACGCTCCGTAGGTTGGTGGCGACAACGCTGTCCCAAAGAGCGTCCGACATATCCTCAGGCGATTCACCCGCCGCGATCCCCGCGTTATTGACGAGAATTTGTAAGCCGCCGAAGGCGTTGATCGTTTCGTCTATGGTGGCGTCGATGTCTTCGAGATCGTCTACATCGCAGCGCACGGGTCGGCATCGTCCACCGTTGCGACTAATTTGGCTGGATGCTGCTTGGTTTTTTACCTCGTCGCGACCGGCGATCACTACATTCGCTCCTGCCTCGGCGAGTGCCTCAGCGATACCTAGGCCGATACCTCCGTTGCCGCCGGTGACGAGCGCCGTTCGTCCAGTCAGATCGAATGTCGCCATGATCTGCAACCCTTCCTTTTTGTCGTTGGTGGAGTTTAATGGGGTTCCAAGCATAGAGGTAAGAGCATGTTGAATTTGACGATACCGGACCACGTCATTCCGTTACGCGCCAAGGTTTTGGATTTTATTGAGCGAGAAATTTATCCATTGGAGAGCACGCTCTATGAAGAAACACCCGAAAACCGTCGAGGCTTAATGAGGGGGTTGATGCAAAAAGCGAAAGACGAACATCTATGGGCGCTGGGTCATCCGGAGGAACTTGGCGGTGGCGGTCTCCCCTTTATGGATTATGTGTTTGTTAATGAGGTCGTCGGTCGCTCGAGCCTTGCAACGGTCGCATTGGGTACGCACTCGCTGCAGGATTCGATCATGCTAAATCGCTACGCAAGTCCAGAGTGGCGCGAAAAATACCTCGATCCACTGGTCGCTGGGGAAGTTTTCCCGAGTTTTGGGATGACCGAACCGGATGTGGCGAGTTCTGATCCGACCCAACTGCAAACTCGGGCCGAACTCGAAGGAGATGAATGGGTAATTAATGGCCGTAAGTGGTTCACATCAGGGGCGGCGACTGCGGCCTATACCACCGCCATGGTTCGTACGGAGCCAGACGATACGCCTCCGCATGCCTCTTTCTCCATGATCATCGTCCCCACCGATACCGACGGATACAACATCGTTCGCGATGTCGCAGTGATGGGTGAATTTGACGGCCACTACGAGGTCGTTTACGACGACGTTCGGGTTCCGAAAGAGAATTTGCTCGGTACACGGGGGCACGGATTCAAAATCGCCCAGGATCGTCTCGGCCCGGGTCGAATTTTTCACTGCATGCGATGGCTCGGGCAGGCCCAACGCGCGTTCGACCTGATGTGTAATCGAGCAAACGAACGCGTTGCCTTCGGTAAACCGTTGGCTGAACACCAGCAAATCCAGAAGTTTATTTTCGATACCGCGTGCGAAATTCAAGCGAGTCGATTGCTCACACTGCATGCGGCCCAAAAGATCGACCAAGGAGACGAAGCTCGAATCGAAATAGGGTTGATTAAGGTGTACGGCGCGTCGATGTTGCACAACGCCATTGATCGAGCGATCCAAGTGCATGGCGCGAAAGGAGTGACGGAAGATACGCCGTTAGAACGAATGTATCGTCAGGCGCGATTCGCACGCATATACGATGGTGCCGACGAAGTGCATGTCCAGACCACGGCTCGCCGATTGCTACGATCGTATAGCGAAGGCGGCAATTTTGATTTCGGAACTAGATAAGGAGATAGATGAATGCAGGAGCAGCACACGACGATTCAAACGGCGGATGGCGCGATGAATACATTCATCACCTATCCCGAAGAAGGAGGACCGTACCCGGCTGTCATTTTTTATATGGATGCGCCGGGCAAGCGTGAAGAGTTGCATGATATGGCACGGCGTATTGCGACGGTCGGCTATTATGTTGTTCTACCCAACCTTTATTACCGTGACGTCTCTGAATTTCATTTGGGCATGCCTGACGCGACACGCGAAAGAATGCGCGAACTCATGGACAACCTCTCTAATGCCGTTGTGTGCGAGGACACGCGGGCTATTTTGGCGTTTCTCGAAGGGGAGAAATTGGCTTCGGACGGCCCGGTTGGTGCGGTTGGTTACTGTATGAGCGGTCCGTTCGTTTTCGCAGCAGCAGCGGAATTTCCTGAAAGAATCAAAGCAAGCGCTTCTTTGCACGGTGTGCGGCTGTTTACTGATGAAGATACCTCGCCCCACTTGACCGCGGACAGGATTCAAGGCGAGATCTACTTTGGTTGTGCCGAAACCGACGATTGGGCGCCGCCAGAAATGGTCGAAAAACTGGATACTCATCTTGCGTCAACGGGGATCGATTACCGGATCGAGTGGTATCCGGATACGGCCCACGGATTCGTGTTCCCACAGCGAGAAGGCATTTATCACAAAGAATCAGCAGAGCGGCACTGGGAACGTCTATTTTCGTTGTTTAGAAGAAATCTTTAAGATCTAAATTGCCGACGTGCATGCGGCAAGTTTCGACAAATAAGATTGTGGCTATCGCGTGGAGCGCCAACGTAATGGTTCAGGTGTCCAGGTACCTAAGCGTTCGCTGATGCTTTGATAGAGGCTGGGATCGGCGCCTCGCCAGCGTAAGTCGTCCAGGTTTTCTTCCAGGGGCACGTTCGTCGCAAGGGTAGCGAGGACACGGTATAACCTGGCCTCGTCGAGATGTTCTTGGAGTGTTGTCGCGAGTCTCGGTGCCCCGCGAATGGATACCGCCCAATCGTCACAATTTGGAGGGATCGCCTCTATCGAACCATAGACCGATAGTAGTTTCGCTGCGGTTTTTGCGCCGAAACCCGGAACGCCCGGGATACCGTCCGCGGAATCGCCTACCAGCGCGAGCCAATCAGGGATGCTCGTCGGGCCGCAACCGTTTCGCTCACGCACGCCATCTTCATTGATGACGCGGTTGCGAATTCGGTCGACCTGAACAATTTTGGAACCGGTGACACACTGACCGAGATCTTTGTCGGGCGTCATCACCCTGACCTGAGTTACTGCCTCTCGCCAGCGATTGGCTGCCGTAGCAAGGGCATCGTCGGCTTCGAAACGATCCATTGACCAAACCACGATACCTAGCGCCTCGACGGCCTCTTCGACCAAATCCATTTGCGCGACAAGAGCGGGCTCCATCCCTTCACCGCTTTTGTAGCCGGCAAACAAGTCGTTGCGAAATGATTCAATCGGGTTATCAAATGCCACCGCGATGTGGGTCGCGTGTTCCCTTGGATCGCTGAAAAGCGCTAGCAGCGAGTCCATAACGCCCAACGTGGCTTTGACGTCGGACCCGTCCACAGCCACGCGTTCGGGTCGTCGTGAAAAGTGAGCTCGATAGAGCTCGAAGGTGCCGTCGACGACATGAAGACGCATCAGTGCTTCCGACTAGTTAGGCCTTTCCCAGGCATCAATTCGATCGCATATTCGTAACGTTGAACGACAGCGCGAGCGGTAATGTCTGACGTACAAACAAACATGTCCTAATACGGTAGCATGACATTGTCTCGCCGATCCGGTTCTTGTGCGTTGTCGTTGTGGGCACGACGGGATTAGGACTACGGGTGACGGTAATCCGATAGTGGACACCGACCGAGTTATATGACGATTGGCGGGTTGGGGAGTGGACATTTGTCGAGTTTATTGGAAGTAAATAACCTTCACGTGAGCTTCGGCCGCGATCCCGCGGTTCGCGGAGTTTCTTTCACGATAGATGCTGGCGAAACACTTGCGTTAGTCGGAGAAAGCGGTTCGGGGAAATCCGTGACAGCGCTCTCTGTCCTGCAGTTGTTGCCATATCCGCTTGCGAATCATCCGGCCGGTAGTATCACCGTCAATGGCATGGAGGTGATGGGCGCTGATGATCGCGAACTCCTCAAAATACGAGGGGGCGTGATCAGCATGATTTTTCAAGAACCGATGACGTCGTTGAACCCTCTTCACACGATCGCAAAACAAGTTGGCGAGGCCCTCGTTGTCCATAAGCGCTTGTCGACTAAGGACGCCAGAAATAGGACGCTCGAGTTGTTGCATCAGGTTGGTCTGCAGGATGCGGAGACGCGGTTGGGCGACTATCCCCACCAGCTTTCTGGGGGTCAAAGGCAACGTGTAATGATCGCGATGGCGCTAGCCAATGAGCCCAAACTCCTAATCGCCGATGAGCCCACGACGGCTCTTGATGTAACCATTCAAGCCCAAATTCTGCAGCTCCTAAATGACCTTCGAAAGGAGATGGGCATGGCGCTGATGCTCATCACTCACGACCTCGGCATCGTTCGCACCATGGCAGATAGCATTTGTGTAATGACCGAGGGGGAGATCGTCGAACGCGGATCACGCGAGGCCATCTTTGACCGGCCGACCCACGAATACACGCGTCATTTACTTGCCGCGGAGCCTAAAGGGGAACCTGCCCCCGCAGAGGGTTCCCCGCCGGTGGTAGCTGAAGTCCGCGATTTGACGGTCAGTTATCAGGTCAATAAGGGATGGTTCGGTAAAAAGTTTTTCAAGGCCGTTGATAGCGTCGATGTCGTTGTTCGCGCGGGGCAGACCGTGGGAGTGGTTGGCGAGTCGGGGTCTGGCAAGACGACGTTGGGCCTCGCCATGCTGCGGTTGCTGCACAGTGAAGGGCTAGTTCGTTTTAACGGCCACGACCTTCAAGGTGTCAAGAAAAAGTCGTTGATCTCCATGCGGCGAGACATGCAGATTGTTTTTCAGGACCCCTATGGCAGTTTGTCTCCACGCATGACGGTACAAAATATCGTCGAGGAAGGTTTGCGCGTGCACGAACCGGAGATCGGGGGTGATCTGCGTCGTGCGCGAGTCGCTGAAGTGTTAGCCGAGGTGGGTCTTGAAGCCGGGATGATGGACAGATATCCCCACGAATTTTCGGGCGGTCAACGTCAACGAATTTCGATTGCTCGAGCGATGGTGTTGCGACCCAAGTTTGTGGTTTTAGATGAACCCACGTCGGCACTCGATATGTCCGTTCAGGCTCAGATCGTCGATTTGTTACGGGACCTACAAGAAAAGCACGGACTTGGTTATTTGTTCGTCAGCCATGACCTTAAAGTTGTCCGCGCTCTTGCTAACTGGCTGATCGTCATGCGTGAGGGCGAGATTGTGGAACAGGGGCCGGCGCGACAAGTTTTCGAGACCCCGACCACGGATTATGCCCGCGCACTTTTCGATGCCGCGCTTGATATGCGTGTTAACGAGGAATTCGTCCGGCAATAGTCAGCGTTCATCGGCCCGTTTTCGCGGTTGCCGGCCGCATGCGGCTATGCCAATGTCACGACCCAGGGGGACGCCATGGAAGAGTTAGTGCGTGGTTTCGGCTTGGTTGAGGGACCGGTGTGGGATCCCGAACGCGGCCTTTTTTTCAGCGATGTACACGGTGGTGGAGTCTACCGCTTGAAAGCGGATGGCACCGCGGAAGTGGTCTTTCCGCATCGCAAGGGAATCGGTGGCTTGTGTTTACACACGGACGGTGGCCTTGTCGTCAGCGGCCGCAACATCGCCTTTAAGAAATTTGATAGCCCTGATGAGACATACGTCCTTCTGGATCGAGATCCCGAAAAGGACAACGTTGGGTACAACGATCTAACGACAGATGCGTCGGGTCGAATTTACGCGGGTTCGCTCGGAAGCGCCGTATTTGACGAGGGCAGTGTGCCGAAGCCCGGCAATCTCTATCTCATCGACTTAGACGGTTCCGTACAAGTGGTGGCGACCGACGTACGTTTAACGAATGGATTGGCTTTCTCCCCGGACGCCTCGACGCTTTACCATGCGGATTCACGACGCCAGTGCGTCTTTTGTTACCCGGTCAGCAGTGATGGAACGTTGGGCGACAGAAAAGTCTTTATCACGACCGAAACGGGGGTTCCAGATGGCTTGGCAGTGTCTGAGGACGGGGCGGTCTGGATCGCTCTAGCGGGTGGCTCGGGCGTGGGCGTATACGGATCCGACGGTGCGCATCGGGAGACCCTAACGATTCCGGTGCCCATGTGTACAAGCGTTTGTTTTGGGGGCGACGACCTGAGGGATCTCTATATCGTTTCGGGGTCCGACGGTAGCGATGGAGAACGCGAAGGGGCTATCTATCGATACCGGAGCGATGTGGCGGGTTTGTCGGTTCCAGCGGCTCGCGTAACGATTCACTGAAGGAGATTGAACATGTCTCGAACTGACATCGATACAGGCACTGAAGAGTGTTTGGCTTATGAAGCTAATGGTATCGAGGTGATTACCCTCAACCGACCGGAGGCGAGGAATGCACTTACCGATGCGATGAAGGATGGAATGGGTATCGCGCTGGATTACGCGGCCCGAAGTCACAGCGTCCGTTCGGTCGTGGTGACCGGAGCGGGTGGCGCGTTTTGCGCAGGCGGAGACGTCAAGCAGATGGCGGCTGGGCGCGACGAGGTCGGCACCTTAGACGAGCGAATATACGAACAGCGACTCGATCATCGAAAGACAGCGGGCCGAATGTACGACATGCCGAAACCTGTAATTGCCATGATCCCTGGGCCAGCGGCTGGTGCCGGACTTTCGATCGCCTTGGCTGCTGATATGCGGACTATGGCAGTGAGTTCTTTTATTACCACTGCGTTCGCCCGAGTGGGGTTTAGTGGAGATTACGGCGGCACCTGGTTTCTGCATCACCTAGTGGGCCCTGGAAAAGCTCGCGAACTCTATTACCTTTCCGATCGTGTTGGAGCGGAGGAGTGTCTGGCCTTGGGTATTGCTAACCGCGTTTTTGCTGACGAAGAACTGGAAGAAGCGACCATGGCGATGGCGCGTCGGCTTGCCGATGGGCCACCCGTTGCGTACCGATACATGAAGGAAAACTTTAATCGGGCGGCGATGGGGACTGAATTAGGCGAGTGTATGGATATTGAGGCGACCCACCATATCCATACGGGCCTGACGGAAGATCACAAGGAAGCTGCGAAAGCATTTGTTGAAAAGCGCGAGGTATCTTTTAAAGGTATATGAGGGAATGTTCACCGCGCGCCGCTGATCATCGTCAGTCGACGCGCAGGCCTTGCTCCTCTAAAAAGGTCTTATTAAAGAGTCGCGACTGATACTTGCCTCCGCCATCACAGAGCACGGTCACGACGGTATGCCCAGGTCCGAGCTTACGAGCCACGGCTGCAGCGCCGCAGACATTGATGCCAGTACTTGAACCGAGAAACCAGCCTTCGTTACGCAATAAACGATAAACCATGTCGACCATGTCTTGGTCTGCGACCTGAAGCGCCCAGTCGATCTTTGCACCGCTCAGGTTCTCTGTCACCCTGCTGTTGCCGATACCCTCGGTGATCGAGGGCCCTGGACTCATCACGGCTTCGCCGTTGGTAATGTAGTTGTAGAGCGCGCTCCCCATACAGTCAGAAAGAACCAGCTCTACGGAAGGATTTTGTTCCTTTAGATACTGCGAGACGCCCGCCAGGGTGCCGCCTGTTCCAACCGAACAGACAAAGGCGTTTACCCGACCTTCCGTTTGCCGCCAGATTTCAGGTCCGGTTGATTCGTAATGCGCCAGCCGGTTCGCTGTGTTGTCGAATTGATTCGCCCAGACGGCGCCATCGAGGGACTCGGCGAATCGCCCCGCTTGCTTTTGGTAATTCATCTCGTCCTTGTACGGTACGGTCGGCACGACGCGCACTTCGGCCCCGAGGGTTTCTAGAATTTCAACCTTTTCGGGAGACTGATTGTCCGGCATATAAATGATGCACGGATAACCTCGGGCGTTGCATATGTGCGCAATCCCGATACCCGTATTGCCTGCGGTTCCTTCAACCACGGTGCCACCCGGTAATAACTTTCCACTCTTTTCTGCTTCCGCGATCATCCACAAAGCGGCACGATCCTTTACCGATCCGCCTGGGTTCATAAATTCGGCCTTGCCGAGAATTTCGCAACCGGTCTCATCAGAGAGCGTATTCAGTCGGATGAGCGGTGTATTACCGACCGCTTCGGCGAAACCATTGCGGGTGTCCATGGATGTCCTTCATACAAGCCCGAACGGCCGATTCTATCACCGGTAACGGGCTATACTGATCAGTCGGTGCGAACGATCGGGAGGGGGGGAAGACCAGATGCCATCGATTGACGAAAAGATAGCGACGCCTAGCGAATTAGGGATTGATCCACAGAAATTAGAGCTTTTGCGGGAACGCGCCCAGCGTGAAGTAGCGGAAGGCATTCTGCCATCAGTCCAGATCGCGATTGCTCGTCACGGTAGCCTCGCGTATTTCGAAACATTTGGTGAAGCCACCAACGAAACTCTTTACTGCGTTTTTTCGTCAACCAAAGCGTTTACCTCAGCGGCCGCATGGTTACTCATGGAATCGGGAGACCTTGATCCTGGCGAGACGGTGGCAGACATCGTTCCTGAATTCGGCACGAACGGTAAAGAAACCATTACGGTAGACCAACTTTTTTTGCATACGGCGGGGTTTCCCCATGCTCCGTTTCGACCAACGGATTGGAATGATCGAAATGTGCGACTTTCGCGCTTTTCTACGTGGCGACTCAATTGGGCACCTGGGGAACGCTTCGAATACCACCCGACCTCATCGATGTGGGTAATAGCGGAGATCATCGAACGAAAAAGTGGGATCGATTTTCCAACTTTCGTTCGTCGGAAGATTATTGAGCCGTTAGATCTTGCAGATTGTTATGTCGGGTTACCTGACGCAGAAAATTACAGGGTGGCTCCCCAGATGCATGTGGGAGACGTGATGACTAGTGAGGATTACGCGAAATTGGGTATGCCCGAACCCCCCGTCACGGAGGTTACTGAGGATGCCATCCTAAGTTTCGATCGCCCTGATATCCGTGCGGTAGGGGTCCCCGGAGGAGGCGGCATCATGACGGCGGCAGCTCTGGCACTGTTCTATCAAGGGTTGTTGCACGGCGGTCGGGTAGGCGGACCGGTCGTTTGGCAAGACGAAACTCTTTCGATGGCTCGAACGGTGATTAGTGGGGACTACCGTGACATGCTGTTTGATCGGCCCGTCAATCGAGCGATGGGGATCGTGGTAGCCGGTGATGACGCGCGAAATTTTCGAGGATTCGGGCATTTGAATTCGGAGCTCGCTTTCGGTCACGGCGGGGCCGGTGGCCAAATTGCTTGGGCGGACCCTGCCACGGGTATTTCACTCGGCTACTGTACGAATGGACACGACCGGAATCCCATGCGTCTCGGCCGTCGGGGCGTCAGTATTTCCAATAAAGCCGCCGACTTATGTGGTTAGCGCACAGATCGATTTTGTTAACCGTTGCAAATAATCTCGGACTGATCGAGGGGGACATAAAAGTAGGAGCCCGGACGAAAGTCGTAACCAAGATCCCCGATTAACCGGAGTTGCCGCGGGGTGCATTGGTTTTTGATTTGGGGCGTCACCTCGAAATCGTATTGGCGAAGGAAAAGCTGGCAATAGTTATACAGCAGGGTTTTTCGTGGCTTATCAGAGCGATTCCGAGAAGGACCATGCCACAACGCATGTGGAAAGAGAAAGCAGTCGCCGGCTTTGCCGGTTAACTGAGCTGCTCCTGGAGAATAGGGGGTGATCGGAGGGTTTGCGTCAAAAGGGAAAGGACGCATATGGCTCCCAGGAAAAACGGTCAGATTGCCTGAGTCGGGTTCTTCTACATCGGTCAGTAAATACATTGCTTTCATTGCCAGTGGCAGACTGGTTTCGGTAACTCGGATGCGACGTAATCCCTCGCCGCCATCCGTATGTGTGTATCCCGGAAATTTGTCTGTCGACGCCCGAACAATCGCCTGGGTCATGCTGAGAAGAATATTCGGCCCCATGATATCGACGACAAGATCGAACACAGGATTACGGTCGAGTAGATCGACAAATGCCGATCCGTAAGGCAGCAGATCGCGTCGGTCCATGAAACCGTCTGGGTCAAGATCGTCTGCGTGCGGAAGCCAACCGTAGTGACCGATGGGCATTGTTGGATCCCGCACGGGCTCCCAACCGGGTTCTTGTCGGATACGATCGAGTTCGTTGCTGAAGAACGTGACCTCATCGTCGCTGAGTATCTGTTCGAGCTTCAGATAACCGTCGACGTGCCAGCTCGCACGTTGTTGCTCGGTTAGTTTTTCCAACGTCATAAACCTAACGCACTTGTTAATCTGATCATAACGCTGATTTGCCCGAATCGCTTTAGCGTTGGTTGTGTCAACGGATCGTTAGGTGGATTGGGTAAGGGGCATCGGCTATTCCGTGATTTTGGTATGTTAGTTGCTATCCCGCGAAGAACGCGCGGGTGGGACGAGCTGAAGCGATTCGTTACGGAGCAATTCCGGTTAGGGCATCGGTCACGGCCGGGATCGGAGGGAGAATAACAGTGCGCAATTGGCGACTTGGGCTAGTGATGTCGGTATGGATGGCAGGCGCTATCTCGTATGCCGAATTGACGACAATCGAGGAA